>JAAUSZ010000057.1 GCA_012031875.1 Desulfobacula sp.
GTCTTCATGGCCTGGATCATCATTTTTTTCCCCATCTGCGTCAGCCTCCTGGAGGGTTCAAAAACTGTGATCCGGAATTCCGGGTCCTGTTCCGCCTCATGGGGGCTTCCTTCTTTCACACCCTGGCCCTGCTCTACTGGCCCTGGGCCCTGCCCCGGTTTTTTGCAGGCCTCAGGGTGGGCGTGGGCGTGGCCGGGATCGGGGCCGTCATCGGAGAATGGGTGGGGGCCCAGAAGGGCCTCGGATTTCTCATGATCCAGTCCAATGCCCGGCTCCAGACGGACCTGGTCTTTGCCGCCATCCTCTGGCTCACAGCCATGGGCCTTGCCCTGTGGTATTTCACCGGAATTCTTGAAACGATCATCATCAAATGGAAAAAGGAGATATGACATGAAAAAAACGATTATGGCCCTGGTTCTCGGCCTGCTTTTCTGGGCCGGCGCGGCCCTGGCGGCGGAAGAAAAGCTGAGCCTCATGCTGGACTGGTTTCCCAATGTGGACCACCTGCCCATTTACGTGGCCCGGGAAAAAGGGTTCTTTGCCGAAAACCATATCCGGGTGGACATCATCAGCCCGTCGGAAACCTCGGATGCCTTGAAGCTGGCGGCTTCCGGCCATACGGACCTGGCCGTGTCCTACCAGCCCCAGACCCTCATGGCCGCAGATCAGGGGCTTGCCGTCAAGGTCATCGCCCCCCTGGTGGCCACCCCTGACCACCCTGCTCTTTCTGGACGGCAAGGGCATTCAAACCCCCAAGGACCTGTCCGGTAAAAAAATCGGCTATACCGTGCCCGGACTCATGGATGTGCTGCTGGACGCCTTTGCCGCCATCAACGGCATCAGGGATTATACCCCGGTGAATGTGGGTTTCACCATCCTGCCCGCCCTGGCGGCAGGCCGGGTGGATGCGGTCATGGGACCCTTCAAGACCTATGAAACCGTGACCATGCAAGCCCAGGGCTATACGGCCCGGTTTTTTGAACTGGAAAAATGGGGCATCCCGGATTATGAAGAATTGATTTTTGTCTGCGGCGCAGGCGCCCTGGAGAAAAAACCCAAGGCCATCCAAGGCTTTGTTGCTGCCATGGAAAAGGCCCTGGCCTATACCACAGCCCATCCCCGGGAGGCCCTGGCCCTGTATCTCGCCGCCGTGCCCGAAGCCGATCCCAAAATCGAAACCCGGGCCTTTGAACTGACCCGGCCCTATTTTGCCGTCAAGACCGGGCATGACCCGGCCAAATGGCAGGCCTTTGCCGATTTCAGCCTGAAACACGGCCTCATCCGAAACAAGGTGGATGTCTCATCCCTCATCCACCCCTTCAAATAAGGAGAATTCCCATGACAATAAACGCTTCCCGCATCTTCAAAGACATCGAAGCCATCCGGAAAACCGCGCCCCTGGTCCACAACATCACCAATTACGTGGTCATGAACACCACGGCCAACGCCCTTCTGGCCCTGGGGGCCTCGCCGGTCATGGCCCATGCCCTGCCTGAGGTGGAAGATATGGCGGCCATGGCCAAGGCCCTGGTCATCAATATCGGCACCCTGAGCGAGGCCTGGATCGAGGCCATGTTCAAGGCTGTTCAAAAGGCCTCCTCCCGGAACATCCCCATTGTCCTGGACCCGGTGGGGGTGGGCGCCACCCAATACAGGACAAGGACAGCCCGGGAGCTGATCCGGGCCGCGGCCCCTTCCATCATCCGGGGAAACGGTTCCGAAATCCTGGCCCTCTGTGATCAAGGCCGGACCACCAAGGGTGTGGACAGCACCAGCGCCTCGGACCTGGCCGTGGACGCGGCAAAAACCCTTGCGCGGGAATCGGGCTCCGTAATCTGTGTCACCGGTGCCATCGATTATATTGTTTCGGCCACTGCCGTCATTGAAATTAAAAACGGGCACCGCATGATGCCCCGGGTTACGGGCCTGGGCTGTACCGCCACGGCCCTGTGCGGGGCCTTTGCCGCGGTCAACCCGGACATGGCCGGGGCCGCAGCCCACGCCATGGCCGTCATGGGCATTGCCGGGGAAATGGCGGCGGAACATGCGCCGGGGCCGGGAACCCTCGAGGTGAATTTCATCGACTGCCTTTACCGGTTGTCGGAAGCCCATATCCAGGACCGGTTGAAAATATGAGGCCGTCCATGAAAGGCATTTATCTGGTGACCGATGAGGCGGCCTGCCAGGGCAGATCCCTCGAATCCGTGGTGGCTTCTGCGGCCAGGGCCGGGGCGGCCTGGGTCCAGCTTCGGGAGAAAAAGGCCGGGACCCGGGTCTTTCTTCAAAAAGCCTTGGATCTGAAGGCTATCCTGAAGCCGGCGGGGGTTCCTCTTATCATCAACGACCGGGTGGATATCGCCCTGGCATCACAAGCCGACGGAGTCCACCTGGGCCAGAGCGACATGCCCTATGCCCAGGCCCGAAGACTCATGGGGCCAGACGCCCTCATCGGTCTTTCCGTGGAAACCTGGGAAGATGTGGAAGCGGCCCAGGACATGGAGGTGGATTATCTCGGGGTGAGCCCGGTCTTTCCCACCCCCACCAAAACCGATACCAAAGCCCCCTGGGGCCTGGACGGGCTGGCCAGAATCAGGAATTATTCCCGGCACCCCCTGGTGGCCATCGGCGGCATCCATGCCTCCAATGCAGAAGCGGTCATCACTGCCGGAGCCGACAGCCTGGCCGTGGTGTCGGCCATCTGTTCGGCAACAGACCCCTTTGAGGCCACCCGGCATCTGACTCAGATTTTTAAGCGTGCAAAGGAGGAAAAACCATGATGAAATCCTATTTCAGGGCCTTGACCATTGCCGGATCGGACAGCGGCGGCGGAGCCGGAATCCAGGCGGATCTGAAGACCTTTTCCGCCCTGGGCTGCTTCGGCATGTCGGCCATCACGGCCCTGACGGCCCAGAACACCCATTCCGTCACCGGAATCTTCCCGGTGACGCCGGAATTCATCGGCCTCCAACTGGACGCGGTTTTGTCCGACATCGGCGCAGACGCGGTCAAAATCGGCATGCTCCATTCGCCGGAAGTGATTGAAACCGTGGCCCAAAAGCTGGTCCAGTGGAATTGCCCCCATATCGTTCTCGACCCGGTCATGGTGTCCAAATCCGGGGACAAGCTCTTAAGGGAGGATGCGGTGGATGCCCTGAAAACCATCCTCATCCCCAAAGCCTTCGTCATCACCCCCAACCTGCCCGAAGCCTCGGTCCTGCTGGGCCGGGAAGTGAAAACCCCGGAAGACATGGCCCGGGCCGCAAGGGATCTTTCGGATCTTGGATGCGCCAATGTCCTGCTCAAGGGCGGCCATCTCATGGGCCAAGACAGCGCGGACCTGTTCTTTCAAAGGAACGCGGATACCCTGACCCGACTGCCCGGCATCCGCGTCCAAACCCCCAATTCCCACGGCACGGGCTGTTCTTTGTCTTCGGCCGTCTGTGCCCATCTGGCCCGGGGCCTGGGGCTTGAAGCGGCGGTGCAGGGTGCCAAGGCCTGGCTTACCGGCGCCCTGAAGGCCGGGGCTGAATACAAAACAGGCCAGGGCCACGGTCCGGTTCATCATTTTTATGAAATGTGGGATAAAGCCGGTTTTACATCCTGATAATTCCCTGTTTAAGGGGAAATTTTCTTGATTTGATTTTTTTTCCCTTGGTACATATTTCATAATATAGGAATTTTACCGGTAAACAGGGAAAAAATGAATATCAACCTATCCAAGGTCATCCGGTATCACCGGATAAAAAGCGGATTGACCCTGGCTGAACTTGCAGACATGGCCGGTGTGGGCAAAAACATGGTCTATGAGGTTGAAAAAGGGCGACTCTCCATACAATTGGACAATCTGATGAAAATATTAAATATCCTTAACCTCACCATTGAGTTGAAAAGCCCTTTGATGGCGCTTTTTAAAAGGGAAAATCCAGATGAGAACGGCTGATGTCTTTTTCCGGGAATCCCTGGCCGGCAAATTGGTTGAAACCGTTAAAAACAGGGAATACCGGTTTATTTATGAAAAAGACTATTCCGGCCCTCCGGTTTCCCTGACCATGCCCCTTGACCAACAGGTCTACCCATTTGATATGTTCCCCCCGTTTTTTGACGGTTTGCTTCCCGAAGGCTATCAGCTTGAAGCCTTACTCAGGATGAAAAAAATCGACCGGGCGACCCCATGTCCCAGCTTCTTGCTGCCGGGTCCGATACGGTGGGCGCCGTGACCATCAGGGAAAGGCCATGAACCTATGCCCCATAAGCTATGAGCCCTGCACCGGGCTGTATTCTGAAAAAGGATTGAAGCTGCTTTCAAAAAGCCTTTCAGGCCTTTATCCCCTGCCCTTTTCTTCGGTTGAACTGAGACAGGAGGCCTCCTCCCGGGCCGGGAAAATATCCATCCAGGGGGTTCAGCCCAAATTACCCGCCCGCCTGAATGTCAAAAATCAATGCTTCGATCTGGTGGATAAAAACGGGCATTATATCCTGAAACCCCAGATTTCAGACTATCCTCACGTTCCCGAGAATGAAGACCTGACCATGAGACTGGCGGCATCGGCCGGGATCGAAGTCCCTTTGCACGGACTTTTGTATGGCCGGGACAATGAGCTGACGTATTTTATCCGGCGGTTTGACCGGACATTGAAAAAGCAAAGCTGTTTAAAATATTACTTTTCTGTTTTTTAACAGGCAATGAAGACATGCATCTGAAAAATTTCTCGCTCATACAAGATAACGGGATGACTGCCTTATCCCCTTCCTATGATCTTCTCAATACATCCATTATTCTTTTATCTCCGGACGAAGAATCGGCCCTTCCGCTGAATGGGAAAAAGAACAAACTGAAAAAACATGATTTTATTGATTATTTCGCAAAAGAAAAATTAATGCTGACGGATAAGGGGATTGACACCCTTATGTCAAATTTCAAAACCCTGCAAAATAAATGGGAACAATGGATCAATATCAGCTTTCTTCCCTTTGAAAAAAAACAAGCATACAAGAACCTTCTCCAAAGCAGATACAGCAGGATATTTTAAATCCTGATGATTCTCTGTTGAGCAGAAAAGGTTTCATTCATTTTCAATGGTCGCGAGCAGCAAAACAAAACACATCATGATGACCGGAGAGAAAATGATCACTCTCTCGAATTTCTTGATCGCTCCTATCATCTTATCTCCTTTGCGTCAGTGCTTACGCCCGCACTCCTGCGGTTTCTGATCCATTTGTCAAGCGATATGACCGGCAGCACGACCGCTCCGGCCATCATAGCGAACATCCAGGCCCGGCGTCAAGCGGCGCGGAGCCAAAAAGCGTCTGCAGCAGCGGCAGATAAATGAAGCACGCCTGAAGCATCAGCAGGATGCCTATGCCGATAAAGACAGAAGGGTTGCTGAAAAAGCCCTGATCAAAGAGCGAGGACTTCAGGGACCGGCAATTGAGCAGGTAAAAAATCTGGGTGAAGATGATGCTTGTCACACAGAGGGTCTGGGCTTCGGAGAGGGCCAGAACATGCATGTCTCTTGTCACGGGCGCCGGGCCGGCGATACGATAGTATTCCCAAAGGAACAGACCGCAGGCAGTTGCCGCCATGAGCATCCCGACAATGATCAAACGGGTGACAATATAACCCGAAAGCACAGGTTCGCCGGGAGCGCGCGGCTGCCGCTGCATGGCGTTAGGCTCCAGCACCTCAAAAGCCAGGGGGATGGACAGGGTAACACTGGCCACCAGGTTGATCCACAAGGTCTGACTGGGGGACATGGCCATGAGGAGCTCATTGACACCATCCACCTGAATGGTCGGAAAGAAAAACATGGCAACCGACAGGGTGCATGCCAGGCCGAGATTGGCGGGCAGCATAAAGGCCAGGGATTTGATGAGGTTGTCGTAGACCCGGCGGCCCTCCTCCACCGCTGCCGTGATGGAAGCGAAATTGTCATCCATCAGCACAACCTTGGCTGCATCTTTCGATACCGCTGTGCCGGTTATGCCCATGGCAATGCCGATATCGGCGCGCTTGAGAGCCGGTGCATCATTGACGCCGTCACCGGTCATGGCAACGACATGGCGCTGTGCCTGCAGGGCCTCGACAAGCCGGATCTTGTGCTCCGGAGACACCCTCGCAAAGACATTGGTATTCATGGCCGCATCCTGCAGTTGCTCGTCGGCAAGACCGTCAAGATCACGGCCCGACACGGCGCTTTGCCCCTGGGGCAACAGACCGAGCTGGCGACCGATGGCCTCGGCGGTCACAGGATGATCTCCGGTGATCATCTTGACCGTAATCCCGGCACTATGGCAGATTCGGATGGCGTCCATGGCCTCGGTCCTGGGCGGATCAATCATGCAGAGCAACCCTGCAAACAGCAAATCACCACGGACGGACTCCGGTTGGATCTGATCCGCAGAAAGGTTTTTCTTTTGTGCAAAGGCGATCACCCGCATGCCCTGGCGGGCGTAGGTGGCCATGGCGTCATTGATTCGGCGCAACTCCGAATCACTCAGGGCGCAGCGCTCAAGAACCGTTTCCGGTGCACCCTTCAGGAGGATACGGTTTTCCCCGTCAATCCTGTGCAGGGTGGCCATGAATTTACTGTCCGACTCGAAGGGGATGACATCCAGACGGGCATGGCGGCTGCGGAAATCCCGGCTCGAAAGGCCTGCTTTTTCACCGGCAACAACCAACGCAGCCTCGGTTGGATCACCGGTGATGGTCCAGATATTTTGCTCAAGCCGAACCGAGGCGTCATTGCAGAGGACTCCGATGGCAAGCAGATCATGTAGGGCCGCCGGGAGTTCGGTCAGCCGGGCGCCATCGCGTTCGACTTCTCCGTCCAGGGCATAACCGATGCCGGAAAACCGGTATTCCTGACCGGCCAGCCATGCCACCTGCACCGTCATCTCATTGCGGGTCAGGGTGCCGGTCTTGTCGGAACAGATAACCGTGGTGGAGCCAAGGGTTTCCACCGCCGGAAGGTGCCGGACGACGGCATGCCTTTCGGCCATGCGCCGAACGCCGACGGCGAGGCATATGGTAATGACCGCCGGCAAACCTTCAGGGATTGCCGCCACAGCCAGTGAGACCGCAACCATGAGAGATTCGCCCAGGGGGGCCTCTTTGACCCAGATGCCGAAACCAATGAGGACGGCTACCACAGCCGTTACGGCAGCAGTAATGCCGGTGCTGACTTTGGCCAGTTGACGGGTCAGCGGAGTCTCCAACTGCCCGGTCGGGTTGAGCAGGGCATTGATCCGGCCCAGCTCCGTGCTGCCGCCGGTCGCAACCACGACCCCGACGGCAGTGCCTTGCAGAACAAGTGTTCCGCTAAAGGCCATGCCGATCCGGTCCCCAAGAGGCGCTTCCCCGGCAACGGCATCGCTTCTCTTTGCAACAGGAAGCGACTCTCCGGTAAGCGCCGCTTCTTCGACCAGGAGGTTCTTTACTCTGACCAGGCGCAGATCGGCTGGGACCTTGTCGCCGCTCTGCAAGGTCACGAGGTCACCAGGGACAAGGGTTTCGGCGGAAACGGCAAACGACTGCCCGTCCCGCAGTGCGGTTGCAAATTCCGGCATCATGTCGGCAAGTGCTTCGATGGCCTTTCCTGCCCGGTACTCTTGCATAAAACCGATAATCGCATTAACACCCACCGCACTGAAAACCACCAGGGCATCGGTGATTTTTTGCAGCCCGATGGCCAATGCACCGGAAGCAATCAAGAGCCAGCCAATGGGATTATTGATCTGGCGCCAAAAAATCAGCCAGGGGCTATCACCGCCCTTGCGGAGGAGGGTATTGGCACCATGGCGTTGCAGCCGCTCTGCTGCTTCGCCGGCATTCAACCCGCTGAGACTGGTCTGCAATTCGGAAATGACTTCCTGATCCGACAAGGCATGCCACAGGTTGCCCTGAGGCCTTTTAACATTTTCCTGCATCTTTAGAAATCTCCTGCGAGATCACGGGTGATTGACACTGCTGCGTGTCTGCCAATGATCCCTATATATTTAAAATTTCCCAGAAATGGGTCAGTTCAATACCCAACACAACGACCCAGAGAAGGACGGAGATCCCTGTAGCCGCGGCAGATATATCCTTAATGATTTTTATTTTCTCGTTTTCATTTGTCTCGATGAAATCACACAGCGCCTCTATGGCGCTGTTGAACAGTTCAGCAATGAGAACCAGTCCGGTGGCTGCCATGATGAGAAGAGAATCAATCCATTGGCGGAAAAAAAAGCAGGTCAGGAGCATGACCAGAGAAAGATAGACCTTGTAGGCGACACTGAAATCGTAACGGATGGCATAACGCAGACCGGAAAGACAGACTTGAATCTTTCGGATCGGGTGATAACCCTCTTCTCCTTGACCGAGAAATTTGTTTCTCACGGTTCATACTCCTCTAAGATATAATAGTGCCGTCAGAAAAGATGTGGTTTCCTCTGGAGTCATGGCAGCAGGGGCAACATTAGCCGCACCGCCCATACAATGAGGGCGGCCAAAACCATCCCGGCCAATACATCGAAAACATAGTGCACCTGAAGGTAAATACGTGAATATCCGACAATAGCGACGAGCAGCAGACTCAAGAGGGCAACATGGATTGCCCGGACAGGCTGCAGAACCTGAAACGCGACAACGGTGACCGACAGAAAAAAGGCAGCGGCCTGGGCGGTATGGGCACTGGGAAATGACCAGTCAGAGGGCATCGCCACAAGAAGTTCGGTTATGGGCGGTCGAGGTCTTCGAAACATTAGCTTTACCGCATGGACTGAGATAATGGTCATCAACAGACTGCCGCCGATCAAAACGGCCTGCTCGGATTTACCGGACCAGAGCAGCAGGAGACAGAGCACTGCAGAAAGCGGCAAAAGGATATACAGCGAGCCCAGCCGGGTGATTGTCACAAAAAACAAGTCCATAGCACAAAATTAGCCCAATATGGTTTATTCATGCGGACAGCCCGCTGCATTCCGGGGCCGATGCGGCAAAGTCCGGGGAAGCAGGTTTCAGGGCTTTGAAAAGGGCTTCCAGATCCGGCGCTTCCAAGGTTTCCTGCTTCAGAAGACGTTTTGCACTTTCCTCGAGAACATCCCGGTTTTCCGTCAGGATATGAACGGATCGGTCAAAGGCGGTTAAAACCGTCCGGCGCACCGCACAGTCTATTTCCCGTGCGGTGTCATCCCCGTAGAGTTTCTGGCGGAAGGGTTCTCCGGAAGGCCCGAGAAAGGACCGTTGATCGGTCTCAAAGGCCACATGGCCCATGCCCGGCTCCATGGCGTAGCGGGTAACCATGCTCCGGGCGATATCGGCAATTCTGGCCAGGTCATCGGCGGCCCCGGTGGAAAAATGGGAAAAAACCACATATTCGGCAGCCCTTCCGCCCATGAGGACCGCCATCCGGTTTTCAAGTTCTGCCTGGGTCATGAGATACCGATCCTCCGTGGGCCGCTGGATGGTATACCCGAGCGCACCGATCCCCCTGGGAATGATGGACACCTTATGCACCGGATCTGAACCGGAAATGGCCGCAGCCACAATGGCATGGCCCATTTCATGATAAGCGACAATCTCCCGTTCCCGGGAATTCAAAAGCCGGTTTCTGCGTTCAAGCCCTGCCACAATCCGTTCCACGCCGGTATTGAAATCCTGGAGGGATATGCTGTCCGCATTGCGGCGTGTCGCGGCCAGGGCAGCCTCGTTGACCAGATTTTCCAGATCAGCGCCGGTAAATCCGGGAGTGAGGGCAGCCACCTGTTCCAGATCCGTGCCGTCATCCAGTTTTACCTTTTTGACATGAACCTGGAGAATGGCCAACCGCCCCAGCTTGTCCGGGCGATCCACGAGAACCTGGCGGTCAAAGCGGCCCGCCCTGAGAAGCGCCGGGTCCAGGACTTCCGGCCGGTTCGTGGCGGCGATCAGCACTATCCCGCTCATGGCATCAAACCCGTCCATTTCCACCAGAAGCTGATTCAGGGTTTGTTCTTTCTCGTCATGGCCGCCGCTGAACCCGGAAGCGCCCCTGGCCCTTCCCATGGCATCCAGCTCATCAATAAAAATAATGGCCGGCGCCTTTTGCCGGGCCTGTTCAAAAAGATCCCGCACCCGGGCCGCGCCTACCCCCACAAACATTTCCACAAAATCCGAACCTGAGATGGAAAAAAACGGAACCCCTGCTTCACCGGCAACGGCCCTGGCAAAAAGTGTCTTTCCCGTTCCCGGCGGACCCACCAGCAGGATGCCCTTGGGCATGCGGGCCCCCAGGCGGCCATAACGCTCCGGCGCTTTCAGAAATTCCACGGTTTCCCTGAGCTCGGCCTTGGCTTCCTCGACGCCGGCCACATCGGCAAAGGTGGTCTTGATATCGGTTTCCACATACACTTTGGCCTTGCTCTTTCCAATGGACATGAATCCCCCGCCGGCGCCCATCTGGCCGGACATGCGGCGCATGATCAGAAACCAGATGCCGAAGAAGAAAAGGGTGGGCAGAATCCAGGACAGCAAGGTTGAAAAAAACCGGCTTTCGATATGGCCGGAAAATTTCACATCATATTTCTGAAGCTCTTCAGCCAGGCCGTTTTCGACACGGGTGGTCCGGAAATACCGTTTGTTCGGCGGCTGGGGGTCCTTGAGTTCTCCCCGGATCTCATCGGCGGTGATCACAATCTCCTTCACCCTGCCCTCCCGGACCAGGGCCTGGAATTCACTGTAGGCCAAAGGGGAAATGGACTGGTAACTCATCCAGAGATCATGAAAAAGAACAATGCCCAGAATGGCCATCGTCACATAAAACAGATTGAAACGGGTGGTTTTCTGCATGTCAACCCCTCCTCATTAAGAACATGATGACCCGATCTTCTCAATTTCAGGCTGTTTTCAGATGATATTCAAACGCAATATATTTAGCACAATTCTAATCAGATTTCTTCAATTTTTTTATGGCTGACTGCCTCTTCCGGTTTGGATTCAGATTTTCATCCGGCCTTCAAACACCAGGGTGGCCGGGCCGGTTTTAAACACGTGGCCCGTGGCCTTGTCCCAGTGGATGTCCAGATCGCCGCCGGGAAGGTGGATCAGGGCCCGGTCTTCGGCCCGGCCCGTGAGATGAGCCGCCACAAGAACGGCGCAGGCCCCGGTGCCGCAGGCCAGGGTGATGCCGGCTCCCCTTTCCCAGACCTTCATGTTCAGCTCGGTCCGGCTGAGGACCTGGACAAATTCCACATTGATTTTTTCCGGAAAGCGCTCATGGGTCTCAATGGCCCGGCCTTCCGTTTCAAGGTCCAGGGTATCATAGGAGTCCACAAAAATCACGGCATGGGGGTTGCCATGGATACGGCGGTGATGCGATATTCCCGGCCGCCCACGGTCAAAAGTTCATCCAGGGCTTTTTCATTGGGGCTTTCAACGGGGATGTCCCGGCACAAAAGAATGGGCTCTCCCACATCCACCCGAACCGACTGAACCTGGCCCTTGTCGTCCGGGATGATTTCCGGGATGACCGTCCCGGCCTTGGTGTCCACCCTGAATTTTTTCTTGGAAATCATTTTCTTTTCATACAGGAGCCGGGCAAAACACCGCATGCCGTTGCCGCACATTTCAGCCTCGGAGCCGTCTGAATTGTAGATTCTGAATTTGCCGTCATGGTCTTTTGCGTCCAGAATCAGGATGATGCCGTCGGCGCCGATGCCGAAATGCCGGGAGCACAGCGTTTGCGCCAATTCGGGATAGGGCCGGTAAGCCCCTATTTTTCCGGCCCGGTCATCAATGAGAACAAAATCATTGCCCAGGCCTTCCATTTTTGCAAATTCAATTTCCATCAATTTTTCACCTCATGCTCTGCAATGTTTCAGGGTGGACAGGATCTCCTCCCCCATGGCTTCCACCTGCCAGCGCCGGATGGGGTCGATTGCCGACAGCTCTTCCCGGGTTCCGGGATTTTTTACGGCAATGCCTTCGATGGCGGTATTGTTAAGCAAAAGACCGGGTTCCATGTCCATGGCAAGGCTGAGCTTTTCCCTCATCTTTTTCAGCCGCTCAATCCTTGCTTCCGCCTTCTCATCCCTTTTGGGCCGCCTCATTTTCGGATAGGAGGGCAAATCCCTGTGGGGCAGGGCCAGGGCCCGGACAATGGCGTCCACGCAGAGGCTGCCGTACATGCTCGCCTGTTTCGGGCTCAGGGCCCGCATCTGAAGTATCCTTTCCACAGAAACGGGTTTTTCAACCGCCATGGTCATGAGAGACTCGTTTGAGATCACCTTAAACAGGGGCAGATCTTTTTTTTCGGCAATGCATAAACGCATGCTCAACAGATTTTCGAGGACGGCCAGGGTCCGGTTTTCCAGTTTCCCGGCCCCTTTGAATTTCAGGAATAAAGGAAGGTTGTGGTTGAGTTCATACCTGACCCCCGCCTGGATTTCAAATTCTTCCTGGGCCCAGGCGAGACGCCCTTTTTCCACAAGCCGGCGGCTCAGGATATCCTGGAGTTCGATGAGGTGGGTCACATCCAGGACGGAATACTCGATCATCTCCCGGCTGATGGGCCGCCTGGACCAGTCTTCCTTTTGAAATTTCTTATTGGCGTCCACATTGAAATAGGTCTTGAGAAGTGCTCCAAGCCCTCGTTCCCTTACCCCCAGGAACCGGCAGGCGATTTCCGTGTCAAAGAGATTCTGCACCCGGGCCTGATACTCCCGGTCCAGGGTCCGGATGTCAAAATCAGACCCATGGAACACGGTCATGACATCGCTGCTCTCCAGGACCTGGATGAAGAACGGGGCCGGGTTGATTTCAAAGGGATCAATCAAATATGCCTCATTCCCAGCGGCAATCTGGATGAGACAGATTTTTTCCTTGAAACAGTGCATGGAATCGGCTTCCAGGTCCACTCCGATGATTTTTTCCTTTAAGAGCCCCTCGCAGACCTGCCGTAACGCTGCATCCGATTCAATAAACGTATAATTCAATATTTTTCCCCTTGATTGTTTACCCTACTTCTTCTAAAATTCCTGTCTTACATTTAACAGATAACAGAACACAATGGAAACAAAATGATTCATATCACCTTTCCGGACAACCGGATTAAACCCTTTGAAGCGGCCCCCACGGGACTGGATGTGGCCAAAAGCATTTCCGAGGGATTTGCCGGGAACTGCGTGGCCATGACCCTCAACGGCGCTTTAAAGGACCTGAGCCATGTCATCACCGAGGATGCGGCCGTGAGCTTTATCACCGTCAAGGATGCGGAAGGCCTGGACATCCTGCGCCATTCCTCGGCCCACGTCATGGCCGAAGCCGTGCTGAATATTTACAAAGACGCCAAACTCACCATCGGGCCCGTGGTGGAAGACGGGTTCTATTACGATATTGACATGGCCCCCATTTCAGAGGAAGACTTCGGGCCCATTGAGGCGGAAATGGCCAGGATCATCAATGCCAAGGCCGGCTTTGAAAGAAAAGTGGTTTCAAAAGCGGAAGCCATGGCCATCTTTCAGGACAATCCCTTTAAGCTGGAACTCATCCGGGACCTGCCCGAAAAAGAGGAGATCTCCCTGTATCAAAACGGACAGTTCATCGACCTGTGCCGCGGGCCCCACATTCCCCATACCGGCATGATCAAGGGATTTAAATTGCTGAAAATATCCGGGGCCTACTGGCGGGCCGACCAGGCCAGGGAACAGCTCCAGCGCCTCTACGGCATTTCGTTTTTCGATAAAAAGGCCCTGAACCAGTATATCCATCTCATCGAAGAGGCCAAAAAACGGGACCACCGGAAACTCGGCACCCGGCTGGACCTGTTCTCCTTTCATGACGAGGCTGCCGGTATGCCCTTTTTCCACGCCAAGGGCATCGAGATCTGGAACGCCCTCCTGGACTACTGGCGGGATGTCCACAAAACCGCCGGTTATGTGGAAACCAAGACCCCGGTCATGCTGAACCGGAAGCTCTGGGAGCAGAGCGGCCACTGGGAAAATTACCGGGAAAACATGTATACTTCCGTCATTGACGAGGAAGAATACGCCATCAAGCCCATGAACTGCCCCGGCGGCATGCTGCTCTATAAAACCAAATCCTATTCCTACCGGGATCTGCCTTTGCGGGCCGGGGAAATCGGCCTGGTCCACCGGCACGAATTGTCCGGTGCCCTGTCCGGGCTCTTTAGGGTCCGGGCCTTTCACCAGGATGACGCCCATATTTTCATGACCGCAGATCAGATCGAAGACGAGGTCCTGGGGGTTCTCAAGCTGGCCAAGACCGTCTACAGCCGGTTCGGCCTTGATTTCCACCTGGAGCTGTCCACCCGGCCCAAAAAATCCATCGGCTCCGACGCCCAGTGGGAAGAGGCCACCAACGGCCTCAAGGCCGCCCTGGCCGCCTACGGCAAAGTGTCCGGAAAAGACTATGCGATCAACGAGGGGGACGGCGCCTTTTACGGCCCTAAAATCGATATCCACATCAAGGACGCCCTGGGCCGGACCTGGCAGTGCGGCACGGTCCAGCTCGACATGTCTCTGCCCGAACGGTTCGATCTTTCCTACAAGGGCCAGGACAACGAGAAGCACCGGCCCATCATGATCCACCGCGTCATCTACGGCTCTTTGGAACGGTTCTTCGGTATCCTGGTGGAACATTTTGCCGGCAAATTTCCCCTGTGGCTGGCCCCGGTCCAGGTGGCGCTCCTGCCCATCAACCAGGATCTCCTGGCCCATGCCGAGGCCGTCAAGGCGGAGCTTGAGACCTATAAAATCCGGTGCGAGGTGGACAAAAAGAACGAGACCCTGAAAAAGAAAATCCGGGACGCCCAACTGGACTATGTGCCGCTCATCATCACCCTGGGTGAAAAAGAAAAGGAAACCGGCACCCTTTCGGTCCGGACCCTGGACGGCAAGGTCAGGATGGGAATCACCATGGAAGAATTTGTAAAGCCGGTGCTGCACCACATCAAGGAAAGAACCCTGGATGAAGCTGTATTCTAACGCCGTCTCACGGACGATTTTCCATAGACTGCCGGTCCTTGCCTATTGCTTTGGCATTTTCCGGCAGTCTTCCTATCCGGCCATCCTTTCCGAGCCCCTTTTTCCCCATTTTGACAACTGGCCCATTTTTGGGTCTACGCGTTTCTGGCCATGCTTTGTGTGCGGGCCCTTCAGGCGGAAAAGCCCTTCTGGCCTCCCCTGCGCAACTTGCTCATGGCCGTTGCCTTTTGCTGGGCCTTCGGCTTATCCGATGAAATCCACCAGGGCTTTGTTCCGTTAAGAGACGCCTCCATTTATGATTTTATGGCAGACTGTCTGGGAAGCCTGTCCGGCGCTTATTTCTATCTGAATGTCAGGACCGCCCGGACATCATGAACCGCATCACCCTCACCATCCTGTTGCTGGCGTGCAGCAACGTCTTCATGACCTTTGCCTGGTACGGGCATCTGCGCAACCTCTCCCATAAGCCCTGGATCATCGCGGCCCTGGTGAGCTGGGGCATCGCCCTGTTTGAATACCTCCTCCAGGTGCCGGCCAACCGCCTGGGCCACGGGGCCATGGCCGTGGGGCAGCTCAAGATCCTGCAGGAGGTCATCACCCTGCTCATCTTTGTGCCCTTTTCCATTTTCTACCTCAAGGAAAAGCTGTCCCTGGACTATCTCTGGGCCGGATGCTGCCTTCTGGGGGCCGTGTTCTTCATCTTCCGCAAAAAGCTCATGGGGGCCTGAACCCCGTGGTGAAAAAACTGTTCTGGGAAGACCCCTACGCCCATGCCCTGGATACGGTTGTGGATGCCGTGGAAGGCCATCTTGTCTTTCTCAGGGAAACCATATTCTACGCCCTGTCCGGCGGGCAGGAAAGCGACAGCGGGACCATCGGCGGGTACCCGGTTCTGGAGGCGAAAAAAACCGGCCTTGACATTGCCTATACCCTCCCGGAGGGCCACGGCCTGAGGCCCGGTGACCCCGTCCGCATCAAAATCGACGGGGATCGGCGATACCGCCTCATGCGGCTCCATTTTGCCGCGGAACTCATCCTTGAGCTGGCCTACCGCCATCTGAATCCCATTGAAAAAATCGGGGCCCATATTTCCTCGGAAAAGGCCAGGATCGATTTTTTTTGGCCCGAACCCATCTCCTCCCATTTTCCCGGACTGACCGCAAAGGCCAACGATATCATTTCCCAAAACCTTCCCATCATCAGCGCCTTTTCCGATGAAGCCCTTGAAAAACGCTACTGGGAAATCCCCGGCTTTGCCCGGGTGTCCTGCGGCGGCACCCACCTGAAAACAACCGGGGAAATCGGCCCCATCACCCTTAAACGGAAAAACATCGGGAAAGGCAAGGAACGCATCGAGGTCTACGCCGCAGACCCCTCATGATCTTCCGGCCTCTGGCCCATCCCCGGTTCTGCAAACCCATGCGCTATTCGACGGCCCCGCCGTTTTCAACCCAGGCCTGGAGCCCCCCTTCCAGGAATACCGCTTTCAGTCCTTCCTGATGCAATTGATCCGCCACGGAGCGGCTCACGGACCCGCCCCTGACGCAATAGACGACGGTGAGGCGGTCCTTGGGCAGTTGTTTGGCCCAGGCCCCGGTATTCTCAGGGTCCTGCCAACGGGCGGAGCTGATTTTCCGGGGGGTTGCCAGATAATCGGATTTGCGGCGGACATCCAGCAGGGTCATTTTGTCTTTTAAAAGGGTCTCTAATTCCGTGACTGTAATGGAATCCGTCATGATCGTTCTCCTCTTTTTATCATCCAACCCATTGCCAAACCACGCCCAGGGCTGCGCCCAGAGGCACCATATACTGAATGGGAATATGGTATTTCTGCAGCAGCAGAAAGGAGCCCAGGGCAGATATCAGGGCAAAGAGGTCCGGGCCGCCGCCGTTGGGCAGGATGACCTTGTAACCGAACCAGACCGCAAGGTTGAGCACCACGCCCACCACGGCGCCGTGACCCCGGTGAGGGCGGCCTGGAGGCGCTGGTTCCCGGCCATGGCCTCAACAAAAGGGGCTCCGGCAAAGATAAAGAAAAAGCTGGGCAGAAAGGTGACATAGGTGGTGATCAGGGCGCCAAGAATACCGGCCGTTAAGGGCGCAAGACCCTCGGGCAGGGTCCATCCCCCCACAAACCCCACAAATTGCGTCACCATGATGAGGGGACCGGGGGTGGATTCTGCCAGGCCGAGGCCGATGAGCATCTGTTTGGCGGTGAGCCATCCGCTGGAGACGGCCACATCCGTAATATAGCTCAGAACGGCATAGGCCCCGCCAAAGGTGACAAAGGCGGCTTTGCTGAAAAAGAGAGCAATCCGGGACAAGGTGCTGTCATACCCGGCCCAGATCCATACCGCCCCCACCACAACGATCCACAAACCGAAAAAGATCAGGAAGATCCGGAAAACATGGGCCAGGGAAGGCCTGCCTGTTGCTTGATCCGTTGCCGGCTCCCCAAGGCATTCTTTTGTTTTTTCATCAAAAGCGCCTTTGCAGAAGACCTCCGGAACGAGGCGCTGCATGACCAGCCCGCCCAGGGCCGCCCCGGCGACGATATACGGGAAGGGCAGTTTAAAGAAAAATATGGCGGCAAAGGCTGCGGCGGCAAACCCATACAAAAACCGGTGGCGGAGGGCCTTTTTCCCGATGCGCAGCACGGCCTCCACCACTACGGCCACCACCACGGGCTGGATCCCGTAGAAGGCGGCGGCCACCATTGGGATATGGATATGGGCCACGGCCAGCCAACTGAGCGCCAGCATGACGAATATGGATGGGATGACAAAGAGTGCCCCGGCAGTAACCCCGCCCAGGCGCCGTGCATTCGCCAGCCGATATAGGTGGCCAGTTGCTGGGCTTCGGGTCCGGGCAGCAGCATGCAGAAATTCAGCGCCCGCAAAAACTGGTTTTCGCTGATCCAGTGTTTGCGTTCCACCACTTCCTGGTGCATGATGGCGATCTGGCCGGCCGGGCCCCCAAAGCTGATAAATCCCAGCTTGGTCCAGAATTTCAAGGCCTCTTTAAACGGAATGGTCGATGACTTCATTTTAATTTCTCCTTATAGGATGAGATATTGTCATATCAGAGCCGAAAACTGCAAACCCCAGGGTTCCCAGGACCCCGAAACCAAAGGCGGTGATGAGATTCGCCTCGGGGCTGATCTGCCACAGGAAGGCCCCGCCCAGGGCCGCCAGGGCCACCGCCATATCCCGGATCAGGTAATACAGGCCGAACATCCCGGCCTTGCAGCCCTCCGGGGCCAGGTCCATGATCAGGGCCTTGCGGGTGGGCTCGCCGAATTCTTTCAGCCCTCTCAGGATAAAGGCCAGGATCAGCCATTCCAGGGACCGGCTGTAAAGCAGGACCAGGGGAAACAGGGTGAAAAACACAAAGGTCATCAGGACAAAGGGCTTTTTGGTGCTGCGGTCGGCCAGGTAGGCCACCGGGATATAGACGAGCATGGCCACCCCCATCTCAAGGGTGGTCAGAAACCCGAACTCCAGGGCGGATACAGGCCGGGCAATGGTTTTCATACACCAGACCACCACAAAGGCATAGGGAATCTGCTCACAGAAACGGATCAGGATATCGGTGACCAGGAGCCGCTTCATGGCCGGATCCATGAACCGAAGCAATTTTAAAGGATTCTTTTCCGGGGCAAGCTCACAGGTGTCGGGACCCTTTCCGGGCCTGTCTTCTTCTATCATCCGCTGCTGGAGGAACAGGGCCAGAACCGCCAGGGCCAGGGCCGCGGCAAAGGCCAGGCGGATGCCATTCTCCTCTCCCCAGAGGCCGATGAACACCCCGCCGATGACCGGGCCCAGCGCCATGGGAATGCGGCGGGTCAAGGAGTGCACACTCACCCCCATGGTCCGTTTGTTTTGCGGCAAGACTCGGTAAATCAGGCCCATGGTGGCCGGCAGGGAAATGGCCGACCAGGAAATGAAGAGCACGGCCCCCACGAGCACGGCCTGCCAGGCCGGGATCAGGATCACCAGGGCGAACCCGGCCATGGCAATGAGATTGAATACCAGAAGGGAGCGTTTGGTCCCGAGGCGGTCGGACAGATAGCCGCCGGGAAAGGCGTACAGGGCCGACAGCAGATTGTCCATGGCCTGCAGGAGCCCCACGGCCAGGACCCCGCCGCCCAGGGCCAGGATATAGATGGGCAAAAACCGTTCCGCCATCCTTTCCCCCATGCCCACCAGAATCACCATGGCCAAAAGCCCCAGGGTGCTGCGCTGAAGGGCGAGGAAATCCGCCAGTCTTGAGATACGGCTGGTCATCGTTGCGGGCCGGGTCATCATTTTACCTTTCCGGAACCGGTTCCGTATCCTGTCTGCACCAGGCATACAGGGCGTCATACACTTCAAACTGGCGTTTGATATTTTCATGGTCATCCGGAAAGCGCAGGCCATACCCCACGGCAATGGCTTCAAGGCCTGCGGCAAGCGGATCAGCCCCCGGATTGCCCGTATCGGCCGCATTAACCACCCTGGCCATGCGAAGAAGGGCCCTGTCGGTGAGTTCATACCTCTTGATGATCGCATCAAAGGTGCATAAGCTCTCCTGGTGATTCAATTCGGCGCCGTCGGTATCAAAAGGGATTGCCCCTGTTTCCTTTGCGGTTTTTATGACCTCAGGCTTAGGCGCGAACAAAAATTCCGCGTCCGAGTCGATGAACCGTTTAATCAGCCAGGGGCAGGCCACTCTGTCCACATGGACATGGGATCTGGTTATCCATTTCATTATTGTCTCCTCTATTCACATGGTTAATCCCTATGCCTGTGAAAATAGGCATAGAGATTTTCAAACACGGCAAACCCTTCCTCCATCCGCTGATGATCGTCGGGCCGGGCCGCTGTGAGGCCCGTCAAAAGCGCTTGGATCCCGCCGGTTTCCATGCGGCCGTATTCGCCGTCCTTTAAATCAATATCGTGAACCACCTGGGCCACGAAGGCCAGGGCCTTGTCCCGGAGCTTCAGCCTTTCAACCATGACCTCGAAGGTGCATTGATTGCCTTCATGGGTGAATTCCCCATCAAACATATCAAAGCGCAGCTCTCCGTTTTTTGAGGCATACCGGGGCTGGGCCACGAATTTAAAAACAGCCTCTTCGTCGATAAACCGCCTGATCAGCCAGCCGCAGGCCATGCGGTCAACAAAGATATTTTTCCGGGTGACCCAGGTCCTGTTCTTGAGATTCCCCATTTCCCCTTTTTGCTCAAGCCTCACGGGCGCCGGGCCATGGATATGGGAGGCCAGTTCCTTGAGAAGAATTTCCGCCGTTCCCCGTTCCGGGGCCTGAAAAAAATCAATGGCGACGGTTTCCTCCAGGCGAGCCTTTAACCGGGACCACTGGACTGATTTTTTCGCCGCAAGGGACTGCTCCCCTTCTCCGGAGGACCAGATGGCCGTCAGGCTCTTGGCCTCGGCCATGATTTTTTCATAATCCGCCTTGCGCGCATGTTGAAACAGGGCAATGATCTGGTCATCATTCAATCCTTCCACAAAATGCGCCTCGAAAATCGACCCGTCGCCGCCGCCGGCCATGATTTCCTTCAGGGTCCAGCTCAAATCCTCCCTGGACTGGTCTGAAAAGGGCATGGCATACACCGATTGTTTAATGGCCACGGCCCCTATCTTCTGGAGCCGCCGCCAGATTTTGACCCGGAATGTATCGGGTTTGGGAGGGATCTGGTGGATCAGCACCAGCCATTTTACGGAATCCGGCAATTGCATTGATGTCTCCTTGTTCAGTTGTTTTAATTAAAATGCAACAACTGTTTCCATTTGTCAAGCACGGCAAAGGAAAGGCTGCAAATCTTGTAACGAATGATTCAAAAGGGCGCCGACGGCAAACGGCAGGAGGCGGGGGCTAAAGCCAGTCTTTTTTCTTGAAAAAATAGAGCATGACGCCCACCACAGCGGCGAACACGGCCCAGACGGCAAGATAGCCGTATCTCCACTCCAGCTCCGGCATGTATTTGAAATTCATGCCGTAAATCCCGGCGATAAAGGTCAAGGGAATAAAAATGGTGGCGGTCATGGTGAGGGTCTTCATGATTTCATTGGTCCTGTTGTTCACATTGGCCAGAAAAGTTTCGTGAAGGCCTGAAACCAGCTCCCGGTAGATATCGATGGTTTCCTGGATCTGAAGCACATGGTCGTGGATATCCCTGAAAAAAATCAGATTGCCCTCGTCAATGAGACCGGCGTCGTTTTCCCGGAGCGTGTTGATGATTTCCCTTAAGGGAGCAACGGCTCTTCTCAGGGTGATGAGGCTGCGCTTCATATCATTGATGGACTGGAAGGTTTGCCTGGACAGGGAAACGAGCAGCTCTTCCTCCAGGGCCTCCATCTTTTCCTCAAAGGCTTCAAGAATGATAAAATAGCTGTCCACCACCGTATCCATGAGGGCATAGGCCAGGTAATCGGCCCCTTTTTCCGGATGCGGCTTTTTTCATTCCTGATCCTGTCCATAAGGGGATCAAACAACTGGTTCTCCCTTTCCTGGAACGAAATGACAAAATCCCGGCCTAAAACAATGCTGAACTGCTCGGAAAAAATACCGCCGCCTTCCTTCCGGCCCAGCAGGTTAAAGACAAGGAAGATGCCGTCGTCCAGCGCTTCAACCTTTGGCCGGGTCATCGTATGCAGGATGTCCTCCAGAATCATGGGGTGAATCTTGAAAACCTCGCCGATTTCTTCAATGACCCCGGTGTCGTGAAGGCCGTCAATATTGATCCAGGCGATACCGGGAGCCTCCTTCAGGGGGAGCAGTTCCGAAACGGAAGCCGCCCGTTTCTCCCGGACCCGGTCCGGCCCGTATTCCATCAGGGTGATCTTTGCCTTCTCCTGCTTTTTTCTCACCGATATGGACCAGGCTTCCGGGAGGAAGCCCTGCTTTTTCAGATGTTTTTCTCATTGGCATGTCACGGGGTCCGGATGGTTCTGATGAATTGGGGAAGGCGGTTTTTACAACTATCAAACATGATTTCATCAGGCATAAATGATTTCCCGCTCTATTCGTTCAAAAAATCTGCGTTTATCAAGGCTGCGTTTTCTGATGATTTCGATTTTCCGGTCAAATTTTTTTCCATATATCTATTCAGACCGGCTATCCAATCGAATCGCGGTTCTGCAAATTCAACCAGGAAATCAATATCACTGTCCGGGGTTTGCTGATCTTTGGCATAAGAACCAAAAAGGCCGATATTAACAACACCAAAATTTTCCTTTAAAAAGGATTTTTCCGCTTTAATCAAATTGATGATGTCGCTTTTGGAAAGTGCCTTGCTCATCTGGTTCCTTAAATTCCTTTGATTGTCATCGTATTAGCAATAATATATTTTAATGGACCCGCACTGTCAAATCCAAACAACCGTTTTGAATCAAGACTGACATTTGTATTCTTGACAAAACCCAATTGTTTAGCTGATTTTCGACAGTTGATTTTTGAATATTCTTTTATTTCAATAAGATATATAGACAAAAATAAGTCTTGGCACTACCCGGATCACTTTTTAAACGATCAATTCAAAGTTTTGATTGTCGGCGGTAGAGCGACATGTACTGATTGAAAAATCTTACTGCACACCCCCTTGCATTCACTCCTGATGGCAAAGCGCTGGCCATTCTCTTCAATCTCGACTTGTTTTAATGCTTTAAGATCCTGTTTAATCTCATTCCATTCAAACTGATGCTTATTTTCAGCCAAACACTGATCAAGATCCTTGCGCAGTACAAGGGCAAGAAAACTGCAAAACACATGACCAGCAATATTTTCATCTTTCTGATGGTATACCGGCCTTGTGTCCAAAAGGGATTTGACATCCCGGAATACCCTTTCCACTCTCCAAAGCTCTTTGTATTTGAGGGCAATCTGTTCCGGCGTCAGGTTCGAGTTTGTCGTCAGGACCCATTTACCATCAAAACGAGATTCATTTTCCACTTTTTCAGTATCAATCTGAGCACTGCCTTTCTGTACCTTCAGATACCTTCGGTAGCCCTTGTTGCCGACCAGCATCTTCGGGCCTTTTTTCAACTGCTGTTTCAGCGATTCTATGATGGCCTGCCGGTCGGCCGCATCCTTTCTTGCCTGGCGCTCATTCAGACAGACAATATATCGGGTGTCATCATGGATCACTTCCTTTACCTTCAAAGAAGAGGGTTGGCTTCGGTCCGCATTTTCAGGGTAAACTTCTCTGTACCGTCCTGCCCGAGTCAAAATTTCTGTTTCGATCTCTTTGACCCGTCTCATCCGTGTTCCAAGGATATACGACATTTGCTGCTCTTCAAGTTTCAAAATCGTATCGGCGCTGATCATCCCGCGATCGGCAACAATACAAAACTGCCCGATACCAAAACGATGGCGCAGCCGCTCCACCACCGGCATCATGGTCTTGACGTCGGTGGTGTTCCCCGGCCACATCTCACAGCAAACCGGCCGCCCATTATCATCAAGCACTGCTCCCACGATCATCTGATGAAGATCCGGCCGGTGGTCTTTGCTAAATCCCATGTTGCCAAAAACTCACCGCCCTGGCCCTCAAAATAGATGGAAGTGGTGTCAAAAAAGACCAGATCCA
>JAAUSZ010000264.1 GCA_012031875.1 Desulfobacula sp.
GGTATTATCCGGTTTGCAAATCGTATGGATCAGCTTCCGCCCTATCTTTTGGGGATGATCAACAAGATTAAAACCGAAAAACGCCGCAACGGCCTTGATGTTATTGACCTGGGCATGGGAAATCCCATGGACCCGACTCCGGAGGCCGTCATCGAAAAACTGGTGGAAGTGGCCAAGGACCCAAAATCCCACCGCTATCCGGAAAGTTCGGGCATGCCCCATCTCAGGATTGAAATTGCGAAATATTATAAACGGCACTATGATATTGATCTTCAGGCCGAAACAGAGACCTATTTCACCATCGGCTCCAAGGAAGGCATCTCCCATCTGTGCCTGGCCCTCATGGGACCCGGGGATTCGGTCCTGGTGCCGGCTCCGGCCTTTCCAATTCATATCTATGCCGCGGTCATTGCCGGCGCCAATGTCATGAAGATTCCCATAGCGCCTGAAGACGGTTTTTTAAACCGGATCATCAATATCTGTGAGTCCTGCTACCCGAAACCCAAGGTACTCATGCTCAACTATCCCCACAACCCCACGGGCGTGGTCACAAACAAGGCCTTTTTTGAAGAAATCGTCAAGCTGGCCAAACGCTTCAGATTCATGGTGATCAGCGATTTTGCCTATTCAAAAATCACCTTTGACGGATACCGGGCGCCCAGTTTTCTGGAGGCGGAAGGCGCCAAGGATGTGGGGGTGGAGTTCGGGTCCTTCTCCAAATCCTATAATATGGCCGGCTGGCGCATCGGGTACTGCGTGGGGAATTCCCAGATGATCCAGGCCCTGGGCAAAATCAAGGGATATTTTGATTACGGCATTTTTTCCGCCATCCAGGTGGCCGGGATCATCGCACTGCGGGATTGCGACGACACCCTGCCGGAACAGGCCAAGGCCTATGAGATCAAACGGGATATCCTCTGCAACGGCCTGAACAGAAACGGGTGGAACATTGAAAAACCCAAGGCCGGCATGTTTGTCTGGGCCAAAATCCCGGAACCGTATATCAACATGGGGTCCATGCAGTTTGCCGTTGAAATGATGAACCGCGCCAATGTGGCGGTCTCACCGGGTATCGGATTCAGCGAGGAAGGGGAAGGGTATCTGCGCCTGGCCATGGTGGAAAAAGAGGATCGGCTGAAACAGGCCATCCGCCAGATGAAAAAGGCCATGGAGGGTTTGAACGCCCCTCACCCATGATCATTCACGGATTTTTGCCAAGGGCAGGAGGATATCCGCAGGTCATATTCGGACTGAAGATTTAACCAGAATTGCGCCTCAATTCCAAAATAACGCTCCAACCGGAGGGCTGTGTCAGCCGTTATTCCCCTTTTCCGTTTATGATCTCACTGATCCTGTTCGGAGGAACCGCAATGTCCCGTGATATCTGATTCATACTGATGCCCATGGGCTCCATAAAATCATCACGCAAAATTTCACCGGGCGTAATAGGCTCCAACAAATCTTTATTGCTCATTTTTTCACCTCAATGATAATCGACGATAGCCACGTTAAAGGCATTCCCATCATGCCACTCAAAACAGACCCGCCATTGTTTGTTGATGCGGATTGCATATTGTCCCTGGTCTCAAAACTTTAGTTCACGGATTTTTGCCAGGGGCAGGATGGATATCCGCTCCTCAAGAGGAGCTGCATGCATGCCCGGATAAACCACCCAGAGATGCTCCAGGCTCAGGTCCTGAAGGGCCACCCCCATTGAGCGGGTCAGGCTCGGGGTTTCATTGAACTTGAATTCAAGCCGTATTTTTTCCCATTCCGGAAAAAAGCAGATCCAGCTCTGCACCGCTGTAGGTGGACCAGAAATAAAACTCCGTCAGCCCCAGCCCCCGGATGGCCTGTTCCATGGCAAAGCCTTCCCAGGAAGCCCCCAGCCGGGGGTGAACCATGAGGCTTTTCTGATCGGTGACGGACATCAGGTGATGCAGGATTCCGGAATCCCGGAAATAAATTTTCGGGGCCTTGACCTGGCGTTTTTTAATATTCTCAAACCAGGGTTGAACCTGGCGGATCATATAGGTGCCCGTCAGGATATCCAGATAGGAGCGAATGGTTTTGTCGGTGACGCCCATGGAGCGGCCCAGCTCCGAGGAATTCAGGGTCTGGCCGTGAAAATGGGCCAGCATGGTCCAGAACCGCCGCATGGCCGGGGCCGGAATGGTGATGCCGAGCTGGGGAATATCCCGTTCCAGAAAAGTCCGGATAAATCCTTCCCGCCATGCAAGGCTGTCCTCAATGGATTCCGGCAGATAGGACCAGGGAAACCCTCCCCGGAGCCAGAGATCCTGAATCCCTTCCGCTCCTGTTTCACCCAGGTCAAACCCGGACATCTCGATGAATTCAATCCTGCCGGCAAGGGTTTCGGAAATCCCCCTGACAATTCCGGGCGAGGCAGAGCCCAGAATAAGAAACCGGGTCCGGTTTCCGGCCCGGTCGGCCATCACCCGCAAAACCCGGAACAATTCCGGCCTCATCTGGATTTCATCCAGAATCACCAGGCCTTCCAGGGAATCCAGGGCCATCTGGGGATTCTGCAGCCTTGCCTGATCCAGGGGCGATTCCAGATCAAAAAAGCAAGCCTGGCGTCGGCCTTCAATCATCCGCGCCAGGGTTGTCTTTCCGCACTGACGTGGCCCTAACAGGGCCGTGACCGGTGACCGGCCCAGGGCCTTTTCAATCTGTTGGATATAGGTTGCCCGATGAATCATGGATCAAATTTATCATTGAAAATTCGGAGCGTCAATCATTTCAATGATGCCTTCCTGTTTTAACCTTTTAATAACACAATTCCATCTTTTACGGGAGTCTGCCTGATGTTTCAAGACAGGCCGCCGCTTAAAATAATTTGCATTGGTTCGGTAAATGATATACTTTAATGTCCATGAAGTCTTGACTACTTGGAAATCCGTATATGAAAACCACCCAGTACTTTGATTACACGCGGACAAGACCTGACCGGGCCGGAATTAAAGAGGGATAAAATATGAAAGTAAAATATTTTCCGGATACGGATACGGCCCATATTGAATTTTCCGGCACGGAAATTCATGAAACAAAAGAAATAAGTGAAAATATCTATATTGATATGGATGAGAAGGGCAATGTTGTGAGCATGACCATCGAACATGCCAATGCCAATGCCGGGCTCTGGGAATTTTCATACCAGGAAATGTCCCGAAGAACGGCATAACCGGGATCAGAAGTCTATTCCCGGCAGCTGCCTCTCTGTTTTAACC
The DNA here is from genome assembly GCA_012031875.1 of Desulfobacula sp. GTDB lineage: Bacteria > Desulfobacterota > Desulfobacteria > Desulfobacterales > Desulfobacteraceae > Desulfobacula. The sequence goes on from JAAUSZ010000264.1 coordinate 3,252, forward strand.
TGTTTATAACACAACCCTATTGAAATCCTAACACAACCCGGTTAGATCTCATGATCTATGGATTTCATGACCCCCGCAGGACTAAAGACAACGGACGGCGTCACCATCCTGGTGGCGGATGACAATGCCGGCACCGTTCAGCAACTGGAAAAAAGCCTGACCGGCCAGGGCTATTCGGTATTGACCGCCGTTTCCGGAGATCAGGCCGTGGGGCTTGCCAGACGGGCCATGCCCGATCTGATCGTCCTGGACCTCCGCCTGCCCGGCATGGACGGCCTTGCCGTGACCCGCTGTTTACGGGAAGACCGCCTGACCAGGGACCTTCCCATCATCATGTTGGCGCGGAAGGCCAAGGACGGAGACATCATCACCAGCCTGGAATCCGGGGCCAATGACGTCATGTCCACTCCCTTCGGCATCGGGGAATTCCTGGCCCGGATCAGGACGGTCCTGAGGGGCCGGAAAAAGAGAACCCCTTATATTCCCAACCGGTTCCACCAGGCGGAAGAGCTGGTCATCGACCGGGCCAAGCACAGCGTAAACATCAACGGAGAAGATATCGGCCTGACCCTGAGCGAATTTCACCTGCTGACCCTCCTGGGGGACAAAAGGGGCTGGGTCTTTACCCGGAAACAAATCGTGGAGGCCCTCCACGGAAAAGGGACTGCTGTGGCGGAAAGAAGCATAGACGTCATGGTGGCCGGGCTCCGAAAAAAACTCAAACAGTCGGCCCCGGTCCTGGAAACCGTCCGGGGCGTGGGCTACCGGTTCAGGGAATAATATCTATGCGGAAAATCGCCTTTCAGATCCTTGTCTCTGTGCTGACGGCCCTGCTCTTTTCCCGGCCGGGAATTTCCCAGGAAGACTGGTATGAAAAGGGACTGTTTTTCAACCGGACCGGCCAGTACGACAAGGCCGTCGAAGCCTTTTCAAAGGCCATTGAGGCGGACCCGGGCAATGCCAAGGCCTATAACAACCGGGGAGCCGTCCGGTATATCCAGGGCCGGTACGACGATGCCGTCAAAGACTATACCCGGGCCCTGGACCTCAGCCCGGACTCGGCCTCCTTTTATATCAACCGGGCTGCAGCCCGGTTCAAAACCGGGGACTATGACAAAACCCTGGCCGACTATGACCGAGCCCTCCAACTGGACCCCGCATCGGCCGACGCCTTCAACAACCGGGGCATGGCCCGGTATTTCACCGGAGACTATGACCGGGCCGTGGCCGACCACACCCGGGCCATAGAACTGAATCCCGATACGCCTGAATTCTACAACAACCGCGGAGCCGCCTGGTTCCGGAAAGAACGGCCGGAACGGGCCATCATGGATTATTCCCTGGCCCTGGGCCTGAACCCGAAATCCGCCAACGCCCTCAGAAACCGGGGCATCGCCTGGTTCCAGAAAGAATTCTATGACCGGGCCATTGCGGATTATACCCGGGCCCTGGAAATGGATTCCACCTCGGCGGAACTCTATGTGTCCAGAGGCCTGGCCTTTTACCAGACCGGGGACTACGGCAAGGCCGTCAATGATTTTGTGGACGCCGTCACCCTGGAGCCTGAAAATCCCGGGGCCCTCAACCAACTGGCCTGGATGCTCTCGGTCTGCCCGGATTCCAGATACCGGAACGGGGCCAAGGCCCTGGAAATGGCCCAGAAGGCAGAGACCCTGTCGCCGGGTCCCAACACCCTGGATACCCTGGCCGCGGCCTTTGCAGAATCCGGAGATTATCAGAAAGCCGCAGAATTCCAGGAAACCCTCATCGCCCAGTTCAGGGAAACCGGGGGCGACATCCCCGAAGAATACACCGCCAAGCTGGAATTTTACAGGGCCGGGAAACCCTGGCGGGCCGCCACCCTCCATCCTTTGCAACACAACGGGGCCTATCCGGCCCAACAGTCTGTCCGGGCCAACCCCGGCAATATCCGGTCCGCCCCCTCCACGGATGCCCTGGTCATTGACCGGGTCAGACAGGGCCAGGCCCTGACCCTCCTGGGCAAGGACCAGGACTGGTTCCTGGTGGAGCTGGCGGAAAGCCGCCTGGGCTGGGGCCATGAAAGTATTTTTGCATCACCGGGGTCAGGACCGGATCAAACCGCCCCGCCGCCCCTGCCCGTTGACACCGCTGCCGCCGCCCCGGAAGAACCGCCCGCCTCAAAAGCGCCGGCCGTCCCCGAACCCCCGGCCCCGGCCAAGGCATCAACTGCGGCAGACGAAGAACAAACCGTGGAGGTCAGGGTGGAGGTGGCCCGGATCAGGTCTTTGCCGGAAGTCAATGCCCCGGTCCTTTACAAGGTCATAAAAGGCGACCGCCTGGCTGTGCTGGAAGAAACCCCGTACTGGTACCGGGTTTCCCTTGGTAAAGACAAGACCGGCTGGGGCCATAAAACTCTTTTTCTGCCCTGAAATATTCTTTTCTCCCGGGTCTTCCAAACCAGATCCTAACAATCGAGCCCGGTTTTTTTCCGGCTTTCCTCATCCGGCCCTCATGATATCCGCCAAAACCTAACATGCTGCTAGTATTAGGACGGTTTTGTGACATTTTTTTCCCACCCGGATCATTCCCTGCCCTGTCAAGTTTTTCAAAAAATTTTTTAATTTTTTTAACGCTCTGAAATAATAGAATAAAAAATATATTTTGCATCAAAACAATTCTATTGCGAAAGTCTAATTTGCACCTAATTCCCACCTAATACAGACCCCGTATAACTCAACCGTACCATAGAAAAAGCCACACCCCGGGTGACCGGGGGCCGGAAAGTCAACGGGTCTTGCAGAATAAAAA
>JAAUSZ010000265.1 GCA_012031875.1 Desulfobacula sp.
CATTGCCATATCGAGATTGCCTCGCCTGTCAATGAAACGTCAACGACCATGAGCTGCCCGATATTGCGGAATTCATCTGTGATATCAACCCCGACATTCCCTGGCATGTGTTCAGGCTTCTGCCCGAACACCAGATGAAGGAGATGAAATACCCGGATATCGAGCGGATGAACCAGGTGCTGGAATCATCGAGAAAGCTGTTGCCCTATATTTATTTCCATAATTTTGTGGGGTCCGACTGGGTGAACACCCTCTGCCCCCAATGCGGGGTCGTGGCCGTCAAACGCTTCAGCCTGGGCTGTTCCGGAGACCGGCTCGACGAATTCCTGGCCCCCGGCAACACCTGTCCCGCCTGCGGGGCCGGCATCGCCATGCTGGGCACCAAGGTTTCCTGGAATGAAAAAAGGGAAAAGGAGGGGGTATGAGTCTGGCCATTATTGATGCACGACAGTGGCAGAACCGGTTTGATCTTGAATCCGGACAGAAGAAGGAAGAATCTCATCCGGCAGCCGCCATGCTCAGCAAGGTCCTGAGCTGGAATCCCTATCCCGGCGATATGGATGAAAAGGCCAATGAATGGGTGACCCGGACGGCCCTGGATCTCATGGACCAGTACGAACCCAACCTCGTTTGCCTCAGTTATGTCCAGCAGTTTTTCAGCCACCGCCATTTTGCCCATTCTCCGGCGGACTGGGAACGGATGTGTGCCGGGGCCATGGCCGAGGCGGACAAATTTATAAAGATTTCCGGCTATACCCCGGTCCTTGTGGGCACCGGCGGCATGATCCCTTTAAAAGGGGAGATGGATCTTTCCGGGCTGGACGGCCTTGCCGTTTCTTCCAACTGGTCGGCCCGGTATTGCGGGGTGCATTGGCCCAGCCCTCGGGATATGGAGCTGCTTTCCGATCTGAAGGCCCGGGGAAAAATTGAGCGCGTGGTGTCCAGGGAGGAATGGATCGATCTTTTCCGGTCGGAAGAGCCGGAGGTTAAAATCCACCAGGATGAGGCCCTCATGCCGGATTTTCTGGTGGTTGCCGCCGAGGGCCATAGCTTTAAGACCCTGGGGACGACCTTGAGGAAGCCCGTGAACATCCCGGCCAACAATTTTAAAATCCCGGTCTATACCCCCTTGGGTGGTGTGGATGATATCAGGGGAATCAAAGAACTGGTTCGGTCAAACCTGGATCATCACAAGATCGCCCTGATCCTGGTGGAAGGGGTCGGGAAGGCGTTTTTCCCGGCGGATCACTCCATGTGCGAAAACGGCCCCGGCTGGTTCTGCCATGAGCCCGGAGATGCGTTTTACCTGACCCTTTCCACAGGAAAACACGAACCCTTTGCCTATCCTGCCGGTTACCGGTCCTTTGACCGGGACGCCGAGGCCGTTAAATTTCCCTTTTCAGGCTATATGCTCTCGATCCCGGAAAATACCCTGGCCCTGGATTATCCGGGAAAAAGCATTGCCGTGGGCAATAGGAGCATGTTCATGCATATGATGTTCGGCGTGGACGTGAGCATTGAATGCTTTGCCAGAAATCTGTTTAACCAGGGATGCCTGGGCGTCCTTCACAGGATGGACAAATATGAAAAATAGAATCGACGCCCAAGGGCCTGAAGGGGGACAAAGCCGATGAAGAAGATTCTGCCCGTGGTGGCCCTGGTTCTTCTTGTCTGCTGTACCCCGGCCCTGGCCGGCAGGGCTGAAAAACTGGCGGCCCTTGAACAGAGAATCACCTCCTATACCCTGAACCCGGAATATAAGGACGACGCCCATGCCCTGGCCGTGGTAAAAGGCGCCCTGGAATCCATCCGGGAAGGCTCCGGCGGCATCGGGGCCTGCCTGGTAGACACGAGCACGGGAGAAATCGTGGAATATGGCCGGAACCGCCAGTTTTCCCCCCATTTCAGGAGCGACCTCCATGCGGAAATGGACTTGCTCAACCGATACGAGGACCGGGTGAAAAAGTTCCGTGAGAATGCTGAAACCGGGGAAAACCCCAGGGACTGTAAAAACCTGGTTCTGGTGACCTCGGTGGAACCCTGTCCCATGTGCCTGACCCGCATCATCAACTCGGGGATCAAGACCGTTCTCTATGTGGTGGAGGACAGGGAAGGGGGCATGGCCACCCGCCTGGACAGCCTGCCGCCCTTCTGGCGGGAATTTGCCGCGGACCGGGAATTCCGGCCTGCCGACTGCTCTGCCGAACTCCGGCAGATGGCCCTGGACCTGTTTGATTTTTCCAGCCGGAGTTTTGCAAAAAACAGGGTAAAAAAATAATTGATAGGTGCATTTATGTCATGTAGAATTCTATTCGTCATGTTTTTTTTGATGCTCTTTAACAACGCAGAAGCATCATCTGATCCGATCCTTATAGAAACCGGCAGCGGAACTATATATGGAACGCTTGAAAATTCCAAAAGGTGATGATTTTGTTTCCGGTTGCTCTGATTATTTCCGGTTCTGGCCCCACTGACAGAGACGGGAACAATAGTTTAATAGGGAAAACAACAGTCTTAAACTACTTGCCGAAGGTTTGGCTTTAAAAGGGATTGCCTCGGTCAGATATGACAAACGGGGGATAGCGGCAAGTTCGGCGGCAGGGATGAAAGAAGAGGACCTGCGGTTTGATACATATATCCGGGATGCAGAGTCCTGGGGTAAACTCTTAAAGCAGGACAGACGATTTGCACGCCTGGTTGTTATCGGACACAGCGAAGGAGCCCTTATTGGGGCCATAACCTGTAGAAAAATCGGTGCGCAAGGCTTGGTTCATTAGCCGGTTCAGGCCAGCCGGCATTTGAGCTGATTGAAACCCAGCTTAAAAAAGAATGCCCCGCCGGATCTTTTATCCGAAAGTAAAACCATACTTGATCAACTTAGGCAAGGAAAGACGACTGAAAAAATTTCCCCTTCCCTTATGGCATTGTTCAGACCCAGCGTACAACCTTATTTGATTTCCTGGTTCGTCTATTCCCCTGAGCAAGAATTATCGCAAATTTCAGTACCCTCCCTCATCGTACAGGGGACAACCGATATTCAGGTGAGTGCTTCCGATGCTGAGCGGCTTTTGAAATCCAATAAACTTGCCCAACCGCTCATTTTATCGGGAATGAATCATGTTTTAAAAATAGTGCCTGATAACATTGAATTACAGATAAAATCCTACGGTGATCCAAATTTGCCCGTTCCGCAGGAGCTGATAGACAAAATAGCCGTTTTTATAAAAGGATTATAATGATGGGAAATAAAAAAGATCAAATATGGTTTCCATCTAAAAATATGGCGTGGGATGGGGGCTTCCCATCACCTGGCAAGGTTGGGTGGTGTTGCTGTTATATGGATGCCTCAGTGTTGCCCCCGTTCAAATTTTTATGACCTATCCAAAAGGGCTGTTGATTTATATCCCTTATTTAATAGGTTTAACAGTTTTGTTTATTTTTATTGTATGGAAAAAAGGCGAACCCTTGGAAGGATTCGGCCGTTCAAATAAAACAACTCAAACAAAGGAGAAAATCATGTGTGACTGCAACTGCCAACACCCGGAAAAACTCAAAGACAAACCAGAAAACTGCACCTCAGAGCAGGTCGAAGAATGCCATGGGAAAACAGGGGAGCATGGGTGCGCCTGCGGTTCCGGGGAAGAGAAAAAAACAAAATAATTGAGGAGAATCAAAATGCCGGCGGATAATCCGTATTTAGATGATGAAGAAGATAAAAAAGCAGCCATGGACATGGACGCCATCGTTAAAACCCTGTTTGCCCCCATTTATCCCGTGATTGCAGAGCAGATCACATCCATGCACGGTATTACCGCCGGTACTTGTATCGACCTCGGCGCAGGTCCGGGGGCCCTTTCCATTTCCTTGGCAAGGACCACGAACCTGCACCTCTATGCCATGGACAAATCGCCCCACAGCATTGCCATTGCAACCCAAAATATAAAGGACGCGGGCCTTGGGGACCGGATCACCCCGGTGAAATCGGATATTGCAGCCATGCCCTTTGAGGATGATTTTGCCGATCTCATCGTATCCAGGGGCTCCATCTTTTTCTGGCAGGATCTGACCGCAGCCTTTAACGAGATTTACCGGGTCCTGAAACCCGGAGGCAAAACCCATATCGGCGGGGGCTTCGGCACGCCGGAGTTAAAAAAAATCATTTTTGAGGAAATGGCCAAAAAAAACGACGGGTTTGAAGACAGGAGCAAAAAACGGGGAGGGCCCGAAGCCATGAAACGCATCAAAGACGCTCTCGATGAAACCCTTCCCGGCCGATATAGGATGGCGCAATCGGATATCGGGTTCTGGATCCATATTGAAAAGGAGAAGGCCTCATGAAATGCGGGATCTGTGAGATCGGCTGCCAAATACAGGAAAACGGGTATGGCAAATGCCGGATGATGACGGTCAAGGGCGGGGTTCTTGTCGAACGTTATCCTGACAGCTATTCCACCCTGTTCCCCATTTCCATTGAAACCCTGCCCACCCTGCATTTTTATCCCAATCATAAATTTTTGCAGGTTTCGTCCATGGGCTGTAATTTTTCCTGCACCGGGTGTATTTCCGAAATCCTGGCCCGGGGAACGGAAACCATGCCCGCGGTTTTAAAGCAGATGCCGCGGGAAAAGGTTGTGGAAAAAGCCCTTCAGGAAGGCTGCAAAGGCATTGCCTTTTGCCTTAATGATCCCACGGTGTCTTTTTTTTCATTTTTAAAACTGGCCCGCCTGGCCAGGGAAAATGGCCTCCTGGTGGGATTTTCAAGCAATGGCTATTTGACCGAACAAGCCCTGGAGGCCCTGATTCCCTTTACGGATTTTGCCAATATCGGGTTCAAGGGATTCACGGACGAGGCTTACCAGGCCTGCGGGGTCCCCTCGTCCGGGCCGGTGTTCAGGAATCTGAAACGGCTCTTTGAGGCCGGGGTCCATGTGGAGGCCGCTGCCATCCACATGAAGGGCTTTGAAGCCGAACTCGCCCGCCTGGCCGGATTCGTTTCCTCCCTGTCCCGGCGCATCCCCTTCCAGGTCATGCGGTTCGTGCCCTTTGGCGAGGCGGATATTGAGTTTGAACCCACCATCCGGGAATCCGAGGCCCTTTGCGCAGAGCTGGAAAAGGAACTGGCCCATGTCTATCTCTTTAATTCCCCCGGATCAGACCGGTTGAATACCCGGTGCCCGGATTGCGGGGAAACCCTCATCACCCGGGAGTTTTTCGGTCCCATGGGGTCCAGGATCACGGCGCATTTGCCCGGGGCCCAATGCGCCTGCGGCAGCCAGCCCGTGATCACCGGGGAGATTGCGGAAAAACGCTATGACGAGCAGGGCTTTTTTGGAGGATACCGGACCACCCGGGCCTTTGAAATGCTCCATGCCATCCTGGTCTGCATCGGGGCCCATGATCCTGAAAAGGTGTCCGGACTCTGGTTTGATCTTGTTCAAACCGATTATCTCAAAGAATTCCACGAGACCGTCCAACTGCCCGATGCCTATGGGGCCATCATCGACCGCCTGGCCCTGAAAACCGGCTGCACAAAAGCAGGCAACAGGCTGAAGCAATATATCGGCGACACCCTGGCCCAAATCCGGTCCAAAACCCGGGATGTGGAACGGCCAAGGGTGTATTATGCCATGGGATATCCTTTGTTTGCCCTGAATGCCGAGCGCTTTGAAACCAACCTGGTGGAAGCCGCCGGAGGCGAGTGCCTGAACAAGCAGATCAAACGAAAGGGCAAGCCCGGCGTGACCATCAGCCGTGATGAATTCATGGCCATGAACCCGGACCTGATTTTTATCTCGGGCTTTCTGTCCTGTCCGGTACCGGATTTTACCGATTATTGCATCCGCCATGATCTTTTGGTCAATGCCGTGAAAAACAACCGGATCTACGGCCATTTCCCCCTGTGGGATTTCGGCAGCCCCCGGTGGGTGCTGGGCCTTATGCACATTGCCAATACCCTTCACCCGGAAATTTTTGATTTTGACA
>JAAUSZ010000266.1 GCA_012031875.1 Desulfobacula sp.
CTGATGCAATAAACAGGCTTAAAAAACCGGCACATAGGTGGTCAGACATCCCCAGCAGTATGGCCATGATAATAAAATCAGTTGTCTCCATGAAGATTCCTCTTATTTCCGTTTAATGTCCTGAATCAATACCTGAATCGTTCTGATAAACACCATAATGCCCATAACGGGCATTATGGCGTAAACAATGACAAGGGGGATCTGCATGATAATCGTTGACTGATGGGTGGTATACTGCATAAGCGTCATCTTATACCCGTAATAGACCATCATCCATGCAAAAAAGAGTATCAATAGATTGGAATAAACACTCAGGCCCGGCTTAAGCTTTGGAAAAATCTGGACAAGGGCGTCGATCCGGATCATGGCCCCTTTTTTAATGGACAGGCTTGTCCCGACAAAGGTGGTATAGATCATGACAATGCGGCCCAGTTCCTCACTCCAGGCCAGGGTATAGTTGAAGCCGTACCGCAAGACCACATTGGCGAAAAGGGAAATCAGGGCCGCCATCACAATACCAAAAAGCGTCCATTCTTCAATATTCGTGAGAACCGTGTCCAGTTTTTTTGAAATTTTTCCAAGCATAAGCCGAATCCTGTTTCCTTATGAAATTAAACACATGTGATTATTTCAAGAAATCCATTACTTCCTGCAGATAATTGGCAGGCTTGTATTTGTCTCCCGGATAGAGCTGGTTGATTTCCTTGGCATAGGTATCATATGCCCCCTTGCTCTGCTCTTTCAGGGTTTTCATATCTGCTTCGGACAACTGGAAAACTCGACACCGGAAGCCTTGGCCGCGGCAATCTGCTCCGCTTCCCAGGTAGCGGTTCTCTTCCTGTTTTCCACGCAGACATCATGGACGGTCTTGACAAAAATTTCTCTTAAGTCCTGGGGAAGGCTTTCAAGCCAGGCTTTATTGAACATCCAGACAAAGAGGCCCTGGGCATAGTTCAACTGAGTGAAATATTTGGCCACCTCGAATTTTTTGGTCAGGTTGCAGACTGCCGGCGTATGGTCCAGACCGGTAATGACCCCTTGTTTCAGAGCCACCTGAACATCGGGCCAGGGCATGGCCACAGGATTAAAGCCCCAGTTTCTGTAGCTGAGCTGGTTGACCGCGGCTTCTGCAATTCTGAATTTAACCTTCTTGGCATCCTCAATGGTTTTAACCGGAACCGTAGTGGCCCATCCGTAATTGCCGTAGCCGGTGATATCCAGACCGGTGATGCCCTGATGATCCATGGCCATTAAAAAATGGTCAAACAGGACCTTGTTGCCGGTGAATTTGTCCAGTTTGTCAAAGGAATCCACAAGGAAAGGCAAATTTACAATACCGATTCTCGGCCCCAGGTTTGTGGCGGCAACGGAGCTGACGCTGATGCCCTGAACCGCACCCATCTGGACCATGTTCTGGACTTCGACCTCGCCGCCCAGGATGGATAAGGGTTTGTAGTCCAGGTAAATCTGGCCGTTGGTCCGTTTCCAGAGTTCATCACGGATTTCAAACCCGGCATAGGTCCCGACCAGGGCCGGGGTGGAAACATTGGAAACCACGCATTTGAATTTTGCGCCCTTGGGATCGAATTGGGGCGCCCATTTGGCAAGAGGATCCGGTTTGTCTTCGGAAGATGCAGGGGCAATGAACATAAATGATCCGGCCGCTAAAACAAGCAGTACGACTAAAAATCTTTTCAGCTTCATAACTTAGTTCCTTTCCTTTTGATTAAGTTTATCAATTGCAGTGCAGGCCGTCAGCGCCTGCACCTGTTTCAACTTTTTGGAATCAAACTAATTATCATTTTGCGAGTTGAACTCAACGGCAACGTATTTTCAGTTCAGGATGAAGTCAAGCAAAACAGCACGCTTTTTTGTGCCTAATCTAATTTCTTAAATGCCTCCCTCCGGCCGGTGTATTTTTCCCGGAGCTGCGGTTTCATGAGCTTTCCCGTGGGGTTGCGCGGGACCCGGTCAAAGATGACCTTTCTCGGAACCTTGTAAAGGGAAAGCTTGGATTTTGCAAACCGGATCACCTCTTCTTCAGTCAACTGTTTTCCTTCTTTGGTCTGGATAACGGCAAGAACGATTTCCACCAGCCTGTCATCAGGATACCCGATACATGCCACATCATCAATATCGGGATGATCCATCAATGCATCTTCAATCTCCACCGGGAAAATATTCTCACCCCCGCTGGTGACCATATCCTTCATCCGGTCGACAATGTAAAAATACCCGTCTTTGTCCTTCTTTAGTAAATCCCCGGTATAAAGCCAACCCTTTTTTATGGTTTCCCTGGTTTTCTCAGGGTTTGAATAGTATTCCCGCATCATCCGGGGGGTCCGGAAGATGAGTTCTCCCACCTGACCGTCCGGGAGTTCATCCCCGGTAGGCCCGACGATTTTGGCTTCCACCCCGAAGGTGGGCTTGCCGATGGAACCGGGCCTGGAAAGAACATCCTCGGGATAGAGGTTAAACAAGCCCCCGCCTCCGCCCTCGGTTATGCCGTAAATATTGGATACCCCGCAGGGCAGCTTTTCCACCAGCATCTTCATGATATCGAAGGGCACGGGCTGGGCCCCGATCTCCATGTATTTCCATGAGGAAAGATCATAGTCCTCCAGCTTCAGATCCCCTTTGGCAATGGCATTCAAGACGGCAATGCCGATGGGCACCACAAAGAGAACGTCCGTACATTTTTCTTCCGCCACGGCCTCAATGATCCATTTGGGGTCCCGGAAATCCCTGATGATGGTCCCGGCTGCACCGGTGGCATAAAATGGCGCCCATAAAAACATGGTGCCGCTGTGGTACAAGGGCAGAAAGAACAGGTAATTGTCATCCTTCTGGACAAAATAGGTCATGCCGTTGCCGATGGCCGTGCTGTTGATGGAATAATGGGTATGGAGGACGGGCTTGGGCTTTCCGGTGGTGCCTGAGGTGAACATCATGGCCAGATCATGGTCCCGCTCGACTTCCACCAGGGCGTCGGAGGTGTCCGGATAGGCCTGGATGGTTTTAAAGTCGATCATGTCCTTGGGCGCGTCTTTGCCGGTGCAGATATAATTTTTGATGGTCGGCAAGTCTTTTTGTCCCGGCTGAACCACCCCTAAAAATTCAGACCCGAGAATAAAAACATCCGGCTTGCAAACTTCAGCGGCATAGAGAATATCCGCGGTTTCAAAACGGAAATTCAGCGGAACGACCACGGCTCCCAAACGGATAACGGCAAAATAGGTGACCAGCCATTCCAAAGAATCTTTCTGGAGATGCATGACAAAATCCCCATGTTTGACCCCCAGCTCCTTTGCCAGATAATTGGCGGTTCTATTGATCTCGTCATTAAATTCCTTCCAGGTAAAGGATCGCCTCCCCCCCGTTGCCGGGGTTCGTTCGATCAGACAAACCTTGTCGGGAATATGCCGAGCATGAATTGAAGCGTAACCTGAATAATTCAACGATGCCCTCCTTTTTTCCATTATTCTGCCAAATCGCATCTGTTTTTTAAAAAACTCCCGCATTTGACAAAGAGTTTTAAAAAAAATCAGAACGCCACCTTATCGATTCCCTTAAGTTTAAGAATCTGTCTTGCCTCGTCCGAGGTCGCGGGTTCAAGGCTCATCTCTTTTGCGATCCGTTTGACCATGTTGACCTGGTCCGCGCTGGCCTTGGCCATGACGCCCTTGCCGGCATATACGGAATCCTCAAGCCCGACCCGGACATTCTGAGCGCCCATGGCCATGGCCGTGCTGGTGATGGGGATCTGGAACCGGCCACCCGCGGCCACGGACCAGGTGAAATGGCCTTCTCCCAGGACTTCCCTGGCCTCGTCATAGATCAATACCAGGTGTTTCACCGAGGGCACCATCCAGCCCACCATGGGGCCGAACACAAACTGGAGATGAACCGGGGGTTTTAACAGATTTTCTTCCAGCAGCCATTTGACATAGGAAATATGGCCCAGCTCATAGATTTCAAGTTCGGGCTTGGTATCGATTTCAAGAAAGGTTTTTCCATAAATCATATCGTCATTAAAGGTGGGCCTGAAGGTCACATTCTTACAGAGTTCCAGGTAGTCCTTTTCCCAGGCATATTTATATTCCTTGAACCGGCCTGCGATCTGGAAAATACCGAAGTTAAAGGGGGCAGGATCAAAAGAACACATTTCAGGGCAAAGCTTTTTAATGGGAATGAGTTTTTCTTCCGTGGTCTGGTTCATGCCGCCGCCGGTGGTGGGAAGGAGGATCATATTGCATCTTTTCTTGATCTTGCTGCAGACTTCCATGAAAAGGGCCGGGTCTGATACGGGCAGCCCGTTTTCAGGATTTCTCACATGGATATGGGCGATGGCCGCACCGGCCTCATGGGCCTTGACGGCATCCTCCACAATCTGGTCAGGAGTTATGGGGAGGTAATCACTCATGGTGGGGATATGAACAGACCCGGTAATGGCGGCTGTTATAATTATTTTGTTATCCATTTTTTGCTTCTCCTGTTTATAAATTAATATTTCCTATACTCCGTACTCCTCATTCAGATCAAGGATGAACATTTTCTTTTCCTTGACATTGTCAATCACAAAAGAAGATTTGATAATCTGGATGCCTTCGATCTGGGTGAGTTTCTTATTCATGAACTCCCCATAGGCTTTGATGTCCTTTGCAATCACCTTGAGAACAAAGTCATTGGCGCCTGCAATCTGGTAGCATTCCACCACCTCGTCCAGCTCGACAAATTTTTCTTTAATGGCAGCCACTGACGACAGGCTGCTCAAACTCAGACTGATACTGACCATGGCCATGATGGAAAACCCGATCTTTTCCGGGTCCAATACGGCCGTAAAATGGGAGATCACCCCTGCAAGTTCAAGCCTTTTGACTCTCTCGAGGGTTGCAGGGGCTGAAATCCCGACAATTTTCGATAACTTGGAATTGGTTGTTTTTCCATTTTCCTGGAGCGTGTTTAAAATCTGTTTGTCAATCCTGTCCAGAACCATTTATTCTCTCTTTATTTGAAATACATTAATCAAGCCCTATCACAAGAGTAAATGGTTATAATTTTCTTTAATTAATGGCAACAATTCTTTTAAGGTTTCGTCTATTTTATCCAATAGAAAATCAATTTCCCTGTCGGTCATGACCGTTGACAGGATGAACAACTCCCCTGGGATGGTGAAAACCCCCTTGTTCAGAAGAGACAGATGCATTAGGGTATGGAGCTTTTCTTCCGACTTTAAAACCTGTTCCGCCGTGGTGATGGGTTCATTATAGAAATGAAGGTTCAGAAGGGACCCGATCCGGTTGGACTGGATCTTTAATCCATGGGTTTTAAAGCTCTTCAAAAGCCCTTCCTGGAGCCTTGCCCCAAGACCGTTGATATAGGCGACCGCGTTTTCATCATATTTGGACAGGGCGGCATAGCCTGCCTGCATCACGGTTTCATAGCCGTTAAAGGTTCCGGAATGATACAGGGGCCTTGAGGTATTTTCATGGCAATAGATATCCATGATTTCTTTTTTCCCGCCGAAGACACCAATGGGAAGTCCCCCGCCCACCACCTTGCCCACTGTGGTCAGATCCGGGGTCACGCCCCAGAGTTTCTGGCACCCGCCCGTATCCACACGGAAAGAAAAAATTTCGTCAAAAATCAGGAGGACCTTATGTTCCTCTGTCACTTTACGCACATGCTCCAGATACCCTTTTTTCGGAAGCACCACCCCGCCGGCCCCGAGAAAGGGTTCCATGATCACGGCGGCCAGCTCCGACGCGTTTTCCCTGACCTTTTTTTCCAGGGCCTCAAAATCATTAAAGGTCACTTCCAGCATATCCTGGGTCATGCCCTTGGGAATACCGGCTGTGATGACGTTCTTCTTGGTGGAGGCGGCCACGCTGTCATGAGTGCCGTGGAAGCCGCCCACCATTTCAATATCTTGTCTTTCCCTGCATAGGCCCTGGCCGTTCTCATGGCAAAGAGGGTGGCTT
>JAAUSZ010000058.1 GCA_012031875.1 Desulfobacula sp.
TTCAAGGTCTTTATAGGCCTCCAACACCCCGGCCAGGGTCAGCCCGGTCCGGATATGGGGATTGACCGGGAAGCCGAATCCCTGAAGGATCTCCAGCATCCCGGACTGGCTTTGAAATTCAAGGCCTTGGGCAAGGCCGATGCCGTAGACGAAGAGATCCAGGGGCCGTCGGGCCGTGATCTTTGAATCCAGTTGGCGCAGGGACCCGGCCGCCGCATTCCGGGGATTGGCAAACAGGCTCTCCCCCTTTTCAAGGCGGGTCCGGTTCAATTTTTCAAAATCGGATTTCCGGATGATGACCTCGCCCCGGACTTCCAGGAGGGCCGGAGCCTTGAGCCGGTCTTCCTTTAATTTTAAAGGCGCCGACCGGATGGTCCTGGCATTTTCCGTGATGACCTCGCCGGTGACCCCGTCCCCCCGGGTGGCGGCCCGGACAAGGGTCCCGTTTTCGTACCGCAGTTCCACGGCCACGCCGTCCAGCTTGGGTTCGGCAATATAGAGGATAGGATCCCGCCGGCCAGTTTGACGATTCTCTGGTGAAATTCAAGGACATCCTCATCATTGAAGGCATTGTCCAGGCTCAGCATGGGAACGGAATGGACAGCCTTTTCAAAGGCGTCCAGGGGCGGGGCCCCCACCCGTTTGGTGAATCCGGGGTGGATAATTCCGGGAATTTTTCTTCGATCTCCAGGAGCCGCCGGAGCATCCCGTCATATGCCGCATCGGAAATCACGGGGTCATCCAGCACATGGTACCGGTAACTGTGTTCGGTCAATTCCCTTTGAAGGTCCAGGGCCTCTTTGATGATGTCCTTATCCATGTTCCCCCAAGAGCTTGGAAAATCCCAGGATGGCGTCGCAGGCGGCTTTCCTGGCCTGCTTAAAATTTTTGGCTCTAAAGCCGGGGTCCCAGACCGGGGTGGCCACGCTGTCCGACACCACCAGGAGCGCGGCCAGGCGGACCTTGCGATATTCGGCAACGGAAAAAAGGGCCGAGCATTCCATTTCAACGGCGGAAGCGCCTATGTCCCGGAAATGGGCCACTTTTTTCGGGGTTTCCCGGTAAACGGCGTCCGTGGTCCAGATCCCGGCGGTTTTATGATCGATTCCCAGGGAAGTCAGATGGCCGGACAATCGCCCCAGCAATGCGGGGTCCGGCGCTGAAACCGGCAGGGTCCTGTCCAGGTCCTTATAGTCCTTGGAGGTGCCTTCATCCACAATGGCCCGGGACGGCAGGAGGATATCCCCTACCTTCAGGTCTTCGGTGATGGCCCCGCACCAGCCCAGGACCAGGAATTGAGTCGCGCCCCGGGCAATAAGGGATTCCAGGAGCATGGCCGCGTAGGGCGCCCCGATAAAAGGCCCGGCCATGGAAATCCCCTTATCCCCCCGGACCTCCGGGATCAGGGTGCCGGTAAAAACCGCAGGGCCGAGGGGTGGTCCGCCCCGGCCCCCATGAGTTTCAGATCCGGCTCGCAACTGATCATGATGGCCACAGGCCCCAGGTCCGGGGCCTGTCTGGCGCCCAGGGGAGGAACGATGGACTCGCTATTCAGGTCCGACCAGGTCGGAGAGTTCATCCTTGACCTCATCAATGATCTCATGGAACCACATGACATCTTCAACGGAAAGACGGCCTGCCTTTGCCGGGGCCCGGTCCGTCCCGTCTTTTTTCTTCAGCATCCGGGGTCCGATCTGGAGCTTGGGCTCCCCGTCCCCATACTGATAAATGGAAACCAGGAGCCCGGTTTCCTCATTCTTCCATTCCTTTAATTTTTTATCCTTTTCCGGTTCATATCCAGCCATCATTTTATTCCTTTTGCATGTTTTTTATATCATTGAAAAATCGGCAATATCCTTAAACAATCCCGATACGGAAGATAAAAGGGCCAGCCTGTTCTTCCGGAGGCCCTCGTCTTCGGCCATGACCATGACCCCCACAAAAAACGCATCCACGGCGGGTCTTAACCCGGCAATGGCAGAAAGGGCCTCTTCATAATTGCCGGCTTTGATCAGGGCTTCGGTCTTTTGCCGGACCCCGCGGACAGCGGTGTACAGGACGCCCTCGGAGGGATCCTGGAACAGGCTTTCATCCACGGCCAGGCCCATGGCCTGATCCGATTTCCGGATAATATTTTCAACCCGCTTAAAGGTAATGGAAAGGGGTTCAAAATCAGGCTCTTTCCGGAGCGCATCCAGGGCCTTCACCCTGGCCGCGACATCGGGGATATTGTCAAAAGAGGCCCACAGGGCTGAATTGACCGCTTCTTTGGAAAATCCCATCTCCGTCAGGATATTGACCATCCGGTTTTGGAGGAATTCCTTGACCTTGAGGGCAATTTCCTGTTTTTTCACGGGGTCGGTCACAAAGGGCTCCAGGGCCTTTTCGATCATGGACAACAGGGAGAAGACCAGATTTTCCCCGATCATAATCTGGATGATGCCGATGCCCTGGCGCCGCAGGGCATAAGGATCCGCCCCGCCCGTGGGGATGAGGTCCACGCTGAAGCAGCCGCAGATGGTGTCCAGCTTGTCGGCGATGGCCAGAAGGGCGGCGCAGGGATTTTCCGGCAATTGGCCCCCGGAATACACGGGCCGGTAATGCTGCTCAACAGCCCGGGCCACGTCTTCTTTCTCCCCTGCCTTCAGGGCGTAGGCCCGGCCGATGATGCCCTGGAGATTGGTGAATTCAACCACCACATGGCTGACGAGATCCGCCTTGCACAGATGGGCGGCCCGGCCCAGATTTTCAGATAAGGCCGTCTTATCCGGATAGGCGGACACCCCGGCCAGATATTGGGCCAGCGCCCCGATTCTGAGGGTCTTTTCATACATGGACCCCAGCTTTTCATGGAAGGTGACCGCCTTGAGTTTTTCGGCAAACTCATCCAGGGAGGACTGAAGATCGGTGCGATAGAAAAATTTGGCATCGGAAAGCCTTGCCCGCAATACTTTTTCGTGTCCCTTGGCCACCAGTTTCAGGTCCTTGGCCCGGGTATTGTTGACGGCGATGAATTTGGGCAGAAGCCTTCCCTTTTCATCCACCAGGCAAATATTTCTGATGCTCCCTCATGGCCGTGATGAGAACTTCCTGGGGCACTTCCAGGAATTCTTCGTCAAAGGTTCCCACCACCGGGAAGGGGGATTCCACGAGGTTTGTCACCGTATCCACCAGGTCTTCATCCTCCAGGATCCGGGCATGCTGGTCTTTGGCCAAGGCATTGACGGCCCTGACCAGTTCGGCCCTCCGTTTTTCAATGTCCGGGATGACCCCGGCGGCCTCGGCCGTTTCAATATATTTTTCAGCCGCCGTCACCTTGTATTTGCCCGGCGACATGAAGGGATGGCCGAAAATATAGGAGGAGGATTTGATATTGCCCACCTTGAAATCCAGGATCTTTTCCCCCAAAAGCCCCACAAGGGAAATGACGGGTCTGGCAAAGGCAATGGACAGATCCCCCCATCTCATGCTTTTGGGAAAGGGAATGGCCAGAATTTCCTTTGGCAGGATGCTTTCCAGGATGAGGACGGCGGATTCGCATTTTTCTTCGATCACGGCCACCAGGTATCTTCCCTTGGGCGTGTCTTCCACCCGGATATCCTGAACCGCCACCCCTGCCTTGGCTGCAAATTTTTCCGCGGCCAGGGTGGGTTTTCCGTTCCCGTCAAACCCGGCCCGTTCCGGAGGGCCGGTCAGGGTGGAGGTATTGCCGGCCTGCATGTCCCCCACCCCTGCAATCATCAGGGCCAGGCGCCGGGGGGTGCCGAAGACCCGGGCTTCCCCATGTTCTATCCGGTTTTTGTCCAGGGCCAGGAGAATGTTTCCTTTAAAGGCGTTCAAGGCGGGGAGGATATAACCGGCCGGGATCTCTTCGCAGCCGATTTCAATCAACAGTGTATTCATCTTATTTCCCTCCCTTTTTCAGCAGCGGATGCCCCATGGCCTCCCGCTGGGCCACATAGGCGCTGGCGCAGGCCCTGGCAATATCCCTGATCCGCTTGATATAGCCGGTGCGTTCCGTCACGCTGATGGCCCCCCGGGCGTCCAGGAGATTAAAAGTATGGGAGCATTTCAGGCAGAATTCATAGGCCGGGATCACGAGCCCTTGCCCGATGATCCTATGGGCTTCCGTCTCATATTTTTTAAAAAGGTCGAACAACAGATCCACATCCGCCACCTCGAAATTATAGGTGGACTGCTCCACCTCCTGCTGGTGGTATACATCCCGGTAGGTGATCTCATGGTTCCATTTCAAGTCAAATACATTGTCCACGCCCTGGAGATACATGCAGATCCGTTCAAGGCCGTAGGTGAGTTCAACGGAAACCGGTTTGACTTCCATGCTGCCGGTCATCTGGAAATAGGTGAACTGGGTGACCTCCATGCCGTCCAGCCAGACCTCCCAGCCCAGGCCCGAGGCCCCGAGGGTCGGGGATTCCCAGTCATCCTCCACAAACCGGATATCATGTTCCAGGGGATCCACCCCCAGGACCCGCATGGAATCCAGATACAATTGCTGGATATCCGGGGGGGAGGGTTTCAGGATGACCTGGTACTGGTAATAATGCTGAAGCCGGTTGGGGTTTTCCCCGTACCGGCCGTCGGTGGGGCGTCTGGACGGCTGCACATAGGCCACCTTCCAGGGTTCCGGCCCCAGGGCCCGCAAAAGGGTGGTCGGGTGAAAGGTCCCGGCCCCCACTTCCATGTCATAGGACTGGATGAGGACACATCCCTTCTGGGCCCAATACTGATTGAGATTTAAGATTACATCTTGGAAATTCATGTTGCTCCGCTTCTTCTATAATTAATAAGGATCAAGGATGATCCCTTGATGATCAATTTTTGTATTCAGGAGTTCACCTCCTTCAACGGTGGACAGGATATCCTGCCATCTTTGCCGCAGCAGGTCAATGGCCGGTTTCTCCCCCAGGGCCCAGAGGCAGCCGCCTCCCCCGGCGCCGGTAAATCTTGCGCCGCACCCGCAGCCCCTCGCACTGTCAAACAATATTTCCCCGGTATTGTCAAGCACCTCGGGTGTCATTTCAAGTCTTAATCCGGTCTCTTGGTTCATCAGATCCGCGGCCTGCCTGTAATTTCTTTTTTTTTACGGACAGTGAAAAATTCTTTTTGTGAGGCCCGCTATTTTTTCAAAGGTCTTCCGGGTCTCCCCCTTCAGAAACGAGTCCACCCATTGTCTGTTGATATCCTTGGACACATGGGGAATTCCGCAATAGGCCACCAGGATATGGGCGTTAAGGGCTTCCATGTCCGCTGCCGTGTCAAAAATTTTTTTTGGCGGAACAAGGGACCCGTCTTTCCCATCCTAAAGGACCATTGGTTCACCCCGCCAAAGGCAGCAGCCAGTTGATCCTGAATACCGCAGGGCACACCGGCCACACCGGCTTCAATATAGTGGGCCAGCCAGGCCGCATGGGCGGGATCAATTTTTTTTCCCATCCGGTGATAAAAGGCGGCCACAATGGCCACAGCCGCGGCGGAAGACCCGCCCAGGGCGCTTCTCGGGGGTGAAGCCGAGTCGATATGGATGTGGACCCCCTCGGCGTCAAAATATTTTGCAACGGCAAACATGAGGCCCATGGGATGATGAAACGGGGCCTCGTCTTTTTTAAACACAGCGGTTTCAAACCCCTTTGACGACACCTGGACATATCCCGCTTCAAAGGAGGACAGCGTGACCCGGGTCCTCAGGTCCAGGGCGATATTAAAGGTGGCCGGGGACAGGCCGGCCATGGGAAGATAAAGGGTGCTGATGTCCAGGGTTCCGCCCAGATCCACCCGGCAGGGAACCGAGACCCGGATGGGATTTTTATCCAATTTTGTTTTAAAATTCATTGTTCTGCCTCAACCGCTTCAAAAATTGAAGACTCTTAAATTCCCTTCCCAGATGAAAGGGGATAAAGGATTCCAGGAGGGCCTCGCCTTCTTTTATGGCCAATCCTGAAAATTTGATCCGGTCCACCCGGTGAACCTCGTTTTGATTGATCCAGAAAAGCTGCTTCAGGGTTCCCTTGGACACCATCCGGCCGTGTTTGGATTCTCCCTTGGCACAATTCAGGCAAATGATCCGGCCTTCCCTGAAATCAAACATGACCCGGTTCTGTTCTATCTCATCCAGGGGAGTTTTGCACCGGCCGCAGGATTCAATCTGGGGCTCAAACCCGGACAGGGCCATGAAACGGATCATAAACAAAAGATGGATCACTTCTTTGGATATGCTGCCGGTATTCAGGGCGTCCAGGGAAAAAAAAAGCAGGTCATAGAGTGTGAGCTGGGGTTTTTCCTCCTCCAGCCAGAAATGGATCAGTTCCACCCAGAAGCTGGCATAGGTTGTTTTCAACACATCATAGCGGATATTTCCAAGTCCGTCCTCAAGGTCGGCCTGGAAAAGGATGGTCATCCCGTCTTTTTTCTTTTTGGGATAGACGCAGTGGATCTGGTTCACCGAAAAAAGATCCAGGGCCCCGGTAAACCGCCGGACGCTCTTTTTTGCATTTTTGGCAATCACGGAAATCTTCCCATGGGACCGGGTGAGAAAACTGATGATAAAATCATGGTCCCCATATTCGATCTTCCTCAACAAGATGGCGTCTGTGCTGAAACCCGGCATATTCAGATTATGAAAGGCCCAGGAAAAAACCTGCAATGGAAAAATAACAAAACGCGCTGACAATATCAATGGAAGTGGTCACAAAGGGACCTGTTGCAACGGCTGGATCGATATTCAACCGGTGCAGAACAAGGGGAACCGTGGATCCCATTAATCCGGCAATGGACATGGACGCGACAATCGCACAGCTCACGGATAATGCCAGAGGAAGGGCAAACAGTTCCGCTGAAAAAATAATCTTTGCAATGACACCGATAAAAATACCATAGACAAGGCCTAAAATGAGGCCGACGGAAAACTCTTTTAAAATCACCTTGGAAAAATCCTGAAGATGGATTCTGCCTGTCGCAAGACCCCGGACGACGATGATGGAACTCTGGGTTCCGATATTGCCCCCCATCCCTGCGATAACCGGGATAAAGGCGGCCAGAATGCTCATTTTTGCTATATTGGCTTCAAAATGTCCGATAACAAAAAAAGCGGCCACCCCCCCGAGGAAACTGGCAAACAGCCAGGGCAGACGGATTTTCATCCCTCTGAGAATGGTCTGGGTTTCTATGTATTCTTCGCCCACACCGGCCATTTTGAGCATATCTTCCGTGGCTGCCTCATGGAGAATGTCAATAACGTCATCCACGGTCACGATGCCCACAATCCGGTTATCCTCATCTACCACGGGGACGGCCAGGTAATCATACCTTGAGACGATCCTGGCGACTTCTTCCCTGTCCGTATAAGGGGTCACGGAAACCAGGTCTTTGGCCATGAATTCCTTGAGCGGCTTTTCAGGGTGGACCACCACAAGCTGCCTCAGAGAGATTACGCCCACCAGTTTTCCATAGGCATCCACCACATAGATATAAAAAGGCATCTCCACATCCAGGTATTTACTCTGCAGGGCCGCAATCACCTCTTTTGCCTTCAGGTCTTCTTCAAGGGCAATGAAATCGGTCACCATGAGGCTGCCGGCAGTGTCGTCGCTGTAGCTCATGAGCTGTTCAACATTATCCGATTCTTCCTTTTTCATCTTGGAAAGAATCTGATCCGAAGTTTCATCCTCCAACAGGTTTAAAAGGCAGGCGGCATCATCGGAAGGCATATGATCAAATATTCCGACCAGTTGATCGATCTCAACGGTTTTTACAATCTCAAGGAAAAGGTTTTCATCCAGGGTGGAGAAAAAGAGCCCTATTTCTTCGGGATCCTTTATCAGCTTGAAAAGCTTCTCCCGGTTATCCGGGGACAATTCTTTAAACGCACTGGCCAGATCGGCCATATGCGTTTTCTTGATAATATTGGTCACCTGTTTGGTGGCCCCGCGGCGCAACAGTCTTTTCAGACTGGCGGTCAAAACTTTGATTTGGTCATTGTGCATGATGGTTCCTGTCTAACAAGCCGAAGGGTGAATCAAAGCATGATTTTAATGTGCGCTTTTTTCTTCAGGGATTCAAGCCAGGTTTCGAATTTTTCCGTGACCTGTTCCTGGTAGAGGCTGTCGTGGATCTCATCCCGGGCCTGCTCAAAAGTCTTGGTCGCCCCCTGCTCAATATCTTGGGCATAAAAAATCTGGAAGCCCTGGGCGGTCTGGATAACCCCGGTATGCTCCCCTTCTTTCAATTTAAGGATATGGTCCTTGATTCCGGCTGAAAAGCTGGTCGCGTCAAAGGCGCCGAGATCCCCGCCGTCCGATGCATTGGGCGCCTGGGAATATTGTTTAGCCAACGCAGAGAAATCCTCTTTCGCGTCGAGTTTGCTTTCCACCTCATCTATTTTGTCCTTATCTCTCATGAGGATGTTTTCAAATGGTATTTCCGGTTGACCGAATATTTTTCAGCATTGGCCTCATATTGTTTTTTGATCTCGGCATCGGTGATGACCACCTTTGATTTCACGGCAAAATTGATGAGCCGGGCCTGTAAAATCTGTTTTTTGATGTTCTCCCGGTATTCTTCAACGGTCAGTCCTTCCTGGGCAATGGCTTTCTCAAGGGCTTCTTGGCTCAGGGCCTTGGTTTTTTTAATATTCTCAATGGCGCCGTCGATCTCCGCCTCGGCTATTTCAATATTATATTTTTTGGCTTCCTGCTGGGTGAGGGACTGGTCAATCAATGATTCCAGCATCTTCCGGTTCAGCTCATCTATAAGGGCTTTTTTCTTTTCTTCCGGAGATTCAGAGGCTTCAATGCTTTTTCGGTATCTTTCCGTTTCTTTGTTCAACTGGGCCTGGGTGATGATATCACCGTCCACCAAGGCCACAATCCGGTCCAGGGTTTCAGCCGGCAGGACCGGCGGAAGAATCAGGCCCATCAGGATCAAAAAAGATATAAAATTTTTAGTCGGTTTTTTCATTGTTGTTTTCCTCTTTTTCATCAATATCAATTAATAAGGGTTTGAGCGCTTCCTTATTGATTTCAACCGGATATTTCAATTCAAGCTCCTTGAGCCAAGCCTCGTAGGCATCTTCGGTCTTTTGCATGCGGAGTATGGAAACCAGTTCATTTTCATCAATTATTTTTTGGGGCTCCTTATTTTTCTTTTTCAGATCCCGGGGGTCTTCCATATTATATTTGCGGTAGAACTCAACAAGATCCTCAGATGTGATCTCAACCTTATGCCGGATTTCCCGGTCCAGGAGTTTATCAATAATCAAATTTTTCTTTAAGCGTTTTTTCCATAGAGAATAGGATATGGCGTTTTTCAGCAGCATCTCGTCAAAAGTGTTTTCAGGATAATCCGCTTTAATCTCTGCTTCCGCGGCATTAACCTCCGTTTCCGTGACCGTTACCCCGAGATCTCCGGCTGCACTGAGAAGAATCATCTCTTCCGAAAGCATATTGACCAGTTGAATGACCATCCCATTGTATTCTGCCGGATCTTTATCGATGGCATAGGGATAAGCTGATTTTTTCAGATCCAGCTCCTCCAGAAAATCCGGTTCCGAAAGGCTGATCAACGGCGTTTTGATCATGACGGCCGCGGGTTTTTCCTTTTCAGGCTCACTGCACCCCAGGCAGCAGCTCAGACACAACAAGAGAATCCATACCAAATTTCGTTTTTTAATCATGCCCATCCGAATTCTGCCCCATCCCTAATTTCATCACTATCCTGAACCCGCCATTTTTTAAAGTCAGTTAGTTTAGCACTGGATAACGCTTTGTGCAAGACAATTCAAACAAGGGCAATATGAGTTAACATCTTGAAATTATGGGAATTTAACTTTTACGAAACCCTGCCGGGGTCCATGAAAAATCCGTTGGCCCGGCTTTGGGTTCAACTTAATCTTGACCATCAAAATTTTATCATATAGCATGGCCTGAACTTAGCCCGACCACCCTTTGACAAGAACCTAGGTACTAGGGGAAGACCATCTGACATGGATATTGCATCTTTCATCGGAATCATTTCCGGTCTCTCATTAATCTTCAGCGCCATTTTCATCGGCGGCGACCTTCATCATTTTATCAATGTGCCGGGCCTCATGATTGTATTCGGCGGCACCCTGGCCACCACCCTCATCACCTTCCAGTTCAGAGATGTCGCCGCGGCTTTCAAAGCCGCGTATTTTGTTTTTCCAAGGACAAGGAAGATCCCAATGAGGCCGTGGCCGTCATGATCAAACTCAGCCAGATCAGCCGGCGCCAGGGGCTCCTTGAACTGAGCCGGGTCAAAACCGATTCCCTGTTCCTGAGAAAGGCCTGCACCCTTTTATCCGACGGATCTTCGGAAGAGGTCATCCGGGCGGCCCTGACAACGGAAATCCAATCCCTTCAGATGCGGCATTTCATTGTCCAGGATGTGTTCCGGAAAATGGGGCTCTATGCCCCGGCCTTCGGCATGCTGGGAACCGTCATCGGCCTGGTCCAGATGCTGAGCCGGCTCCAGGACCCTTCCAGCATAGGCCCGTCCATGGCCGTGGCCCTGTTGACCACCTTCTACGGCTCCCTGTTATCCACTCTTTTTTTTCTTCCCATTGCAGGAAAACTGCGTTCAAGAACCGTCATTGAAATCATCAATCTTGAAATCCAGAGGGAAGGCGCCATTTCCATCATCAATAACAACAACCCCATGACCATCTATGAGAAGCTCTCCAGCTTCATTTCTTCAAGGCTCCGCAAACCCTTGAGCAGCATGAACCTGAAAGACGAAAAATGAGAGACAATACCTACAACAGCACCTTTATCACCTATGATGATGACGCCACCTGGCTGGTCACCTATGCAGACCTCATGACCCTGCTCCTGGTATTTTTTGTTCTGTTGTACACCCTGACCTCCTTTGAGCGGAACCAGTACAGCCAGGCCGTTGATTCGGTTAAAATCAGGATTGAAAGCAGTGAAGAGCTTATCAGCCTCATGGACCTGGTCAAAATCCCGGAACTCTTGGGCACCCGGATCACCCTTGAAGATATTACCGGTCTGAAATCCCGTGAAAAATCCCTGTTTGAAGAGCTGACCCGGTTTGCCAAGTCCGGCACTGAAAAAGAATTTCTTTCCACCCGGATTCTGGACGGCAGGATCATCGTCAACATCAACGGGCAGGCCCTCTTCGGCTCCGGCTCGGCTTCACTGAATCCTTCGGCCGCACCGGTCATGGATGACCTTGTTGATATTCTCCATGATTACCCGGATTATACCGTCAATATCAAGGGACATACAGACGATCTTCCCATTTCCACGGAAATTTTTCCTTCCAACTGGGAATTATCCGCGATCCGGGCCACAACGGTGTTAAGATACCTTATTTCCAGGGGGCTTCTCCCGGACCGGCTGACCGCCACGGGCTATGGCGATATCATGCCGCTTCTGCCCAATACCTCGGAAGAAAACAGGGCCCAAAACAGGAGGGTGGAATTTGTTCTGGAAAAAAAAGAAAACCGGAACTGAGCTCATCCGGCACGACTCCGAGGATCTGCGGCACGCCTTCCGGTATCATTTTAAGGCGGGCCGGGGGTTCACCTTTCCATTCAAAGGCAAAACGTCCTTGTCCTGAATATCGGCGCCGGAGGCCTGGCCTTTGAAAACCAGGGATTTCAACCCGATGAGGCGGACATCATCCGGTTTACCCTTGAGGTTCCCCACTACAGGGGCGACACTGTCTTTTCCGCGGGATTGAGAATCCTGACCATTGACGGAGAATCCGTCTGCCATTGTGTTTTTGAAAACTGCCCCCCTGAACAAGAAGAACTTCTCCATAAATATGTCCTGGAGATGCAGAAAAATGATCTTGCACATTGACATGGACGCCTTTTTTGCCGCGGTTGAACAAAGAGACAATCCCGCCCTTCGGCACAAACCTGTCATCGTGGCCGGAAATTCAAAGCGGAGCGTGGTCTCCACCGCAAGCTATGAGGCCCGGAAATTCGGCATCCGGTCCGCCATGCCGGTATATGAGGCAAAGCTGAGATGCGCCGGTCTCATTATCGTTCCCGGCAATATGGGAAAATACAGGGCTGATTCAAAAAAAATCATGTCTATCCTGGCCGGGTTCTCACCTTTGGTGGAACAGGTGTCCATTGACGAGGCCTTTGTGGATATTACCGGCTGCGGAAGGCTTTTCGGTTCACCCGAAGACATGGGCCGGGCCATTAAAAATAAAATTCAGGCCGGGCTTTCCCTGACCAGCTCCATCGGCATTGCCCCCATTAAGTTTTTAGCCAAAATCGCCTCGGACATGAACAAGCCCGACGGGTTGACCCTCATCACCCCGGCCGAGGCCCCCCGGGTCCTGGCGGCCCTGCCCATTCAAAAGGTGCCGGGAGTGGGACAGGCTGCCATGAAACAGATGAATATCCTGAACATCCGCTGCCTTGGAGACATTCAAAAATTTTCCCTTCCGCTCCTGACCCGGAAATTCGGAAAATGGCCCCACCTGTTTGAATTGTCCGGCGGCATTGACCCGACGCCGGTGGAGACCGGCCACATCCGGAAATCCATATCCAGCGAGACCACCCTGTCCAGGGATGTGTCGGATTTTGAAACCCTTAAAGGCATCCTCCTGGACAGGGCCCAGACCGTGGGCCGGGATCTGAGGGCGAAACAGCTTGTCTGCGAAACGGTTTTCATCAAATTAAAATTCTCGGATTTTACCCAGGTGACCCGGAGCAAAACCCTGGACACACCGGTTTCTTCCTCTGCCGCCATCTTTAATGAGGCCCTGGGCCTGTACCGGAAAATAGAATTACAAAGAAAGATCAGGCTGGCCGGAGTCGGGGTCTCCTCCCTGAAAGATAAAACCAGGCCCGTTCAGATGCAATTGCTGGGAGAAGAGAAAAAACCGGAAATGCGGTGGGCCTGTGTTGATAAGGCCGTTGATTCCATCATGGAAAAATTCGGCGGCAATATGATACAAAAGGCCGCGTTGAAGGAGCTGTCTGATGAAGGAGGATACGATGACACAAAACACTCAAATCAAGGAATGGACACCCTCCCATGAACACCTTGTTTTTTCTGCTGTCTAAGCTCTTCTGGCTGGTCTGTTCGCCTGAATCCCTGCTGGTGATCCTGATCTTCTCCTGCTTTTTCCTGATGTTTATCAAGGCCCACCAGAAAGCAAGGTGGTTAGGTATTTTTTTATCGGTTTTAATCTTCATGATCACGGTTTTTCCCGTGGGCGACTGGATTTTATATCCTCTGGAAAGCCGGTTCCCCCCGGTTTCCGGGTTATCCTCTCCCATTGACGGCATCATTGTCCTGGGCGGATCTGAGGATATTGCCGGCAGTTTTGCCTGGGGCCAGGCCGAGTTGAACCAGCACTCGGAACGGTTCTTTGCCTTTATCAAGCTCATGAAAGCCTTTCCCCGGGCCCGGCATGTGTATTCCGGTGGGACCGGGGACCCCCTGCGCCAGGAATACAAGGGATCCGAGGTGGCGAAAAAACTGCTCCGGGAACAGGGGTTTGATATTTCAACCATCCTGTTTGAATCCGAGTCCCGCAATACCTATGAAAACGCCGTATTCACAAAAGAGAAAGTCCGGCCGGGGCCGGATGAACACTGGGTGCTCATCACCAGCGCCTCCCATATGCCGAGGGCCCTGGGCATCTTCCATAAAATCGGCTGGAAGGTGATTCCCTTTCCGGTGAATCATGATACAAATCCGGGATCCCTTTTCAGGCTCACCTGGAATTTTTCTGGTAATCTTAAAAAACTCGACGGGGCCGCCTATGAATGGGTGGGGCTTCTGGCCTATTATCTGACGGGAAAAACCTCTGAATTTTTTCCCGGACCCTCCTGAAATTCTTTTTACCTTGATCCAGGTCAAGGAAACCGGGGTTTTCATATGTTAAGGTCCTGAATAAAGGCCGCACCTTTTTACAAATCAGGGGAGATCTCATATGGATAGAATTGTGTTGAACCAAGGGTCGGGAAATTTTGCAAGACAGGTGGAGGCGATGAGCCATGCCAATCTGAGCCGCTGCTGGCATTGTCTTGCCTGCAGCGGGGGATGCCCCTTTGCCCGGGACATGGAATACCTTCCCAACGCCGTCATCCGGATGATTCAGTTCGGGTTAAAGGAAAAGGTATTGAGGAGCAATACCATCTGGCTCTGCGTGGGCTGTAATACCTGTTCCATGGAATGTCCCAACAGTGTCGATATGGCCGCCGTCATGGATGCCCTGAGGCAGATGGCCCTCCTGGAACACAGTGAGATTGCCGAGCCCGGGATCCTGTCCTTTCACCAGGCCGTCATCAATTCCATCCGCAGCCATGGACGGACCCATAAGCTTGAAATCATGATGAAATATAAATTTTCCGAAAAGGACCTGTTTTCCGATATGAATCTGGGTTTAAAAATGCTGGCCAAACGGAAACTGGATCTTCTCCCCTCCAAAGTGAAGGATAAAAAAGCATAAACGCCCTTTTCACATTTTCAGGAGGCCCGTCATGACCCTTGCCGGATCGAATCTGAGCTATTTTCCCGGATGCTCCCTGGCCACCACGGCCAGGGAAAACAATGCTTCCCTGATCTCCTTTCTGGAACATTTTGATATCCGGGTTTCTGAAATCAATGACTGGAACTGCTGCGGATCTTCCTCCACCCACAGCATCAATAAAAGCCTGGCCCTGTCCCTGGCGGCCCGGAATCTTTTTCTTGCCCCGGAAAATACGCCCATGCTCATTGCCTGCCCCGGGTGTTATCTTCGGCTGAGCCAGGCAAAGATGGAATTAAGCGGGTCAAACGAAAAGCAGAAAGCCTATGAAACTCTTTTTGGCAGGCCTTTTCAAAAAAATATCCGATTGCTTCATTTTTTGAACTGCTGGTCACCATGAGGAACCAGGGAGTGTTAAAGGGCCTCGACGGCAAGCTCAAGGGCTTGAAAATCGCCCCCTATTACGGCTGTATGCTGGCAAGGCCGCCCAAGATGAACAAAGAAAAAAACCATTACGGCCTCATGGAAAAAACCATGGCTTCTCTGGGTGGGGAATCGGTCCGATGGCCGTTTTTATCCACCTGCTGCGGCACCTTTTTATCGGTCAGCCGGCCCGGAATCTCTGAAACGCTTGTGAACCGGATTATGCAGGGCGCCATTGCATCCGGGGCCGAATGTATTGTCACGGCCTGCGCCATGTGCCATCTGAACCTGGAAATCCGGTGCAGGCCCGAGAACCGGCTCCCGGTATTCCATTTTCAGAACTCTTGTCCCTGGCCCTCGGGAAAAACGGGTCAAAGGACTGGTTCAAAAGGCATTTGATCAGCCCTGACGCACTCATGGAAAAAAGAGGCCTCATCCCCTGTCCGACAGCCTAAAAGAGCAGAGGGCTCACCTGGTTTATTTTTTATCCTGCTTTTTTAAGGCCGCTTTCAGCACCGCGGAATGGACATCCGCGGCCATGTGGACCGGGCTTTTTCCCCACAGGGGGTCCCAGGCGGCCGGGTCGGCCGAGCATACGAACTGGACCTCCAGGCCGAACCGGGTCAAGGCGTCTTCAACAGGCAGACCCTTCATTTCTTCAGCCGCATGCCAGGTGGCCCCGCAAGGCGCTCCTTTCAGAACCCGGATCTCTTTAACCACTCCCTTTTCCACGGCTATTTCAATTTCGGGAGTCCCGAACCTCTCTCCATACTCTCCAAGACAGACCTGTCTTGACAGGCTGCATCAGGTGGGCGGGCAGACGGCCCTGCCCCGGGTATGCTTTTTACCCGAGGCAATCACCGGGATATTCAGCCGTTCACAGAGGAGGCTCAAATCTTCCGAAAGGTCCCGGTTTTTGAAAAAATCCATGACAAGGTCGGTTTCCAGGGTTTCCGGCAGATAAGGGGAGGTATCATCCAGGACCGGGGGCAGCGGCATGTCGATATCAACGGTTTCGATAATGAACCGGCCCTGCCCGAATTCCTTGATGCCTTCGACTTTAGCCCTGGCCGAGCCGTTCTGTTGAAAAATAAGGATCTTCTGCATGGGTTAAAATCCTAATTCTTCATTCACAAGGATGATTTTGATCCTGTTTTTGGTAAAGCTTTTTTCCGTAATGGACCAGTAGTTGCAGATCCGGTCCGGGCTTTTGCAGTCATGGCAGACCCCGGTTTCCCGGCAGGGGGTTTTCTTATCGAGGTTCATGGTATTCACGGGTGCGGCATAGGTCTTGATCCGGACCATGGCCTCTTCGAGGTCCCCGCAGATCTTATTTCTGCCGATGATCAAAAGCACATGTTTCGGTCCCCACATGATGGCCGCCACCCGGTTTCCGATCATGTCCAGGTTCACGAGCTGACCTGATTCCGTAACCGCGTTGGTGCCGGTGATGAACAGGTCCGTCAAAAGGGATCTGCGCCGCAGTTCCATCATCTCTTCCGGGGAAAGGCCTTTGTCAAAGGTATTGAGAACCTCCAGATCCGGACGGTCCTTGAGTTCATGAAACAGGCCCGTGGCCACAAAGGACATGGACCCGCCCCAGGAAACGGTCTTAACGGCAAGTTTCGGGATGATCTCGTTTAAGGCCAGATCCTTGGCCTCTTTTGCCGTGGCGGCAATGAACACTTCAAAATTATTATTTTCAAGGCTGTCCTTTACGGCAGCCAGTTTCAGGTTCCAGAAATGATCCACAGGGTTTTTCATTTTGTTTTCCTTTCATGGGTTAAAGTCGTTTCATTCCCATTGTTCCCGTGTACTATACCTGCAAACCGGTTTTGCTTGCAATGATAAAAAAATTCACTTTTCTATTGACTTCCGGTTTTGTTCTTACTAATTCATAAATCATAAATCGGATTCATTAATTGACTACGATTTTCTCTTTTCCTCAGGCACGTATCCTCCATCTGACCAGATGATGTAAATTACCGGGTTTCTATTTTTAAGAAAAGCAAGGCGGTTTCGGCTCCGATTGATGCCCATACCGCTGAGATAAACTGTTTAGATTTTGAACTATTGTTCTGAATTTAGACCCTTAACCCATACAGAGTCAAAGGAGATGAGCCATGAGCAAAAAAGAAGTCATCGAAACCACTGAAGCCCAGATCGCCGTACACTGGAAAGAAGAAGATTATTTTTATCCGTCCACAAAATTCATTGCTCAAGCCAATCTGACGGATGAGGATGTCTTCAAACGGTTCAGCCTGGAGAATTTTCCGGATTATTATACGGAATTTGCCGAACTCCTGACCTGGTACAAATACTGGGATGAGGTTCTGGACTGCAGCGATGCGCCCTGTTACAAATGGTTTAAAGGCGGCCTGATCAATGCCAGCTACAATTGTATTGACCGTCACCTGAAAACCAATAAGAACAAGACCGCCATTCACTTTGTCCCTGAACGGGAAGAAGAGCCCATCCAGCATATCACCTACCAGGAACTCTATGTCCGGGTCAACGAATTTGCAGCCCTTTTGCGGGATTTTGCCGGCTTAAAACGAGGGGACCGGGTCACGGTTCATCTTCCCATGTCGGCCGAGCTTCCCATCACCATGCTGGCCTGCGCCAGGCTCGGTGTGATTCATTCCGTGGTATTCGGCGGATTTTCCGCCAGCGCCTGCGCGGACCGGATTGTGGATTCCAATTCCAGGGTACTCATCACCATGGATGCCTATTCCAGGGCCGGCAAACCCCTGAACCACAAAATCAATGCCGATGAGGCGGCCAAGCTCTCGGCCAAGGACGGGCAGGTGGTGGACAAGGTCCTGGTCTGGCAGCGGTATCCGGGCAAATATTCCTCGGACACCCCTATGGTCAAGGGACGGGATTTCTTTGTCAATGAAGAACTTAAAAAATTCTACGGCCGGAGAATAGAGCCGGAAAAAATGCTGTCGGAAGACCCCTTGTTTTTAATGTACACCAGCGGCACCACGGGCAAGCCCAAAGGAGCCCAGCACGGCACTGGCGGGTATCTGGCCTATGTCACGGCCATGTCCAAATACATCCAGGACATCCATCCTGAAGATGTGTACTGGTGCATGGCCGACATCGGGTGGATCACGGGCCATTCCTTTATCGTCTACGGCCCCCTGGCCCTGTGCGCCTCTTCGGTGATTTATGAAGGAGTCCCCACCTATCCGGATGCCGGACGCTCCTGGAGAATCGCGCAGGAACTGGATGTCAATATCTTCCACACCGCGCCCACGGCCATCCGGGCCTTACGGAAACTGGGGCCCGAGGAACCGGCCAAATACCATTATCATTTCAAGCATATGACCACCGTGGGAGAACCCATTGAGCCCGAGGTCTGGAAATGGTACCAATCCGCCGTGGGCAAGGGAGAGGCCATCATTGTGGACACCTGGTGGCAGACGGAAACCGGGGGATTTTTGTGCAGCACGGTCCCGGCCATCAATCCCATGAAGCCCGGCAGCGCAGGACCCGGAGTGCCCGGCATCCATCCCATTATCCTGGATGAGGACGGCAATGAAATCACCGAGCCCGGCATTGCCGGCAATATCTGCATCCAGAACCCCTGGCCCGGCATGCTCCAGACCGTCTGGGGAGACCGGGCCCGGTTTGTCAAAACCTATTTTGAAAAATACTGCAAAAACCCCAAAAGCAAGGACTGGAGAGACTGGCCCTATCTGGCCGGGGACGCGGCCACCCGGTCCGAAGACGGGTATTACCGGATTCTGGGCCGGATCGATGATGTCATCAATGTGTCCGGACACCGTCTCGGCACCAAGGAAATCGAATCCGCGGCCATGGTGTGCGAAGAGGTGGCCGAGGCGCCGTGGTGCCCGTGGCCCATGAAATCAAGGGAAAGGAACCGGATCTCTATATTGCCCTGAAAACCGGTATTGTCCCCAGCGAGGCCCTGGCCCGGAAAATCTCCGATGCCGTCTGTGACCAGATCGGCAAGATTGCCAAACCCAGGAAGGTCTGGCTGGTGCCGGATATGCCCAAAACACGGTCCGGAAAAATCATGAGAAGGGTCCTGGGCGCCATTTCCAACCGGGGGGACGTGGGCAATGTCATGACCCTGGCCAACCCTGAAGTGGTGGAAGAAATCCGGAAAATGGTTCAAAAATAAACGTTCTTTCAATTCAGGAGGAGAATTATGTTCAATCTGTATGCGGAAGCCCATGAACAATCCATCAAGGATCCCGACGGATTCTGGGGACGCGTTGCCGAGGACTGCCACTGGTATAAGCGCTGGGACAAGGTCCTGGATGATTCCAATATCCCTTTTTACCGGTGGTTCGCCGGGGCTGAAACCAATACCTGCTACAATGCTGTTGATCTCCATGTGGACAACGGTATGGGAAATAACACAGCCATCATTTATGACAGCCCGGTCACGGGCGTGATCAAAAAATACACCTTTTCCGAGCTGAGGGACCAGGCTTCTAAATTTGCCGGGGTGCTTTCATCCAAAGGCGTGGGCAAGGGAGACCGGGTCATCATTACATGCCCATGATCCCGGAGGCGGTTTTTGCCATGCTGGCCTGCGCCAGGATCGGCGCGGTCCATTCCGTGGTATTCGGCGGATTTGCCGCGGCCGAGCTGGCCACCCGCATCAATGACGCCAAACCCAAGGTCATTGTATCGGCTTCCTGCGGTATAGAAATTAAAAAAGTGATTGAATATAAACCCCTCCTGGACAAGGCCATTGATCTGTCCGAGACCAAACCCGAGGCCTGCATCATTTTCCAGAGGCCCCAGGCCGCGGCGTCAATGATTAAGGGCCGGGATTACGACTGGGAAACGGAAATGGCCAAGGCCGCACCCCAGGCCTGCGTGCCCGTGAAAGCCACAGACCCCCTGTATATCCTCTATACCTCCGGCACCACGGGCCAGCCCAAGGGGGTTGTCCGGGACAACGGGGGCCATATGGTGGCCCTGAAATACACCATGGGCGCCATTTACGGGGTGGACAAGGGGGATGTGTACTGGGCCGCTTCCGACATCGGATGGGTGGTGGGCCATTCCTATATTGTCTACGGCCCCCTCTTTAAAGGCTGCACCACTATTCTCTTTGAGGGCAAGCCCGTGGGGACCCCGGATGCCTCCACCTTCTGGCGGGTCATCTCCCAGCACCAGGTCAAGACCCTGTTTACCGCGCCCACGGCTTTCCGGGCCATCAAGCGGGAAGACCCCAAGGCCCTGTTGATGAAAAACTTTGACCTGTCCTGTTTTAATTACCTCTTCCTGGCCGGGGAAAGACTGGACCCGGACACCCTGTTCTGGGCGGAAAAGGCCTTGAAGGTGCCGGTTCTTGATCACTGGTGGCAGACGGAAACCGGCTGGGCCATCGCGGCCAACTGCGCCGGCCTCCACCGGTTTACGGTAAAACCCGGCTCACCCACAAAACCCGCACCCGGATGGAACCTGGCCGTTCTGGGAAACGACGGCCGGCCGGTCAAACCCGGGGAAATCGGGGCCCTGGTGGCCAAACTGCCCCTGCCTCCGGGGACCCTGCCCACCCTGTGGCAGAATGACCAGCGGTACAAGGATTCCTATCTGAAGGAATTCCCGGGCTATTATGAAACAGCAGATGCCGGGTTCATTGATGAGGACGGCTATGTATTCGTCATGGCCAGGACCGACGACATCATCAATGTGGCCGGCCACCGCCTTTCCACCGGGGCTATGGAAGAGGTCATCGCCGGGCATCCGGATGTGGCCGAATGCGCGGTCATGGGAGTGGCCGACGACCTGAAGGGCCAGGTCCCCCTGGGCATGATGGTGCTGAATGCCGGTGTGGACCGGAACCCGGAGGACATCGTCAAGGAAGTCATCCATCTGGTCCGGGACAAGATCGGGCCCGTGGCCGCCTTTAAAACCGCCACCGTTGTCAAACGGCTGCCCAAAACAAGGTCCGGCAAAATTTTAAGGGGGACCATGAGGTCCATTGCCGACAAAAAAGACTATAAGGTACCGGCGACCATAGACGATTATGCCATCCTGGATGAGATCGAGGAATCTCTCGGCAAAATCGGCTATGGGAAAAAAGCCTGAACATTTTTATGATCAACCTTTAGACAAAGATGAAAATGAGGGACGGAAAGGAGGTGGTGGGGTATGCCGTGATTATCCAGCAAAACAGATAATCTTGTGAGTTCCGATCAAACCCAATTTAAGATGTAATTCAAGGAGACGAATTATGGAGTCAAAAGTCATGTGGGTCTGGGCAATGTTAATACTCTATTGTATTTATTGTTTCTGGTGGGGGTTAAAAGGATTCTTCAGTGAAAAAACCCAATCCGGCTATGCCATTGCCGGAAGGTCCATCCCCTTTGCTGCATTTTTGATGGCAGCCACGGCCGCCTCTTTTTCCGGATGGACCTTTATCGGGCACCCCGGTCTGATCTGGAAAGCCGGCCTTGCCTATGCCTTTGCCTCGTTCTATGTACTCACCATTCCTATTACCGGCGCCTTTTTTGCCAAAAGAAACTGGCTCATGGGTAAACGTTACGGGTTTATCACCCCGGGCGATATGTTTGCTTACTATTACAACAGTGAAGCACTCCGGTGGCTTTCCGTGCTGACGGCCTTTCTCTATTCCATTTTCTATTGCGGCCTTCAGCTCATTGCCGCGGCAAAGCTCTTTTACTGGGTGGCCGGGGTCCCCGAAACCATCGGCCTCTGGTTCATGGCAGCCATTGTCTGGTTCTATGTGGTGACCGGTGGTCTGAAGGCCAGCACCTGGGTCGGCGTCCTTCAATTCCTGCTTCTGGTGGGCGGCATCATCCTCTTAGGGGTTTATGTCGTCATCGACCCCCTTTTCGGCGGGTGGTCAGCCTTTTCCGCATCCCTGGCCAAGCTTGATCCCAAACTCATGACCGTGCCGAAAGTCATCCATTTCGGCCTGGGAGGCGGATGGACCGCGGTCATGATCCTGACCTATATGTTTGCCCTCATGGGCATCCAGTCCTCTCCCGCCTTCACCCTCTGGAATTTCGGGATCAAATCCCCCAAACCCCTGGCCTGGCAGCAGGTCTTCATGTCCACCTTTGTGGTCGGCTTTGCCCTCTTCTTTTTTACGGCCTTCCAGGGCATGGGTGCAAAAATCCTGGAGCTGGCCGGTCAGATGGCTCCCAAAGTCGATGGAGACGTTGTCCCCATGCTCATGAGTAAATTCCTGCCCGGCCCGGCCCTGGGCCTGGTCTTTTTGGGCGCCATCGCGGCCATCCACTCCACCGCGGCCCCCTATATCGGCACCGGCGGAACCATCATCCAGAGGGATGTATGGTGGCGGTTTGTCAGAAAACAAGCCGGGTCCAATTCAGAGCAGATCTGGACCAACCGTATTTTTGTTACCCTTTTGACCCTGGCCGCCGTTATTGTCTCCCTCACGGCCACGGACGCCATTGTTATGATCGGCGGGTTTGCCACGGCCTTTGGAACCATCATGTACCTGCTTTTGATCGGCGTTCATTACGGATTCAGGTTCCCCAGCATCGGGGCCGTTCTGGGCATGATCGCCGGTATCGCGGCCTGTTTTCTCACCTATTATACCTATAGATATCCCCTTTCCATGCACACGGCCTTCTGGGGCATCTTTGCCGGTCTTGTGGTGGCCTATCTCTGCCGGGGCATCGGATTTAAGGACAATGAGGAAACCATTGCCCGCCAAAAAGAGGTGAGAACCTGGATCGACTCCATTGACGGACCTTCGGAGAACGGCAAAAAATGGCGCTCCCGGATGAAGATCCTGGTGCCGGTCTGGTATTTCTTTGCCCTTGGGCCCGGCGTCATGATGGGCAATACAGGCTTTTCCATTGCCGGGTTCCCGCCTCTCTGGTCCTGGCAGATCGTCTGGTGGATCGTGGGTATCGTCATGATGTGGGCCCTCTGCTTTAAAGCGGAAATGTCCACCACCTCCGAGGAACAGATCCGGCGGGCCGATGTTGAACTCATGAATGTCACCAAGGACTCGGATTAACAGTATAATTTTAAAGGAGAAAACATCATGGCCCTAGAAGATAAATGGCTGGTCGGCGTCGTTCTTTTCTGCATCCTGTTTGTCGCCAGTTTCGGCGTGGGATTGTGGGGATAATTTTTTAACCAAAGCAAACCTGTAAAAAAAGAAGAATTCCGGAGCCCTGTTTTCTTCCGGAATTCTTCTTGCCTTTTCATCCAATGATGCAGACCAACCGATTCTGGAAATTTGTATTTCTCACCCTGGTTGCAACCCTTATGGTCATGGCCGGCGTCATCTTTTTTTTATATCGGCAGTTGACGGCTGAGGAAGTCCATGCCCTTTCCGGCATTGCCGTGAAAGATATCTCCTATATCACCAGCCTGATTCTTATTTTTGCCTTTGTGGCCTTTGTCGGTCTCCAGG
>JAAUSZ010000267.1 GCA_012031875.1 Desulfobacula sp.
GGTCATCCGGATCATAGTCCCGGCCGTGCATGGCGGCGCCAGGCCCAGGAAGGCCAGCCGGTCGTCCTCCAGGGGGCAGGCAAGGATGAGGGCGAATCCGCGGGGCAAAGCCCTGTCCATGGATATAAAAAAGGCGGACGGTTCGGGCTTGGCAGCCGCGGTTTTGATCAGGCTTTTGATCTGCTCATGGCTTATTTTTTCATCCCCCCGGACAATGAGATGGGTGATTTCCGAAGCCCTGTCCGTAAGGGCGGCAAACCCGCCCAGGGCACCCAGGCCCCCCTGGGCCGACATGAGAAAGGAGGCCAGAATCCGGCCGGGGTGGCGCGTGTGGCCGAGTTCGGCAGCGGTTTCCCGGATGACGGTGAGATGGTAGTCTTTATGGTCACCATTATGGGGCAGAGAGGGCGTCATCACTTGCTGAGGAACCCTTTGATCTCTGTGTAAAAACCATCAATATCGGTGATGATCCCAAGATGGGTATAAAGAACGGACCGTCCGGGCGGCAGAGGATGGTGAAGGGGGTTTTGGGCTCTCCCAGGCGCTTGTGGGCTTCATATGTGGTGTCTGCCACCACGGGAAAAGCGTATTGTCCGCTTTGAAGGAGCTGCTCTATTTCCGGCTCCGCGCCGCCGGCCGCCAAAGCAAACATGGCCACCCGGCCCTTCATTTTTCCCTTGTTCAGACGCTCATACAATTTATTGAATTCCGGGGCCTGTTTAAAACACTGGGGACAATAGACCCCGATGACCTCTATGAGCACAAGCTCGGTTTTAAGATCGGAAAGGGTGAATTCCGTTCCAGGGTCGGCCAGGCCCAAATTCTTTTTCCCGGCCGGATCTGCGGGTGCGGGCAGCCTGAGGGGAACAAGTTTTTTGCCTGGTTCAGGCAGAGGGGTCTCGGCATCTGAGGCTACCGGGAGAAAGACAATCAGTAACAGCAAAAGAAGGGATGTCCTAAATCGTTTCATTTTGTCCTCCTTTGGGTCTATACTGCCTTGCAGGCATCTTCCATGGTGTCATAAAACCTGACCCGGCGGCTCAGGCCCACAATATCAAATACCCGTTTGAAATTCTCCGGCACACCGGCCATGAGGATTTCAATGCCTTGCTTTTCACTGTCCAGCACCAATTGGGTTAAAATGGCAATGCCTGCTCCGTTCACAGAGGTGCTGTCGTCAAAATGGAAGATCAAGCGCTTTACGCCTTTTGGCACTGCTTCTGCATAGGCATCTTTAAGGTATTGCTCGCTCTTGGCGCTGATATGGCCCTGGAGCCGGATGACCAGATTGCTGTCGGCCATCCGGCTGTTGACCTGATCCTGAAGGCTCCGGGCGATTTTCAGGCGTTCCCGGGCCCGGCCAGCCCCTTTTCCAGGCCCTGCCGCTGGATGGGCTTATTGATGAAATCCGCTGCATCCAGGTTCAGGGCCTGGATGGCCAGATCCATATCGCCATGGCCGGTGATGACAATGACCTCGGTTTGGGAGGCCCGGCGTTTGATCTCTTTGAGGACCTCAATCCCGTCCATGCCCGGCATTTTGATATCGGTGAGGACGATGCCGGGCCTTTCCCGGTCAAAGATGTCCAGCCCTTCTTCGCCCGACTCTGCCGTATGAATCTCAAACCCGTAAAGGTCCAGAAACAGCCTGAACATTTTCAGGGTTGCTTTTTCATCATCAATGACCAGAATTTTTTCCGGTTTCGTCTCTTCTGTGTCTGTCATCTTAGCCCTGCCCTTATATTGGGGTGAATCATGATCTTGCCTTACACTGCTGAAAATATCAAATTAAAGGTGGTTCCCCGGCCCGGGTGCTGTCGATTTCAATGGTTCCGCCGTAATCCCGCACAATGCCGTAGGTAATGGCCAGCCCCAGCCCCATGCCCTTACCGGTTTTTTGGTCGTGAAAAAAGGTTCGAAAATTTTGTCCCGGACCTGTTCCGGGATTCCGGAGCCGTTGTCCGTCACGCTGACCACCACCTTGCCGTCCCCTGCATAGGTTCTCACAAGGATGTCCCCGTAAAGATCCGGTTCGGTTTCCATTTTTTCCTGGATGGCGTCCCGGGCATTGTTGAGCAGGTTGAAAAACACCTGCTGCAAATGATTGTTCTGGGCCTTCACCAGGGGCAGGTTATCGGCAAGATCCAGGCGGATGGTGATTTTCTGTATGGAAAACTGGCGGCCGATAATGGAGAGAACCCCCTGGATGGGTTCCTTCATGCTGACCAGCTCCATGGTCAGGTCTGATTTTCTGCCGAAGGCTCTTAAATTATTGATAATCTCCGTGGCCCGGTCCACCTGCTCGCTGATTTCCGTGACCATATCCCGGATCTGGGCCTCGGTGATGGTCTTTTTCTGATCCAGGAGCAGATTTAAATATTCGCTGCCCATTTTGATGGTATTCAGGGGCTGGTTGATTTCATGGGCAATGCCGGCGCTCATCTCTCCCAGGGTTTTCATTTTGGCCGCCTGGACCAGTTGGGCGTCTTTTTCAATCATTTCCGTGATATCGGTGATGGCCACGACAATGGCCTGGCGGCCGCCGTAGCTGATGGGGCAGGCGTGCATATTCACGTAAAAGGGATGGCCCCCGTTTTTAAGATGCAGGATCCTCGGATAATAGACATATTCTTTTGCAAGCCCTGAACCCTCTGTGTTCCCATGGGGACGGACGGCAAGGGGGGAGTCTTTGATATGATCCTGGCCCAGCTTTTGAAAGGGCATGCCGAAAAGGGCTTCCAGGGGGTATTCATAGAGTTCTTCAGCCCGGGGATTGGCATCCAGAACGGTTTCCGTGGCAGCGTCCACCACAAAGATAGGATTGGGGGCCGAGTCAAAAAGAGACCGGTATTTTAATTCTGACTCCTGGAGGCGTTTCCGGTAAAGCCGGATGGACCAGACCATGTTCAGGAAGGAATCGGCCAACTGGGTCACCTCGTCCCGGCCCTGGTTTTTCCGGTA
The DNA here is from genome assembly GCA_012031875.1 of Desulfobacula sp. Classification (GTDB taxonomy): domain Bacteria; phylum Desulfobacterota; class Desulfobacteria; order Desulfobacterales; family Desulfobacteraceae; genus Desulfobacula. The sequence goes on from JAAUSZ010000267.1 coordinate 2,961, forward strand.
AAAAAGGCATTCCCGGCACACTTCTTCGCTCCGGGCATCCATATTCCTGAAATGCCGGCTCTGCCGGTCAAAATGCCGGCAGGGAATATTGGTGTCCTTATAAGCCGGGCAATGGGTTGCCCCCCAGGCCAGGGTTTCTTCCAGGTCCACGGTATTGCCTTCCGGGTTGAGGTTAAAATCAAAATTCCCCCGGCTCAGTTCGTCTGAGATCCTTGTCAGTCGTGTGATGGGCATGGTAATGTGCCGGGAAATCCGGTGGCTGACATAAAAAATGATGATGATTACGGCAGAGATAAACCCCAGGAACATGGACCTGAGTTTTGACACCAGCTTGTCGATATGCTCCTTGCTCAGGCCCACATGGACCGTCCCGATCCGGTAGAGCCCTTCGTTCATGGGAACGGCGATGTCATAGGAGGTGTTGGCGCCGTGCTCCACCAGCCGGACGCTGTGCAGGGCGTTTTCCGGCATGGGATTGGCCTGGCTGAACTCAGGGGGAAGGGGATGGTAAAGGTGTGGGAAATGACCTGGTCGCCCCGGTCCATCACAAAGATATAATTGATCATGTGCTGGCGTTCCCTGAGTCTGGCCTCGTCAAATATCAGGGTTAAGAGTTCCGGGGTGTTTTTTTCAAGCACAAAGCCCGCGCCCCGCTCGGCAATGGAATGGGCCACCGCGATTCCGCGCAGCTCCAGTTCCTTGGTCAGCCCCGAGATGAGGATCCACCGGGCCAGGAGAGCAATGGTGGCGCTGATGATGAGAATGACCACCAGGATGGTGACAAAAATCTGGTTTTTTAACGAGACCTGCTCGTAATAACGGATCACCTTTTCCCGTCCTTTTTTCCGGAATTGATTGTGCCCTGGTTTTTTCCGGTCAGCTCGGTCCAGTCCGCCAGAAGGGTGAACCGGTCCCGGTGCAATTTTGTAAAATAGATGGTGTCCATGCCCTGGTGATCCTTGGGGCCAAAAGACAGCCGCACATCGGGCCCCAGGGAAAAGTCATTCATGGAATTGATGGCCGATAAAAAGGATTCCCGGGTCAGGTCCCTTCCGGACCGTTCCAGCCCCTCCACCAGGACCTTGGCATTGATATACCCTTCAAAACCCACAAAATTCGGTTCTTCTCCGGGATAATACCGGGCCAGGAGGCGGGAGAATTCAACCGCGCTGGGAGCGATGCCGCCATCCGGGGTTCGGGGTGGCGGAACCACCTGGGACATGAGGATATCCACCCCGGCGGTATCGGTATCCATGAGGTTTCTGGACAATTCCTTTGCCCCGACAAAGGAGACCATATAAAAAATGGGAGAAAAATCATTCTGCATGGATTTGCGGATAAAATTGGCGCAGGGGTCTGAGGTGCCGATCATGACCACGGCCTCGGCCCCGGATTCCATGATCTTTTCAAGGCCTTCCTTGATATCGTGGGTTCCCCGGACATAGCTTCCCCTGGCCACAGGCTCCAGGCCATACCGTTTGAGGGCCAGCTCGGTTCCGGTCAGACCGTCAAACCCAAACGCGTCATATTGATAGAACACCGCAATCCTGCTGAGTCCCAGATCCTTTACCATATGGTCCACCGCGATTCCCGTTTCCTGGTAATAGGAGGCCCGGACATTGATGACGTAGGGCAGAAAGGGGTCGCGAAGGGCATTAGCGCCGGTGAACATGCCCAAAAGGGGGATTTTTGCTTCTTCCACCAGGGTGAGGATTTTTACCGTGGTGGGAGTCCCCACATAGCAGAAAAGGCCGAAGACCCGGTCCTCGATGATAAACCGCTGGGTATTGGCCAGGCATCGGGGCGGGTCATAGCTGTCGTCTCGGGTGATGAGGCGGATGGCCCGTCCGTGGACCCCGCCTTTTTCATTGATGTGGTTGAGGTAGCACATGGCGCCCTTGAGGGTCTCCTGGCCCAGGTATCCGGCATGGCCCTGCAGGCCAGGGAGGAGCCGAACACCACTTCCGTGTCGGCGACATTCATTTCTGCAGGAGGGACGGGCACGATAATCTTTTCATCCTGGCACCCGAAAAACCCGGCCAGGATGAAAACAAGTCCCAGAAAAATTGAATTCATCCTTTTATGCATCATCCTCTCCCATGGAAAAAGCCCCCGGCTTAAACTTTCCTGAAACCAGGGGCCGTCCCTGATTTTTTAATGAGCCTGGCCGACCCTTGGAATATTAGGATAGGAGTACCGGCAAAAAGTCAATCCTTTTCTTATCCTTTTTACAGACCTCGATCCTGCTTCTCCCGGTTCCCCGGTTTGACAACAGTTGTGAATGGTTTTGAAACATGGTAATAAAAATAAGATTGCAACGGCAGGTTCATATTCAAAGGAAACCCCATGGAAACATCCGACCTTCTTTTCGCCCATGAGCTATTCATGCGATTGTCCGCCAATATCCAAACCGTGATCAAGGGCCAGGAGGAAAATATCCGCCATATCCTGGCCGGGTTTGCCGGGGGCGGGCATATCCTTCTGGAAGACAATCCCGGGACCGGGAAGACCACCCTTGCCAAGGCCCTTGCCAAAAGCATGGATGCCCGGTTCAAACGCATCCAGTTCACGCCGGACCTTTTGCCTTCGGACATCCTGGGGGTTTCCATCTTTGACCCGGCCAAAAAAGAATTCAGGCTTCACAGGGGCCCGGTGTTTACCCATATTCTTCTGGCCGACGAGATCAACCGGGCCTCGCCCAGAACCCAGTCCGCGCTTCTGGAAGCCATGGCCGAGGGGCAGGTGAGCATTGACGGCAATCTGTTACACCTGGAAGACCTGTTTTTTGTCATCGCCACCCAGAACCCCATTGAGTCCAGGGGAACCTATCCTCTGCCTGAAGCCCAGATGGACCGGTTTGCCATGCAGCTTGGACTGGGGTATGTGACCCGGGAAACCGAGGCCCTGATCCTTTCCGAGCAAAGCCTGGCCCATCCCATTCATTCCATTCTGCCTGCGTCAGCCTGGAAGAGGGGCTCAAACTCCGCGGGCTGGCCGGGGAAGTCTTTGTCTCCGGGGA
>JAAUSZ010000059.1 GCA_012031875.1 Desulfobacula sp.
TTAAGCTCTTTAGCGTCGATGGTACTGCATGGGTGACTGTGTGGGAGAGTAGATCGCTGCCGGATTATCCTTTTAAAAAGCCCCGTTCGATGTCTATCATCGGACGGGGCTTTTTTGCGTTTATAGAGCACAGCGTTCGGGACGCCGGGATCTGCCGGTTCAATATTCCGTCGTCAAAAAAACAATGGGCCGCTATAACTGAATCCGCCAGCCGGCATTGGCAAAGGCGAATCTTTTCTTAAACCGGTTATAACAGGCGGCTGCCGCCTCATTGCCGGTGCAGTGGGAAACTGCGATCAGGTTAAGCCGATACTGATCAAAGGCGTCCATGGTTTTTTCAAGCTGGTCGTCGGAATTTAAAAATCCGAGATGGGTGCCGCCGATGACGGCATGAAAGGTCTTGTGGCCCGTTTTTTTTGAAAAATGATGCAGGATATTGACGATGCCGGAATGGGCGCATCCGCTCAGGATCACCGGGCCGGACAGGGTTTCGATCAAGAGGGCGGCATCATCGGTAAAAGGGTCCGGGATAAAACCGGTTTCAGTTTTCAGCAACAGTCTTTTGTCGGCCTGTTCAAAATCCGTTATCCTTGGGATTTCACCTGAAAAATAAATCCCGGGAGATATCTCGGTAAATTCCTTTAGCAGATGAACCTTTGCATGGAGGTGGTTTTCAAGGGATTCCGGGCTGTGGTTCAAGCCGATGAACCGCTCTTTTTCCCCTTCTTTTCCCGAGGAAAATTTGGCTGAAAAGACATGGGGGTGGGCATAGATGTCAAGCTCTCCTTTTTGCCCGGCAAAGGCTTCAAGGCCGCCGGTATGGTCAAAATGCCCATGGCTGAGGGCGATTTTCTGAATCCGGGAAAGATCGATGTCCAGGGTTTTTGCATTGGTCATAAGCCCGAGCCCCTGGCCCGTGTCCATGAGGATGGACTCGTTGCCTTTTTCAACCAGGGCGGAGAATCCGTGTTCGCCGATGATCCCCTTTGTGCCGAGGGCCCTGTTTTCACACAGGATGGTGATGGTGGTTTTTTCCACGATACATTTCCTTTATATGAAGGTCATAATTGCACGGGTTTTGCCTGATGATGAGCCATATAAAAACATCCGTTTTTTTCAAAACAGACAATACCCTCGAGATAGCCCACATCTCCGCATTCTTCATGGCGGAGGCCCAGTTTAAACTCCTTTAAGGGATAGAGATTCCAGTCATGGGTGATGGAAACGGCCATTTGGCCTTGGGGCAGGTTTTTGATCTGTTCCATCATGAGGTCGCAGATCTGGTCTGCGGTTCGTTTCGGGTTTTCCATGATATTTTCATCGGTTTTGCCGTCGAACCAGTTCCGGATAAATACCTCATTTCCCTGGGCCAGGATTCGTTCAACGGCCTTGTCGATGTCTTTGATGTAAAAGGGGGCGAGCCTGTTGTCAACGGTATTGTGCGGGAGAATTTTTTTATACCGGGTGCTGAACCCTTTATCGATAAGATAGGCGGTTTCAATACACCGTCCCATGAAGCTTGAATACAGTTTCGGCAAAGGGTCGGGCCGAAGAGCCTGGCCGAAATCATGGGCATAGGTTTTTCCGGCTTCGGTTAATTCCATAAACGGTTCCATCCTGACCTGGGTTGAAAAAAGCCGTTCGGAATGGCGGATGATCAGTCCTATCTTTTGGATTCCCTGATCCAGGAGGGAATTGACGACGGTCAGGGTCTGGTCTGCTTTGAGCGTATGCGTTCTCATGGTCTTCCTTAAAACCCCGTGAAGGGGCCATGTTTTTGTTGAATAGATTTCATACTCTATGCTATATGACCTGTCAAGTTTGGGACATTTCCGGGAAGGAATCATGACCATGAAAAAAAAATCAGCATCATCGGCGTACCCATGGATTTCGGGCAATTGGTCCGGGGAGTGGATATGGGACCGGCCGCCGTCCGTTATACCGGCTTGATTCCCAGGCTCAGGGCCCTGGGGCATGAGGTGCTGGATACCGGGAATGTCCGGATTCCCATCCGGGACCATGAGGCAAATACGGACCGGAAATCCGGCAAAGGCATTGAAGAGAAATTTCTAAAGGAAATTACCGAGATTTGCGAGGCCATCTATAGGGCCGGAAAAGAGGCCGTGGACAAGGGGCGGTTCCCCCTGTTTATCGGGGGCGATCATTCCATTGCCGTCGGCACCGTGGCCTCTGTGGCGGAAGGGGAGCCCATGGGACTGATATGGCTGGACGCCCATGCGGATTTCAATACGCCTGAAACCTCCCCCAGCGGGAATATCCATGGGATGCCCCTGGCGGCCCTCATCGGGGAAGGATATGAATCCCTCATCAATGTGGGGAGGCCCGGGGCTAAAATCCTCCCGGAAAACATTGTCATGATCGGGCAGAGGGATCTGGATACCAAAGAAAAGCAAAGGCTGAAACAATCCGGCATCACCGTCTTTACCATGCGGGATATTGATGAACAGGGCATCAATTCAATTGCCAACAAGGCCCTGATGAAATTTGTCCATTTAAAAAGAATCCATCTCACCGTGGACATGGATGCCCTGGACCCGGTGGAGGCCCCCGGCGTCGGAACCCCTGTACCGGGAGGGATTTCCTACCGGGAGGCCCATCTTTTAATGGAAATCCTGGCTGATTCCGGGAAAATCACCTCCATGGATCTGGTGGAAATCAACCCCATCCTTGATATTGCCAATAAAACCGCGGAACTTGCCGTTGAATTGACCTTATCCGCCCTTGGAAAGAGCATTTTGTGAGTCTGGACGAATATATCGGGGCCCTTAAAAAATACAAGGGCTTTCTGGGAGATATTGTCTGTCATAAAACCATCCCTTCCAAAGGGGCGGCATATGCGTTGAATGATCCCGGGTTTAAGAACAACCTGGGCCCTCTTTTAAAATTTCTCGGCATTAAAAAATTATACCGCCATCAGGAAACTGCCATAGCGCTTATTGAAAAAGGGATTCATACCGTTATCGCCACCCCCACGGCCAGCGGTAAAAGCCTGATTTACAACCTGCCTGTGATGGACAGGCTCATGGAAGACCCGGCAGCCTGCGCCCTCTATCTTTTTCCGTTAAAAGCCTGGCCAGGGACCAGTTCAACACGGTCCAACATCTGTTAAGGGCGGCCGGCCCGGTTCATCCGGATAGACCGGAACTGAGGGCCGCCGTCTATGACGGAGATATCAGCGCCTACCAAAAGGCAAAAATCAGGAAGACTCCTCCCCATATCCTTTTGTCCAATCCTGAAATGCTCCATCTGTCCATGCTGGCCCATCATCCTTTGTGGGAGGGGTTTTTCAGGAATTTACGGTTTGTGGTCATTGATGAGGTGCATACCTACCGGGGGGTCATGGGCTCCCATATGGCCTGGGTATTCAGGCGGCTTCAACGCATCTGCCGGTATTACGGGTCCTCTCCGGTTTTTATTTTCTGTTCCGCCACCATTGCCAATCCGGCCGACCTGTGCGAGAAACTGACCGGACTTGAGGTTTCGGTGGTGGATGAATCCTCGGCGCCGCCGGGAAAAAGGAAGTCATCCTCATGCGGGGGCTTGAAGGGGCCGCCAATACGGCCATTGCCCTCATCCACGCCGCAGTCCACCGGAATTTAAGAACCATCTGCTATACCCAGTCCCGAAAGATCACGGAACTCATCGCCATCTGGGCTTCCCAGCGGGCCTCGGGTTTTTCCGACCGGATATCCGCCTACAGGGCCGGGTTCCTGCCCGAGGAGCGGCGCCTCATTGAAGAACGGCTTTCCACAGGCGAGCTGCTGGCCGTCATTTCCACCAGCGCTCTGGAGCTTGGCATCGACATCGGCAATTTGGATATCTGCATCCTGGTCGGGTATCCGGGGACCATCATGTCCACCTGGCAGAGGGCCGGCCGCGTAGGCCGGGACGGGAAAGATTCGGCCCTGATCCTCATCGCCCATGAAGATGCCCTGGACCAGTATTTTATCCAGCATCCGGATATTTTTTTCCATATGCCGCCGGAAAAGGCCGTCATTAATCCTTACAATACGGTTATTCTGGGCCGGCACCTGGAATGCGCGGCCGCGGAACTGAGCCTTCACCGCACGGAGAGCTTTCTTGGCCCTGAGCCGGTTCAAACCGCCCTGGCCGGACTTGAACAGGAGGCAAGGCTCCTGAGAAGCCGGGATGGGGATTTCTGGCATGCAAGCCGGAAAGCCCCCCACCGGGAAGTAAACCTGAGGGGCACAGGAAAGAGCCTGCCGATTTTCCTTGAAAACACAAAACAAAACCTTGGAGAAATCGACCGGCACCGGTCCTATTTTGAAACCCATGAGGGCGCCGTGTATCTTCACCGGGGAGACTCCTATGTCATTACCCTTTTTGATCACGAGTCCGGGGTGATTGAGGCCAAACGGCAGGATGTCCGTTATTTTACCCGGGCCAGATCATCCAAATCCACCACCATCATCAAACCCTTGAGGTCTTTTTCCGTAAAAGGAACCCAGGTGGGCTACGGCGTCCTGAGGATCACCGAGCAGGTGACGGGGTATGAAAAAAAACAGGTTTCAAACCAGAAATCCATGGGCATTTTCCCCCTGGATCTGCCGAAACTGGAATTTGAAACGAGGGACTCTGGATTGAAATTCCGGATCAGGTCCGGGATGAGATCGAAACGGAAAGGCTGCATTTCATGGGCGGGATTCATGCCCTGGAGCATGCGGCCATCGGGATCATGCCCCTGCTGGTCATGACGGACCGCAATGATCTGGGCGGAATTTCCACTCCCTATCATTCCCAGGTGGGCAAAGCCGCCGTCTTTATTTACGACGGGGTTCCCGGGGGACTGGGATTGACGGAACAGGCCTTTAACGACGCCGGATCACTCCTGGAAAAAACCTTTGACACCATCTCCGGCTGCCCCTGCGAGACCGGCTGCCCCGCCTGTGTGCATTCCCCCAAATGCGGTTCGGGCAACCGGCCCATTGACAAAGCGTCGGCCCTGAAGATCCTTGAAAAGATATTGAACAGCGAGAAACCGGAAGAGTCTTATGACATCCGGGAATCCATGCCGGACGGTGTCGCCGAGGCTGCTTCAGAATACGATATGAGAAAAAATTCCGCACCGGATTTGCGATACGGGGTCCTGGATATTGAAACCCGCAGATCAGCGGAAGAAGTCGGGGGCTGGAACCGGGCCGCGAAAATGGGGGTCAGTTGCGCCATCCTCTATGATTCAAAAAAAGATTCCTATCAGGAATATTTCCAGGAGGATATCGAAGGGCTCTGCCGGGATCTGACCCGGTTTGACCTCATTGTGGGGTTTAATATCATTGGTTTTGACTATAAGGTCTTATCCGGACTTTCGGATTTTGATTTTTCGTCCCTTCCCACCCTGGATATCCTGATGAAGATCCATGAAAGGCTTGGTTACAGGCTGTCCCTTGATCATCTGGCCCATGAGACCCTGGGGTGCCAAAAAAGCGCGGACGGGCTCATGGCCCTCAAATGGTGGGAACAGGGCGAAATAGACAAGATCGTCGCCTATTGCCGCCAGGATGTCCAGGTCACCAAGGATTTGTATCTGTTTGGAAAACAAAACCGGTTTCTATTGTTTAAAAATAAGGCCGGTCATGGGGTCAGAATTCCGGTGGACTGGTAAGCTTTGATAAGCCTTCAAATTCCCTTGACCCGGGCCAGGAGGGTTTTTAAAACATCCCCGGCCTTTCCCCGGATCAGGACATCACAGTTTCGGTCAAAGGGGGTCTCGGACAGATTGATGATGACCAGAAAGGCGCCTGATGCCCGGGCATATTCCGGCATCAGGGATGCCGGCTGGACCAGAAGGGTGGAGCCGATCACCATGAAGACATCGCTTTCTGAGGAGAATTGAGCCGCTTTTTTGGTCTCTTCAACGGGCATGGCCTGGCCAAAGGAAACAGTGTCGGGTTTGAAATACCCTCCGCAGGAACATTCCGGGGCCCTGTCTCCGGATTGAATCATATCCTCGGCCTCTTTCCAGGATATCAACCGTTGGCAGCTCATGCACCTCACCCGCCGGGTATTGCCGTGGAGTTCAATGATCTTTTCCCCGGGGATTCCCGAGGCCCCGTGCAAGCCGTCAATATTCTGGGTGATGAGCGCATGGAGATGCCCCAGGTCATGGAGGGCGGCAAGACTCATATGTCCCTCATTGGGTTTTGCCCTACAAAGGCTTTTTTCCATGTCCATCCGCTGTTCCCAGTACCTGATCCGGGATTCCCTGGAAGACATGAATTCGTCAAAATACACCGGTCTGAACCTGTCCCAGATTCCGCCTTGGCTCCTGTAATCCGGGATCCCGCTTTCCGTTGAAATCCCGGCCCCGGTAAAAACAACCAGCTTTTTTGCTGATTTTATTTTTTCAGCAATCAAGGCAATTTTTTCATCCATGGAAAAATCCTTTTGAATATCTTTTCATATAACACAAGAATTTCATTGATCATAAAAATTTTCCCGGCCAGGAAAAACAGGACAACAAATTCAATCCCGGTGATTCCCGCGATCATCAAGGCCCCTTGAAACGCCATGGAGTCAAAGATCTTGCGCAGGCAAAAGCGCTTAAGAAGAGAAGGAGCCCCATGAGAAAGCTGACGGGAATGATTTTGAGAAAAAACAGGTAAACCTCTTTTTTCCCGGTGTTTCCGCTCTTTCTGTTCCAGCATTCATAAAGGGCAAAGGCTTGAAGGACCACGGACAGGGAAAGGCCCAGGGCAATGCCCCGGGGCCCCATGGCCCTCATCAAAAAATAGATCAGGGGGAAGCTCAGGACCACGCAAAGGGAAGAAAAAAGAGCCGGGAAAAGGGTGTTCTGAAGGGCATAATATCCTCTGGACACAAGGGTCTGGGCTGAAAAACCAAAGGCGCCCATCATGAAAAACGGAAGGATGGCCGCGGTAACCAGGGTGGCCTGGGCGTCAAACCGGCCCCGTTGAAAAAGAAGGACAATGATTTCCCGGCTGATAGCCATGAAGAAAATGGAAAAGGGGATGACCAGAAAAATATATTTCAGTGTTGAATTCAGGATATGGTTCAATTCTGAAAGCTTTCCCTGTCCCGCCAGCTTGGCCATGAAGGGATAGGAGGCCACCCCCACGGCCTGGCCGAACAGGCCCACAAGGATGAACATGATGCGAAGCGCATAGTTCATGGCCGCGATGCTGCCCTCACTTAACCAGGACCCGAAAAATTTCAGGAGAATTTCCGTTGAAAAGGTCATGGTCAGCCCCAGCATCAGGGGAAGGGTCAGCCTGATATACCGGATAAGGTCCGGGTGTCTGAAATCCAGGGCCAAAGAATACCGGAGCCCGATCTTTTTTGTCCCCAGGAGCTGGACGGCAAAATTACCCAGGAAGGCGCCGGCCAGAACCCCCCAGGCAAACCCTTCCATGCCCAAGGCCGGGGCAAGGAAAAGGCCGCAGAGGATGATGGTGAAATTATAGATCAGGGGAGCAAGGGCGGGGATGAAGAATTTTTCATGGGCAAACTGAACCGCCATAAAAAGGCCGCCGCAAAAAAAGAAAAACTGGGCCGGGATGATGATCCTGGTCATTTTTACGGCCAGGGCAAAGGTGAGGGGGGTCTTTTATTCCGGGGGCAAAAACATGGACAAAGGAGTCGGCCCAGATCATGGTAATCAGGATAAAACACAACAGAAGCGATCCAAAGCTGTTCATGATGATGGAGAACACCCGGTATCCTTCCTCTTTTCTGTCCGAGGCGAGGTAATGGGAGAAAATCGGGATAAAGGTAATGGAGAGAAAGCCGCTGGCCACAATATGATTCAGGATTTCAGGGATGATAAAGGCGATCTGATAGGCATCCACCCCGGCTTTTACCCCTCCGGCCCCGGCAATGGCCATTTCCCGGAACACACCGATGACACGGCTGGCAAACACCGAAGCCATCATGATAAAGGATGCCAGGCCGACTTTTTTCAATATGGTTTCATGGGGTTTCATTTTCTTTATGGATAGGGTTTATCACAGCAGGAAGGCAAATAAAAGTCTTCCCCGGGGAAATTATTTGACTTCAAGATTCCCGTCGGAATATAGTAACCTCAAAAAAAACTCTGAAACAGGAAACGGGAAAAAGAAAATGTTAACCAAAACAGGTATCTTATCTTTAGCAGCAGGTTTTTTTGTTGCGGTTTTCAGCGGGATTTCAAGATTCATGGAAAGCAGGAATATCTGGGTGGACCTGACGCTTTCAACACTTCTGGGCGATGATCTCTCCAATTCCCTCATCAATTTTACGGATGTGGATATCCTTCAGGATTCGCTTTATTACCTGATCGTGGATCTTCCGTTTTCCGTTTTCTTAATCGTGTTGGGCGGTATTCTTCTGGTTTTATCCCTGTTTTTTAAGAACCATTGACCTGAATGTCCGGCTTTGATTTTGAAAATATCCCGGACGATGAGATTTCCCGCATCCGGAACAGCCTGATGCTTGAAATCCTCGCCCATACCGAGGCTGAGGCCCGGTTAAGGGAAAGTGAGGAAAAATACCGGAACCTGGTTTCCTCTCTGCCTGAAGGCATTATGATTGTCCGGGAGAGAAAAATCCTCTTTGTCAATCCGGGCATGGAACGGTTGACCGGATGCGGGTCCGGTGAACTCCTGGGAAAAGATGCCGATCTTTTGTTTTTGACCCGGCAGGTCTGCGATGATGAAACAGGAACCCGGTCCATGGATTTTTTTATCCGCGGGGACGGGAAGGAAATATTTATTGAAAAAAGCTTTGTGGAAATTCTTTATGATTCATCCCCGGCCCTTTTGTTCAGTGTCAGGGACATCACGGAAAAAGTAGCAGCCAACCTTGAAAAAGGCAGGCTGCAAAAAGAACTTGAACGGTCAAAAAAAATGGAGGCCTTTGGTATCCTCGCAGGCGGCGTGGCCCATGATCTCAATAACGTCCTGTCCGGCCTGTCATCCATCCCCGATCTTGTTTTGATGGATATGCCGCAGGATCATCCCCTGGCTGAACAGGTAAAATTGATCAAAGATTCAGGCCGTAAAGCCACCGCCATTGTGGACGAGCTTCTGACCCTGGCCAGGGGATCCGCCCAAATCCGGGAGCCGGTTCTGTTTAATGATCTGATCGAAGACCATCTCAATTCCCTGGAATTCAAAGACTTGAGAAAGAACTACCCGGAGGTGGAAATCGTCAAGAATTATGCTTCTGGTCCGCTCTTCATCATGGCCTCAAAAATCCATATGCAGAAGATCATCATGAATCTGGTCTCCAATGCCGTGGAAGCCGTGGGAAAAAAAGCGGGAAAGGTTGTTCTGGAAACAGGGCAGGCCCTGTTTCGAAGGCAGCGCATCAAGGGATATGAAATGATCGAGAACGGCCGGTTCCTCAGGTTTACGGTCATGGACACCGGCCATGGGATTTCCGAAAAAGACAGGGACCATATTTTTGAGCCCTTTTATTCGAAAAAGAATCTCGGGCGCAGCGGAACAGGGCTTGGGCTAAGCATCGTCTGGAACGCGGTCCATGATCACCAGGGCTATATCCATGTGGGCTGCCCCAGGGGCCGGACCTTTTTTACCCTGTATCTACCTCTTCCGGACCAGGCGGGCATGGAGAACAACAAGGGTGAGCCTGTTTTTATTCACACGTTGTCTGATTATTCCGGGAATAATGAGACTGTTCTGGTGGTGGAGGATATCCCGTCTCAGCAGAAAATTGCCGTTAATATGCTCAGACGGCTGGGCTATAAGGCCCATGGGGTTTTAACCGGTGAAGAAGCCGTTTCCCATGCCAAATCCCAGAAAATAGATCTTGCGCTTCTGGATATGAACCTGTCTTCCGGACTCAACGGATGTGAGACCTATGAACAATTATTATTGATAGATCCGAAAATAAGAGCGATAATTACAAGCGGCCGGGAAACAACCAAAGACGTTGAAAAAGCAAAGGCCCTGGGCGCGGGTGATTTCATCATCAAACCCTATTCGGTCCAAAGCCTCGGGCTTGCCGTACAAAAAGAATTAAAAGACAGGGACAAAAAGGTATGAAGACATCAACCCCATCTCACCCCATATCCAGAAGGCAGTTTTTAAAATATTCGATGATAGTGTCTGCCGCCCTAGGCGGTTCCGGGTTTTTGGCCGGATGCGCCATAGATCCGGTCACGGGGAAAAATCAGCTCATGATGGTTTCCGAGCAGCAGGAAATCGCCATCGATAAACAGCAGTCGCCTTTTCAGATTTCGTCAGACTACGGCGTCAGCCAGGATGACGGGCTCAACCAATATGTGTCCACCGTGGGGAAAGGATTGCTGGGCAAGGTCCACCGGCCCCATATGCCCTATTCCTTCAAATGCGTGAACGCGACCTATATCAATGCCTATGCCTTTCCCGGGGGGTCCATTGCGGTCACCCGGGGGATCCTCCTGAAATTGGACAATGAGGCGGAACTGGCCTCTCTCCTGGGCCATGAACTGGGCCATGTCAATGCCCGGCATACGGCGGAACAGGTGTCCAAGAGCCAGATTTCCTCTCTTCTCATCGGCGGATTGTCCCTGGCGGCAGGCAGCCAGGGTTCGGCCTTCGGTGACCTGACCCAGCAATTGGGGGCCCTCAGCCAGGGGCTTTTTCTGTCCAAATACAGCCGGGACAATGAAAGGGAGGCCGATGCCCTGGGCAATGAATATATGGTCAAAGCCGGGTATCCCTCCAAAGGCTTTGTGGGGCTCATGGAAATGCTGGATTCCCTCAACCGGGAAAAGCCCGATTCCGCGGCCATGCTGTTTTCCACCCATCCCATGAGTTCGGAACGGCTGAACGCGGCAAGACAGAGGGAAGGCGGACAATATCTGCATTCAAAGGAATATGCCCTGAACCGGGACCGGTATATGGACAATACCGCCGCCTTGAGAAAGAAAAAAGAAGCCATTGAACTCTTGCAGGAAGGAGAAAAATTCCTGGCGTCCAAGGACTATGACAAGGCCGAAGCGGCCGTTAAACAATCCATCCAGAAGTCAAAGGAGGATTATACCGCCCATGTGGTCATGGCCAAATGCCTGCTCATCCGGAAAAAATTCCCCGAGGCCCTGTCCTATGCCGGAACCGCTAAAACTCTATACCCGTCGGAATCCCAGGGGCATTATGTCTCAGGCATCGCCAATCTTGAACAAAAAAATTCCCGGCCGCCTATACGGATTTTACCCGGTGCGAGGAAATCCTGCCGGGCAATCCCCAGATGGCGTTTTTCCGGGGATATTGCCTGGATAACACCGGAGATAAGGACCCGGCCGCAAACCAATATATGAAATACCTGAAAATGATCAATTACCAGCAGAATAAATACTCCCAATATGCCTATGCCCGGCTGAAACAATGGGGCTATGTCAAATAAGCCATGAAATTTCAAAGCCTTGAGCAATGCCTGTCTTTTCTTGAGGGCGAAAAAGAGCTGATCAAGATCCGGGAGCCCGTGGACCCCTATCTTGAGATGGCCGAGATCACCCGCCGGGTATTTGAGGCCAAGGGCCCGGCCCTGTTGTTTTTAAACGTCCGGAATTGCCGGTTCCCGGCGGTTTCAAATATCTTCGGCACCTATGAGCGGACCCTCAAGATTTTTGAGCCCGAGCTTCAATCGGTGAAGACCCTGGTGGATTTGAGGTCTGATCCGGGGCTGGGGTTCCGGCAGCCCAAAAGGCTTTTATCAGCCCTTTCATCCCTGGGCCATGCCCTCCCCTTGAAAAGCCTTCGCCCCAAGGTCATGGAGAATACCTGCGGGATTCAGGACCTTCCCCTGATCCAGTGCCGGCCCGGGGACGGGGGGGGCTTTATCCTGCTGCCCCAGGTTTTTTCCAGGGACCCGGATCACGATTCTGTCCTGCGCTCCAATCTGGGCATGTACCGGATCCAGATTTCCGGTAATGAGTATGAGCCGGGTAAGGAAATCGGTCTTCATTACCAATTGCACCGGGGAATCGGCGAGCATCATAAAAAAGCCCTGGAAAAGCGCCAGGCCCTGAAAGTCAGCATCTTTATCGGCGGCCCGCCGGCCCATACCCTGGCAGCCATCATGCCCCTTCCCGAAGGAGTTCCCGAGATCGCCTTTGCCGGAGCCCTGGCGGGTCGAAATTTCAGATATGCGGTTCATCATCATCATATCCTATCCGCGGATGCCGATTTCTGCATCACAGGGATCATTGCCCCGGGAGAAACAAAACGGGAAGGGCCTTTCGGAGATCACCTGGGCTATTATTCCCTGGCCCACGAATATCCGTATATAAAAGTCACCTCGGTCCATCACAAAAAAAACGCCGTCTTCCCCTTTACCGTTGTGGGCGGCCGCCCCAGGAAGATTCCAATTTCGGCAGGCTGATTCACGAGATTACGGGCTCTGCCGTAAAGGCTGAGATCCCGGGGGTGACTGCGGTCAATGCCGTGGATGAGGCCGGAGTCCATCCGCTCTTGCTGGTGAAGGCCCATGAGCGGTATCTGCCCTATGAAAAGCGGCGGCCCCGGGAACTTCTGACCCATGCGGCCCGGGTGCTGGGCACAGGCCAGCTCTCCCTGGCCAAATATCTGTGGATCTGCGCCCATGAGGACCATCCGTCTCTTGATGTAAAAGATACAAGGGCCTTTTTGATCCATATGCTGGAGAGGCTTGATTTTTCCTCGGACCTTCATTTTTTCACGGAAACCTCCATGGATACCCTGGACTATTCGACGCAAAACATCAACCAGGGCTCCAAACTCATCCTGGCTGCGGCCGGGGCCAAAAGACGAAGCCTAAGCCCTGCCTTTCCCCAAGGGTTTTTCCCTTCCGGACGGATTTTCAGGGCCAAGAATTACCGCACCCGGCATGGCCCTTGTCCGGGGACCGGTCTTTACCACCTATGCCAAAGGGAAAATTGAAATCAACCGTCTGAAAGCGCATTTACTAGGGAAAGGCGGGCTTTCATCCCTCCCCCTGTTTGTGGTGGTGGATGATACGGACTTTGCCTGCGCCTCGTTTTCGAATTTTCTATGGGTGACCTTTTTAAGATCAAACCCCTCCCATGACATTTACGGGGTGGATGAAAAAACCCGGTTCAAGCATTGGGGATGCAAGGAACCCCTCATCATTGATGCCCGGATCAAACCCTTCCATGCAGGGGTGTTAGAGCGGGATCCAAAGGTCCAGGCAAGGGTCGGGGAAATGGGGAAAAAGGGCGGTCCGCTTTTTGGGATAATCTAAACGGAGGAAGCATGAACATCAAATCAACCCGTTCAAAAAAAATACTGGCGATTTCAGGTGCGGTCATGGTTTTATATGCACTGATCGGCTTTTTTCTTGTTCCTGCCCTGGGAAAGAAGATCATCCGGGAAAAACTGGCAGAGACCCTGAACCGGGAGGTTGCCATTGAAAGCATGTCGGTTAATCCCTTTTCCCTGGCTGCTGGAATAAACGGCCTGAAAATCACGGATCAAACCGGGGAGGGGGTTGTTTCCGCCAATAGGATTTTCATTAACCTGAGCGCGTGGTCTTTATTCATCCTGACTCCCTCTGTTTCAGAACTCACCCTGGAAACACCCCGTATCAAGATTATTCAAAACCCGGACGGCTCCTTTAATTTTTCAGACCTGATGAAAAAAACAATTCCCCGAGCGGGAAGATCAGGCCGCTACCAAGGATGAAGACAAAAAAGAGGTATTCGGGTTTGTATTGAATAATGTTCAAATCATGGGAGGTGAAATTGATTTTGAAGACAAAAAAGCAAACCTTACCCATGAGGTAAGGGAATTCTCTTTATCGTTGCCGTTTTTAAGCAGCAGGCAAAAGGATATCGCTCATCCGGCAAAGAGTGAGATTCAGTTTGTTTTTAATGGGGCAAAATGCGGGCTCCATCTTGATTCCACCCCTTTTTCCGAAGATCTCGCGACAAAGGCGGTTCTTAAGGCTTCAGATGTGGATATGACCCGGTATCTGGCCTATCTGCCCCTGCCTGAAAATCTTCAGGTGACGAGTTTTAACCTGGGCCTGGACCTCCATGCAGAGATCGCGCAAAAAGATTCAAAGCCGTCCCTTGTGATGGGCGGTAAGGTCGATGCAGACGATGTTGACGTCACAGGAACCGGGGATGAAAAAATACTGAGCTTTCCCTCGCTTTCCATGGATATTTCAGATTCAGACATTCTTTCAGGTCAATTGAATATTTCAAAAATGTTGCTGTCCTCGCCAAAATTGAATCTGGAGCGGGATAAGAACGGTGATCTGACTCTTTTGGCCTATATCCCCAAACCTTCCCCGGCGGAAGAGAATAAAAAAGGGCAGCCCTTTGCCCTTTCCCTGGACGATCTTGAGATCAAAGAGGCCGTGATTGCATTCAAGGATGAGTCAAATAAGATGCCTTTTGGCACCACCCTCTCCCCGTTAAACCTGACCGTGACCCGGTTAAAGGCGGGGGAGGCCCTGTCCGGAGAATTCCAGGTGAATGTTAAAACCCTTGCCGGTGAGCGCCTTGATTCCAAGGGAGAGTTCCAGACCGGGCCGGCCAAGGCCAAAGGCAGCCTCAGCCTGGAAAATTTTATGATGAACCGCTATGCCCCCTATTATGAACGCCTCGTCAATTTTGATGTCCGGGACGGGGTCTTGGCTCTTGCCCTTGACTTTGACCTGTCAAAGGATGAAAA
The DNA here is from genome assembly GCA_012031875.1 of Desulfobacula sp. GTDB lineage: Bacteria > Desulfobacterota > Desulfobacteria > Desulfobacterales > Desulfobacteraceae > Desulfobacula. The sequence goes on from JAAUSZ010000059.1 coordinate 14,658, forward strand.
CCGGATGATGGTCACGAGTCCGGAATTTTCAATTCATGGCCTGGGTGTGATGGACCGCAAAGCCAAGGAAGAAATCATCCATATCCCGGAATTCAGAATATCGGGATCAACCCTTGATATGGGGAATCGAACCCTGGCCACCGGCGCGGTTACCGCCCAAAGCGGGAAAATCCTGGTTAAAAGGGATAAGCAGGGCCGGATCAATATTGCGGAAGCGTTTATGCCGGATGAGAAAGCCCAAAAAACAGTCCCACAATCTTCCGGCAAGACCGGCAAGCCGTCAGATACGCCCGGCTCTCAGCCTGATAGTCCGTGGTCCGTCACCTTGAATGCCTTTGATGCGGCCGGGTTCAATCTTCTGTTCAAGGATCTGGCCCTGCTGATCCTGTGAGCCTGGAACTTTCGGATATTTCCGTGAAAGCCGAGGCATTCCGGAATATAGGCAAGGAAAAGGGCAACCTCCATACCCGGATGACCTGGGGCAGGAACGGAAAAATAGAAATCTCCGGTGACCTCACCCCTTTCGCTCAAACGGCGGACCTGGATATCCTGCTTGAAAAAATCGATATCCAGACCCTTCAGCCCTATTTCGGAGATGCCGTGAAGATCCTTGTCACGGACGGAAATATCAATTTAAAGGGAAGGCTCCTGGCAGATATGAAAGAAAAGTCCGGTAGAATTTTTCATTTTGCGGGAGAAACTTCTGTCACAGGCTTTTCAAGCCGTGATAAAAAACTAAAAGAGGATTTTTTCAAATGCAAGTCTCTTTTTCTGACCGGGCTGGACATCTCGGTTTTTCCGGTGGAGGTGACTGCCGGGGAAATCTCCCTCACGGATTTTTATTCCAGGATTCTGGTAAGCCCATCCGGAGAACTCAACCTGTCCTCGATTTTTAAATCCGAGGCCCCCGAGGACACGGCCAAGGATGCAAGTCCGCCGCCGGTAAAGCCGTCCGCTGAAACCAAACCCAGGATCAATATTGAAAAGATTACCCTGCAAGGCGGAAATATCGATTTTTCAGATTATCTGACCAAACCCAATTACAAGGCGGATATGAAAGAGATCGCGGGTTCCCTGGCCGGACTTTCATCGGAAGAACAATCCCGGGCCAAGCTTCATCTGCAGGGGGTTCACGGGTCTTCTTCGCCCCTTGAAATCCTGGGGACCATTAACCCTTTGGCGGAAAAGAAATTTGCCGAAATCAACCTGTCCTTTAAAGATATTGAGCTGTCCAATCTTACCCCTTATGCATCCAAGTATCTGGGGTATAAAATTGAAAAGGGAAAGCTGATCCTGGATCTCAAATACATGGTTGACGGCAATGTTTTAAAATCCGAGAACCGGGCCCGGTTTGATAATTTTGAGCTGGGTGAAAAGGTGGACAGTGAGCATGCCACCTCCCTGCCCGTCGGGCTTGCCATCTCTCTTTTGAAAAACCGGGCCGGTCAGATCGATCTTGATATTCCCGTGGAAGGCCGGCTGGATGACCCTGAATTCAGGCTGGGCCCGATCATTTTGAAAATGATCGGAAACATGATCCTGAAAGTCATTACCTCTCCTTTTTCCATTATCGGCTCTCTGTTCGGGGGAGGGGAGGAGCTTGGTTTTGCCGAGTTTGAATTCGGGGACGGGCGGATCAGGGAAAGCGATCACGAAAAAATGGACAAACTGGCCGGGGTCCTCAGTGAAAAACCGTCTGTCAGACTTGAAATCCAGGGAGTGTATAATTCCATCCGGGATGCCGAAGGCGTCCGGGAAAAGCGGTTTGAAGAGATGCTAAAAGCAGAACGGTCACAAAAAACATGGTATTCCCTGTCTTCACCCAAACCACCGGAGGAACCCCTGACCGCGGAAGAAAAGGAAAAATATATTGAAAAGGTGTATGATAAGGCGGAATTTCCCAAACCCAGGGATGAAAAGGGCGGGAAAAAGAAGTTAAATCTTGAAGAAAAAAAGAAACTTTTGATCACCCACATCCTAGTGGATGAAAACGACCTCCGGGCCCTGGCTGTGAGCCGGGCGGAAAACGCAAAGGCCTATATTCTTTCCACGGGAAAGGTTGAAAAGGAAAGAATTTTTCTGGTTGAGCCCATGGCTGTTGAAACAGAAAAGACCGATCAGGCCGGAAGGGTGAATTTTATCTTAAAATAGAAACAGGGAGGACAGGACCATGGAGGAGAAGCCTTTGCCAAGTGTGTTTTTTCATTTCCGGTTTAAATTTCTGGCCATTACCGCCATCGCTTTTCTGCTCTATGTGATTCTAAGCGGGTCCAGAGAATTTGACGAATTTGCCAAAAGCCCCGAGTTTCAACTGATGGGTCCATTTTTGATTGTTGCCATGGGCCTGTTTTTCATGTTCAGGAAATTTCCCATCAAATGCCCCCACTGTCACAAGATCCTGCCGACCCAAAAAAACTGGTCTTGCCCCGATTGCGGTCAACTGCAAGGCAGGGACCGGTATCTAGTAGATAAATGCCTCCATTGCAGACAGGTCCCGGCGACTTCCCTCTGCGACCACTGCGGGGAAGAATTCAGACTCTGAGCCGGGCCTAGAATTCGCCTGCAGTTTCGACGGGAAAGGTGATGGCCACATTGGTGCCTTCATTTTTTGTGCTTGTCAGTTGGAATGTGCCGTTGCAGCTTAAAACCGCGCTTCTGGCAAAGCAAAGGCCCAGGCCGCTGCCATGGGGTTTGTGAACGGAAAAATAGGGTTTGAAAATCCGGTCCATATGCTCCGGTGCGATTCCATGCCCGATATCGCTGATAAGAATGGTGATCCCGGCATCGTCACAAGCGGTTGAAACCGAGACAATGCCTTTAGAGGAGATGGCCTCAAACGCGTTTTTAATAATTTCACGGAAGGCTTTTTTAATGTTCTCTTTTGCTATCCTGATTTCCGGGATAACGGCAAAGTCCGTCTGAAGGCCTATCTTTGGGCTGTAAGCCTCTTTTAGTTCAGAACCCACGGTTTTTAAAAGACTGTTGATATCTGTTTTTTCAAGGGGTTCATCTTTGATGGCCATAAAACACTGGATATCTTTTACAGCCTTTGAAATCTGTTCTATCCCCTCTGCTGAATCCTTTATGATTTCCGGGTAGCTTATCAGTATTCCATTGAAATCGATTTCCTGTTTAAGCTGGTCGATATTCTTCAGTGCGCCCGCGGTTTTACGGTCCGGTGCGGACGACCCTCTTGAAGGCGGAGAGATCAAACTTTGCAGGATTTCGTATTTTTCAAGCAAAAGGGTCATATCGGCCCTGTACCTGTCCATGAGGCCCAGGTTTCCTTTCACCCGGTCCCCGGAGGCATCCATCCGGGTAAGGTTGACCGAGGAGATATCGCACACGGCTGCTGATTTATGGGCTTCCACCAGTTCTTTTTCCTTTATTTTCAATGCGGCGAGGGCTGTTTTCAGCCGGGTGCTTTTACTGTCGATCATTTTTTCAAGGCTTCGGTTATATTTGGTCAGGTTGGATTCGGCTACGATTCTTCTGGCGATCTCTTCATTCAGCCTCAAATTTTTATCTGCAATTTCTTTTGTCTTTTTCTCAAGCTCCACCAGATGGGTATAGGACCGTAAAGCCGTTGTGATGGTGGTAAACAGTTTTTGAGTGGTAAGTTCGGTTTTCTCTTTATAATCGTTGATATCGTAGTTCAGGATGATTTTTTTTTCAGGGGCCTTGCCGGGTTGTCCGGTTCTGAGGATGATTCTAAGTTTGTCGTTTTTTTTCTTCTTCCCGGATAAAACGCACCACATCAAGCCCGGCCTCTTGGGTTTCCATGACCACATCCAGGAGGATGCAGGCGGCATCCGGGTGGTCCTTGATCAGTTGTTTGGCCTCTTTTGCGGAAAAGGCGGATAGAAATTCCAAAGAGGACCCTTTATAGGAATAATCCGATAGAACAAGCTTTGTCATGACATGGATTTCATTTTCATCATCCACAATCAAAAGCTTGAATCCGGGGTTTTTATTTCCGATTTGCCCCAGGGGCGGCTGAGATTCTTCGGCAAAGAGAAGCGGGCCTTCCTTTTTGGTGGTTTTATCAACAGTATTCATAGGGTCTCCGAAAAAAATGAAGATGATGTTTTAAGGATTTGATGCCATGAGAATATTAAATTAATGTTCCATTGTCAATTCCGGGGCATAAATTCAGGCCGGTTTGAGTGGCGGAGACCATAGGCGGGGAAAAAAGCTCCCGTCCCTAAGGGCGGGAGCCTGTACCCTAGAATTCCCCCGAAGCAGTGGCCTTAATGGAGGTAGCGGCAAGTTCTTTGCCGGTTTTGTCTTTTATGACGGCTTTTAAAACAAGATCTGCATCCTTGAGAGTTACTTTAATTTTCCATTTACCGTTTTTCTCAACCGGTTCGGGTCCATGGGGAACATCAAGCACAAGAACATCAACGGTCAGTCCCAGATCCACGATTTCAGCCTTGCTGAATCCCTTGACCCTGCCTTTGAGGGTCCGTTCAACGGGAAACGCGTCCGGATAAATGGAAATCACGCCGCCTTCATCCACTGAGGTAAATTCAACGGTTTTGTCTGCTGCAAAGGCGTTCTGCACCATCACCGCCAGAATCAGCCCCACCATCCATGAGAAAATACTGCCTGTTTTCCGTTTCATACGAACCTCCTGTTTTTTAAGTTAATATTCGCTTTCATCTTAGATATTCCCTGTGAATTCAAGGCCGAGCCTTTGTTGAAGCTTTTCAATCAATCGGAAGATTTCTTTTAAAAGGATATGATCAATGGAGGAAAGGTTCCGGGGGTTGATAAAATTATCCGGTTTTTTTTGTTCATCCATGATGGTGGTGATCTGCCGCATGAATCGAAGCTGCATCATATAATTATAGCCCCGGGCGATATCCATATATTCCTTGCCGGTCAGGGCATGGCGGGTATAAAGCCTGAAAAGCCGGGTCAGGGTGTTGGTCTGGGAAATCCCTTTCTGAAGGGCATAAATTCTGACAAAATCAATAATGGGCAGCATCGCGCTTTTCAGATCCAGGGAGCCTTTTTCGTCCCCCTCGGTTTCAACCCGGAGCTTGCCGAAAATACCGATGGGCGGCTTGTAATAAAGGGCATTTTCCGCCAGATGCCTTAAGAATCCGGACCAGCCTTTAATCCCGTCCAGCAGAAAGCGTTTTAATTCATCGGAAAGGGCGGCGTCGCCATAGGTTCCCCTGAAATCAAAAAAGATGCTGGAATACAGTAGATTTTCCGGGTTTGAAGTCCTGATCCAGGTATTGAAATAGGTTTTCCACTGGGACAGGGGCTGGCACCATTTCGGGTTTTTAGCCATGTTTCCGCCTTTGCAGAAACTGTATCCGGCCATGTCGAGCTGGTCGCAAATCAAAACGGCCAGCCCGTCAAAATACGCCTTTGTTTTTTCAGGATCTTTTGTGTCTTCATAGACAATGGCATTGTCCTGGTCCGATATCAGGGTCTGCTCTTCCCGGCCTTCGGATCCCATGGTCAGGAAGGAAAATCGGCAGGGCGGGGGCCCTGCCTTTTCCAGGGAAAATGAATGATGCGGTTGATGACGGCATCCGAACACGCAGAGATGAGCCGGGTGATGTATTCCGGGTTGGCCCCGTTTCTCAGGGGGTCAAAGAGCATTTTTTCAAGTTTGGAATGAATGTTTTCGATTTCTTTTACCGAACGGGCGGACATGGCGGTTTTGATCAACAGATACGCGGATTCCGTCTGGGCCGAAATCAGGTCCTTCTGGCTGATGATCCCCGTGATATCGCCGGATTGGCTGAACACCGGGATATGTCGCTTGTCATGGCGGTGCATGGCGAGAAAGGCCTCAAAGACCTGGGAATCGGCGGAAATGGAAATCAGGGGAGAGGACATGATGGCCGACACCGGTTCCGAAGGCTGGTGAAGCCCTGTGGCCACCTTGTGTTTTAAATCCGCGTCCGTGACAATGCCTTCAATGGTTTGTCCCTTATTTTTGACCAGGATGGCGCCGGCATTGTTCCGGCTCATTTTAAGGGCCGCCTCTTCAATGGGTGTTTCCCGGGAACAGGTGGAAATATTGGGCCGGAAAACCGAAGATATGGGGCGGTTAAAAAAAGGCAGGCTGAATTCCTTATCCCGAATCTGCCGGGCCATGATCCCGGCAAAGGCCTTGTTCAGCATGCATTTTCCGAATTCATTGGTAAAATACTCCTGAAATTCAGAATGATCCCGGCACAGGCCCAGGAATATATCCGCATCCAGGGCAAGAAAAACAGAATCTTCCCGGACCGCCAGGGACCGGATACAGATCCCCTCATTATAGAGAAGGGAAATCCCGCCGAAATTATCCCCCAAGGCCAGCTCTCCGTTCAGGATTTTTGTATTCCGGTCTTCAAAATAATAATGGGCCGAACCGCTGGAAAGGGTATAGAATTTTTCAACCCGGGTCAGTTCCTGCTCCAGGATCACCGTATCCTTTGGAAATTTTTCATAGGAAAAGACATCCAATATCTTTTTTTCTTCCTTTTTGGGAAGGGTGCAAAACGGGAAAAGTTGTGATTTTTTTTGAAATAAAGTCATATTCCGGATTCCCCTGATTCATGGCTCAAAGGCCTTCCTCGCCGGCAGAAAGGCCTGGCCGGAAAAGGATGGTAGATGATTTTATGAAATCCGAACAGTTTTGCAATGAGAGAAACCGGAAAGCTTTTGATTCTCCCGTTAAAATAACAGACTTCATAGTTATATCTGTCAACGGCCACATAGAGGGCATCCTGGGACTTATATATTTTTTGCTTCAGGGGTTCAAAGCCTTCCATGCTTTTCGGGTCGGCAACATTTTCAAACCGGGCCAGGATTTCTTTTATCCGCAGTGTCAGATCCGTTTGAGAGCTTTCAAATTGCCTTGTCGTTTCTTCTTTAAGGGGGCCTTCCTGCAAAAGGATGTCTCTTAAAATCGTATCGGCTTTTTCCAGGGATGGGTCCATGGGGGCCGGCGTGTCCGGATTCACCCTTTCGATGAAATCCGAAAGTTCAGGCAATAATAAGCGCCTTTCCCGGCAGGATTCCGCAAGGGCTGTTTTTGAAGCTTCAATACGGTTCTGGGACCTGTAAAAACTGGTGTATCCGCCGAAAACGATACAGAACAGGACAATGGCCGCGGCAATGGAACAGGGGGCAAGAAGTTTCAGAAGGGGGCTTTGCATTTGGGTCTCCTTAATATTTCAACCGAGCATAATAGGATTTTTTAGACGCTTTGACCGCATCCCGCAAGGTCAGGACCCCGTTGCTGTTCAGCAGAGGGATCAGTTTTAAAAATATTTCCGCGGTGGCAATGGCATCTCCCAGGGCCGTATGCCGGCCGATAATATTCACTCCCAGGCGCCCGGCGATACTTTCCATATCATGGCTGGCATGGACGGGGTGAAGGACGGCCGACAACAGCAGGGTGTCCAGGACCGGGTTCAGGAGCCTGACGCGGGTCTGCTTTTCCTTGACCTTGAACATTTTCAGGTCAAAGGCAATATTATGGCCCAAAAGAACCGTTTCTGCAGCATAGTCCCGGAAGGCCGGCAGGATGATGTTGATATCTTTTTTCCCGGACACCATCTCGTAATTAATGCCGTGAATCCGGTAAGATTCCATGGGAATATCCCTTTTGGGGTCCACCAGCTCTTCAAATATATCCTGGTAAACAATCCGGTTGTTGACGATCCGGACCGCGGCCAGGGATACGATTTCATCCCCGCCCTCCGGGTTCAGACCCGTGGTTTCCGTATCAAAAACCGTATAGGTAATATTCTTTAGGTCTGTATTGAACAGGTCATTGTCTTCTTCCCCGCTTCTGAACAGGTCCAGATCATAAAATTCAGGCCTGCTGCCGGTAATCACCGGGGCCTGGTGTTTTTCCCTGACCTGGGTCCTTGACCCGGCCCTGGCCCTGATATGGATCCGGGAGGATTTTTCATGGCTGTCACAGACCACTTCAAAGGAGGCTTTGTTCTGCCTCAGAACATAAAAAAGACTGGGCAGGGAATTGATCCTTTTTTGCATGAGCTGTTCAATCTGAGTTTTTGGGAGTAAGGGAGCCTCCCAGGAGAAATCAAAAACAAGAATTCCCTTTCTTTCGATCAAAGAAAGATTAAATTCGCGTTCCCCGGTCATTTCCGAAAGGGTCTTCAAAAGGAAGATCAAGGCCGCGGTAAATGAATAGGTATCGGCCAAGAGATAGGATTCTTCATCGGCGAGAGAGAGATTCAGACAAATATCATGAAGGGCTTTTGCCTTTTGTTTCGCGCCGGAAAGAAAGTCCCTTAACAGATGCCGGGTCAGGGGCAGCCGGGTGGATACGGCCTCAAGAAGGGTTTCCGATACCTCTTCATATTGACGGGGCCAGAGGTCAACGGCCTTAAGCAATTCCTGCTGAATGACGGGAGTATCACGGGGGCAGGGGCCGGCGACCATTTCCCTGATTTGTTGAACCTGGGTTTCCAGGCCGGTTTTCAGGGTGATGAGTTTTTCATGGGTCAAATCATAGAGGTTGATTTCATCGGTAACATCCTGAAAGGCAAGGATGAATCCCGTCATCTTGCGCTCCGGGTCAAGGACCGGGATGGCTTCGGCGCTGATGAGTCGGCCGGATGAATGGGCGCCATAAAACTGGCCGCGACATTTTTGTCCCGGGTTT
>JAAUSZ010000268.1 GCA_012031875.1 Desulfobacula sp.
CAGCCCCGGAAATCCAGGACATTGCCGATCTTTGCGGAGATTCCCTGGAGCTGAGCATCAAGGCCTCCCAGACCCCGGCCGATATCATTGTGTTCTGCGGGGTCCATTTCATGGCTGAAACCGCCTTTATTCTGTCCCCGGACAAAACCGTCCTCCTTCCGTCCCCGGACGCGGGATGCCCCATGGCCGACATGGTTGACCCCGCGGCCCTGAAAAAAAGAAAAAAGGAACTCGGCGGGATTCCGGTGATCACCTATGTGAATTCCTCCGCGGTGGTCAAGGCGGAATCCGATATCTGCTGCACCTCCGCCAATGTCCTCAAGGTGGTGGAAAGCATCAGGGCCGATGAAATCCTCATGACCCCGGATAAAAACCTGGCCCGGTATGCCGCTTCCCGGACCTCTAAAATTATCCATCTCTGGGAAGGCTTCTGCCCCTTTCACAATACCTTGACGGCAGAGGATGTCATCAAAGCAAAAAAGGCCCACCCGGACGCCCTATTCATGGCCCACCCCGAATGCCCGCCCGAGGTGCTGGCCCTGGCCGATGAAATCCAATCCACCTCGGGCATGATCCGGTTTGCCGGGGAATCGGCCCATGCCGAATTTATCCTGGGCACGGAAAACGGGCTGCTCTACCCCATTTCAAAGGCCCATCCAAAGAAAAAATTCCACCCGGCATCAGAAAAAATGGTCTGCCCGGATATGAAGAAAATCACCCTGGCGAATCTTCTTGACTGCCTGGAAACCCTGTCGGGCCGGATCACCGTGGCCGAGGATATCCGCAAAAAGGCCCTGGGCGCCGTTCAAAGAATGGTTGAGCTTTAAACCGGAGTTTACAGGAAACCCCATCAAGAGGGACAAAATAAAAACAGGGGCCTTGGATCGGATCAAAGCCCCTGTCGTCTATTTTTTCAATGTCAGGTCAGGATAAGGCATCCAGGGTTTCGTCGGAGATATCGGCATTGGAATAAAATTTCTGGACATCGTCCAGATCATCCAAGACATCCATAAATTTGATCATCTGCCCTGCCTCTTCGCCTTTCAGCTCGTTCAGGGTCTGGGGAATCATGGTGATTTCCGCGGCTTCAAATTTGATATTGGCCGCGTCAATGGCATCCTTGACCGCATCAAAGTCTGCCGGATCCATGATGATGTCAAAGCAGTCGTCCTCATCCTTGATATCCTCGGCCCCTGCCTCCAGGGCCACCTCCATCAGGGTTTCCTCGGTGGCATCCTTTTTACTGACGGTGATGAGGCCTTTTTTATCAAACATCCAGGCCACGCATCCGCTGGTGCCCACATTCCCCCCGGCCTTGCCGAAGGCATGGCGGACATCCGCGATGGTCCTGTTTCTATTGTCCGTCAGGCATTCCACCAGAACCGCCACCCCGCCGGGCCCGTACCCTTCATACACGATCTCTTCGTAATTGACCCCCTCAAGATCGCCGGTCCCCTTTTTAATGGCCCTTTCATAGGTATCCTTGGGCATGTTCTGGGTTCTGGCATTGATCAATGCATGTCTGAGCCTTGAATTGGCTTCAGGATCACCGCCGCCCATGCGGGCCGCCACGGTAATCTCCTTGATCAGTTTGGTAAAGATCTTACCCCGCTTGGCGTCGGCAGCCCCTTTTTTATGTTTAATGGTCGACCACTTGCTATGTCCTGACATGAATCCTCCTCAGTTAGTTCTTGAATTTTGCTATTATATATATTTCTTTGCTTTGTTTTCTGCAACTGTCGGGTTTAAATATTTTGCTCTCTTTAAATGCGGATCTGACCTTTTTCTGAAATTCCGCGAACTCGTTTCCCTGGAAGATTTTACAGACAAAATGGCCCTGGGGGGAAAGATATTTTTCCGCCGCCGCAAAGGCCATGCAGCAGAGTTCATAGGATTTTACGGCATCCACATCCTTTCTTCCGCTGGTGGACGGGGCCATATCACTCAGGACCACATTAAACCGGGTATGGTCATCCACAAGCCCTGAGTTTTCGAGGTTCAGCACATTCTCCTGCACGGCCTCCGCATTTTCCGGCAGGCGGATGTCCACGGGACTCAGATCCAGGCCCAGGACCCGGCCCCCGGCCCCCACGGTTTTGGCTGCGTACAAGAGCCAGGAGCCCGGGGCGCAGCCCAGGTCCAGCACCTGGTCGTTCTTCTTCATGATTTTGAATTTATTCTGGATTTCCTCAAGCTTATACACGGACCGGGCCGGATAATTTTCCGCCCGGGCGCGCCGGGTCAAATGATCTTCCCACTGGTTTTTCGGATTGGTTTTCATATTTGTCTCTGCCCTTAGAACAATACGTCCATGGCGTCTTTCAGATAACGGATGCTTTCAAAACTCATGCCTTTGATCTTTGAAAGCTGTTTCACCGTGGAGCCGGGAACCAGGCACCGGGAAAATCCCATTTTTGAGGCCTCCCTGATGCGGGCCTGGATATGGCCCACCGCCCGGATTTCCCCGGTGAGGCCGATCTCTCCCGTCAGGGTGGTCTTGTTTTCCACGGGTTTGTCCAGAAAGCTGGAGGCCAGGGCCGCGGCAATGGCCAGATCCGCCGATGGCTCCACGATTTTCACCCCGCCCGTGACATTCATGAAAATATCCAGGCCTGAAAGATTCATGCCCAGCCGTTTTTCCATGACGGCCACAATCAGAGACACCCGGTGGTGGTCCAGCCCCAGAATGGTGCGCCGGGGGGTCCCGAAACCGGAAGTGGACACCAGGCCCTGGATCTCCACCAGGATGGGCCTGGACCCTTCCATGCAGGCCGTGACCACGGAGCCGGGCGAAAGGGTGGACCGTTCCGATAAAAAGACCGCCGAGGGATTGGGAACCTCGGTGAGCCCCTTTTCGTTCATCTCGAATACGCCGATCTCGTTGGTGGGGCCGAACCGGTTTTTGACGGCCCTTAAAATCCGGAACACATGGCTTTTGTCCCCTTCAAAATACAGGACCGTATCCACCATATGCTCCATGATCTTGGGTCCTGCAATGGCCCCTACCTTGGTGACATGGCCGATGAGAAACACCGGGATGCCCGTGGTCTTGGCCAGTTTCATGAACTGCATGGCCGCTTCCCGGATCTGGGTCACACTCCCCGGCGTGGACGCCACATCCGGGTGAAATATGGTCTGGATGGAATCAATGACCAGGGCCTCGTATTTTTGGCCCTCCACCATGGCCAGGATGGAATGAAGATCCGTTTCCGACACCACGTACATTTGATTTCCACCGGAATCCAGCCGCTTCCCCCGCATGGAAATCTGGCGGACCGATTCTTCCCCGGACACGTAGAGGCATTTTTTACCCGTTCCCGATAGCCGGGACAGGACCTGGAGCATGAGGGTGGATTTCCCGATGCCGGGATCACCGCCGATGAGGATCACGGACCCGTCCACTATCCCGCCGCCCAGGACCCGGTCGAATTCCCCCACTCCCGTCTTGATCCGGTCGGTGTCCTCCACGGAAACAGAGTCCATGAGAACCGGTTCCGCCACCAGGGCATGACCCTGTTTTTTGGACGTGCCGGAAAGGATGCGCTCTTCGACAAGGGTGTCCCATTCCCCGCACTCCGGGCACCGGCCCATCCATTTGGGGGCCTGGCCCCCGCAGGCCTGGCATCTGAATGTAAATTTATCCTTTTTGATCACCGGGGTTCCATTCCAATTGCATTATTTTCCATAAAAACCGAGGGATCATACCATCAAACCGGGGCAATATCAAGATTCGGAAAGCCGGGGTCCCGGCAGGGGTCGACGGCAGGGGTATCCAGCCGTCATGAAAACAGGGAGGGCTACGGGAAAATAAGATTATATGGTCAGATTGATGATCCCGCCCTTGCCTGACATTGCTTCGAGATCAACGGGCTGAGCCGCAGGCTGAACCACGGGGGGTTGTTTTTGCAGCCCGGCGGTTTGCTCAACCAGGCTGAGCAGGAGTTTTGGCATTTCCATGGCCTTTTTCATGGCATAGGTGGATGCACCGCTGTTTGTTCCGCCCATTTCCATACTCATCTCCTTTAATACAGGGGATACCCGGTTTTCTTAAAACTGCCGGACCCGTATCATCCCTTGAAGGGGGTTTTGTTTTTAATTTCATTCTATCATAAGGGTTTAAAAAAAGAATTTCAAGCCGCCTGTTTAAGGACAAAAGCCAAGGAGGGCCGCTCACCGGATTCCACCGGTATCCGTTATTTTAATTACAAAAATTAATCCCAAAAATATTTACAAGCAAAGATAACGCTGATATGGATTCAGAAACCGGACTTCTGCGCCTCTGGGCTTGGAATACTCAATTTGAACCCGATGTCCGGCGATAGGCTTTGACCTGATAATAAATAGTTGGCCAGTCGAAATACATAATAAAAGGATGGAGTGAGTGCTGAAAGATTTTTTCAAGCTTAATTCTGACTTCAAGGTTGTAAAAACCGAGGACGAATTACTGGAACTGATACGGCACGCTGATTCCATAAAGGATATTCTATACGAGCCGGAAACCTTTGCACCTAAAAGACCGCAAAACAGACTGAATCACAAGACTTTCACAAATGTGAGTTTTTCAAAGACCGATTTTACAAGCATTGAATTCAAAAAATGCAAATTTGTTGACTGCCTTTTTATTGGGACCAAATTTATCTTATGCGAGTTTCATGACTGCCAGTTCGAAGGCTGTAATCCTTACAAGGCTTCATTTGAAAAAACTTACATTGCCCTAAAATCTTTGAGAATAAGTTGGACCCCAAGAAACATAGCAATATAGGTGTTTGGTTGTTCCAGCAGCTTTTAGAAAACAGTGTTAAATGTCAGCAACCTGAGTATGCGCAGACGGCGAGGTACTTATTCAATAAATGGTTGCGTTACCAACACGCGTATGATTTCTCCTGTAAAAATATAGGGTTCTGGGAATATTTTCGGAAGTGGCTTCCGAGTTTTCTCTATGACGTCATGGCGGGATACGGTATTCGTCTCTTTCCCTTTTTTCGCCTCACCGTCATTCTTTTGTTTTTCATAACCTCAGCCAATTACCTTTTCTGGCCTCATTTTGGGATGAGCAAGGCTATGCCTGTGGATCGATTAGGGTCATGGGTTATGTCTTTCTACTACTCTATAGTCACCATGACTACTCTTGGATATGGTGACATTACACCAAACACAACCGCTGGGATGTTTGCGGCGAGCCTTGAGGCACTTGCAGGTCTTTTGTGGTTAAGCCTCTTGGCCAGCATTGTGGTAAAAAGGGTGCTCAAATGATTTCAGATGTTCTGAAAGTTGAATCAATTGCATTATACGGGTCGTGCGCAGAGGTGATTCAGACATAATCAGCGATTCAGATATACTGATAGTTGATTCTGATTCTGAAGTATTATCTTTCGCTAACAAAACCCTTCATTCTCTCGGGTTCTCTTGCGCTGCATATACTTGGGAGAGACTTTTTCATATGGATAGACATGGCTCGTTGTTTCTGCAACATCTCAAGAACGAATCAATTATTCTCAAAGATGACCACTTCAGACTGGACAGTTTTCTGAGATCGTTCGAGACGAAACCCGATTATAGCCAAGACATAGAAGCAACAAAAGAAATCATATCGCTCACGGGGACGGTCACAAACAGGAAGCCCTCCATCGGCTGGGCGCTCGATGTTCTTGCTGTCGCTCTGAGGAATTTGGGAATTCTTGAGTTGGCAATAGAGGGCAGTACGTCTTCTCACTGTCCGCCATCTACGATAAACTTTCGGACGTGGGCATACTCACTTCAACCGATATTCAAACATTGATGCCCTTGAGCTTTATAAATCGCAATACCGGTCTCA
>JAAUSZ010000269.1 GCA_012031875.1 Desulfobacula sp.
AAAACCGTCATGAACCTGGTCCTGAATGCGTGGAAGAAGTCTCGGGAAAAAAAGACGGCCGTGATGATCACCACGGCCAACGGCCTTATTGATCCATCCGTGCCGGGCCTTGAAGGCCTGCCCCAGGGAGAATATGCCGTATTAACCGTGGCCGATAACGGACCCGGCATGGACGAAAGAAATATAAAAAAAATATTTGAGCCTTTTTTCACCAGCCGGGAATTGGGTAAAAGCGGCACCGGACTTGGCCTTACCCTTGTCCGGCATGCGGTCCGGGAGTACCGGGGGGGTATCCGTGTGACCTCGGATGCCGAAGGAAACCGGTTTGAGCTTTTTTTCCCGGCCCTGAGGCCGGACCTATCCCGGGGACTGCCCAAGGAATATGCCGACGAGATAAAGGGCAGGGGCCGGACCATCCTGGTGGTGGATGACCTGAAGGACCAACAGGCGACCGCCCTTGCCCTTCTTGAACATCTGGGATACCGGGCAAAGGCGGTTGATAGCGGGGTTGCCGCGCTTGAGGCCATCAAAAAGGCCTCCGCGGACCTGGTCATCCTGGGCGCGGCCTCTTCCATGGCCGGTCTTGAGGCTTACCGGATGATTAAGCGGCTCCGGCCGGACCAGAAGATCCTCCGGGCCGGCGGGTATTTGGGGCCCGATGATATGCCGGCGGCCCAGGGGTTAGGCGCGGTCGGCATTGTTAAAAAACCTTATACCATACTGGATATGGCAATTGCGATAAAAGAGGAGCTGGAAAAATAGTGGAAATTCTGAAAACAAAAGCCGAGATGCAGGCCTGGTCGAAAAACAAGAAAAAACAATTGAGGACCCTGTGCTTTGTTCCCACCATGGGGTATCTTCACCAGGGTCATGTGTCCCTCATGGAAAAAGGCAGGCCCCTGTGTGACGAACTGGTCTTAAGTATCTTTGTCAACCCCACCCAGTTCGGGCCCAACGAGGATCTGAGTTCCTACCCGTCCAATATTGAAAATGATCTCCTGCTTGCGGAAAAGGCCGGGGTCACGGCCGTGTTCCTGCCCCACAAACAAGATATGTACCCTGAATATTTTCAGACGGAAATCAAACTTCAATCCCTGCCCCGGCATTTATGCGGAAAATTCCGGCCGGTTCATTTTGCCGGGGTTGCCGTGGTTGTCACCAAACTTTTCAATATCATCATGCCGGACATGGCCGTATTCGGCATGAAGGATTATCAGCAGCTCCGGATCATCCGCCAACTGGTTTTGGATCTGGATTTTGACATCAAGATTCTGGCCGGAGACATCATCCGGGAAAAGGACGGCCTGGCCATGAGTTCCCGGAACGCTTATCTTTCGGAAGCCCAGAGGGCCTCGGCCCTGAGCCTGTCCAGGTCTTTGAACCTTGCCAGGGAACTTATTTCAGGGGGGGAAAAGAAGGCAGAACCCATCAGGAGCAGGATAGAGGCTCTGATCCATTCCTTTCCCGAAACAAAGGTGGAATATATTTCTTTTTGCCGGCCGGAAACCCTTGAAGAAATTGAGGGGATTGAAGGGGAGGTCCTGCTGGCCCTGGCGGTAAAGGTGGGAAAGACAAGGCTCATCGACAACGCCCTTATTCATCCCGGACTATAATCACCCGGCATTCATTTAAAAAGGAATGCCGTTCCGTTGCTTTTTCCAGGACAAGATAGTCCGACATGCTGATCACGAGGGTGGCGTTCCTGCTGCCTTCTTTTCTGAGGCCCTTCAGGACCAGCGGCTTGTCCCCGATCCTCTTGTCCCGGACCGCCTGGTCAAGGTTGCAGACATATTTGCAGACCCCTTCCTGGACTGCGAATTCCCTGGAGACAAACGCCGAGGAATAGACCTGGTGCCCCTGTTCGCTGACAATGATGGGGTTTAGGACGGGCTCAATGCCAAGCCCCCGAGCATCGATGACCAGGCCCGAATAAAGGCTTTTTCCAATGGCAGGCATCATTTTCGGATCTATTTCAGGATTGATCCGGGGGATCTGCCGGATGTCTTCGGGCAAGACCAGTTGCAAAAATCCGCCGAACATGCCGGCTTCTATGGTAATTTCAACGGAAAGGGCAGAGGTGTAAACCTGTTTTGAAATCCCGGCGTCCCGGGCTGTTTTTTCCAGACCGGCCAGGATGACGGGGCTCCCGGACGCATAGTCGTTTACGGTCAATTCATTATTGATTTTGATTTGTTTTAAGACCGCTATGATATTTTTGCGGCCTCGGCCCTCGCAGACAGGGACACCGATTCTTTGGACGATTGGCTCTGATCCGCGGGAAGGGCTTTTCCCGAAGCCGTGACCACTCCCGTACTCCAGTTCACAGCGCCGGTCTCAAATTTTGTGATACAGTCCCCGGTCGGGGGAGGGGCCTGGTCTGCCGGGCAGTTGGCCGGGAATATGAACCCATACAGGAGGATTAAAACGGCAAGGAGCCCATGTCCTTTGATGGGTTTTTTACCGGCCACCGTTTATTTTCTCAGATGGTTTTTTTCGATAAAATCGGCAAGCCTTCCGACCTCCTCAAGCCCGAATACCGGTACATCCGGTTTATGGGAGGAGTCGGTGACAAAGGCGATGAGGCTGTTGTCTTTCATGCACAGGGGGGCCTTGTGTCCGCCGGCTGTTCTGAAAATTTCTATTTTGGGAAGGGGCTGCCCTTTGAATCCTTCAGCCAGGATAATATCCACGTCAAAAAGATAGGTTCGCATTTTTTCGAGATCGCCGGTCCGGTCATCCCTGATCAGAGCGATCCTGTCATCGGCAATTACCAGCACCGTGTGGGCCCCGGCTTTTTTATGACGCCAACTGTCCTTGCCTTCCCTGTCCATGTCAAATCCGTCATGGGCATGTTTGACGGTCCCGATCCGGTACCCCCGCCGGGTCAACTCCGCGACCAGCTTCTCCAGAAGGGTGGTCTTGCCGGAATCGGATTTTCCCACAATGGTGATAATCTCCGTTTTTGGGGCGGGTATCGCGGAGGCCTTGGAGCGGTCAGGCATTTCAGTCCTTCTGCCCGTTGATTTCATCCCTCAGCCGGCCCGCGCATTTAAAGGTGACCACCCGTCTTTTCCCCAGCATCATGTCCTTGCCCGTGGCAGGGTTTCTTCCTTTGCGCGGCGATTTTTCATTGACCTGGAATTTCCCGAAACCTGAAATCATAATATCTTCTCCGGCGGTCAGGGTTTCTTTGATGATTTCAAGCATGGTTTCGATAATGTCTTTGGCCTGGGAAGGGGTATAATTATTCTTCCCGGCTATTTTTTCAATAATGGTTGTTTTTGTAAAAGCCACTCTGGATTTCCTATATTAACTGTTTAAAATTAAACAAAATATCTACTTTTATTATCCGGCAATGTCAAGGGCTAAAAAAAGGGGGGCATTATTTTTTGTCCCCGGCCGGACCGGGCCCCATCACCTGTCGAGCCCTTTTTTTGTTGCATATCCAAAAAAAGAAGGATATTAAGTTTATCAAATTTTTTGATATAAATAAGAGATATACTGCAAAATTATATTTAAATTATGATGAAAATCAATAAAAATATTGCCCACAAAAATATTGCACTGATCGGCATGCCGGCCGCCGGAAAAAGCAGTGTCGGACGATTGCTGGCGGAAAAGCTAAATTTTGAATTCATTGACTCGGATGACCTGATTCAGTCCGGAGAAGGCCGGACCCTTGCCGAGATCATCTCCGCCAAAGGGCTGTCCCGGTTTTTAGAGATCGAGGAAAGGCATATTGCGGGCATCCGCGCCCACCGCCATGTCATTGCCACGGGCGGAAGCGCGGTCTACGGCAAGAAAGCCATGGATCATCTTTCACGAACCTGTACCATCCTCTATCTTTCCATTGACCTTCCCGGGCTTTTAAAACGACTGTCCGACATCACTTCCCGGGGGGTGGCCATCAAACCCGGAAAAACCATTGAAGATCTTTATGCGGAAAGAACCCCCTTGTATGATCAATACTGTGATATCAAGATCGATTGCAGCTCGCTGACCCTGGAACAGGTGGTTGAACAGGCCGTGGCCGCCTTAATTTGAATAGACCCGCTTCACCCTTGGCATCAGGACACAGACAATCTCGTAACTGATGGTTTGGACCCGGTCTGCCAGCTCATCCGCGCCAAGGGTTTCCTTGCCCTGGGACCCCATGAGGATGACCTCGTCCCCGATGGAGACATCCGGAATATGTCCCACATCAATGAGGGTCTGGTCCATGCAGACCCGGCCGACAATGGGGGCTCTTTGCCGCGGACAAGCATCCGGCCGTTGGATGAAAACAACCTTGAAAACCCGTCGGCATAGCCGATGGGCACCGAGGCAAGGGTGGTGGCGGTTTGGGTTTCATGGGTGATGCCGTAACTGACGAAAAACCCTTTCGGCACTTTCCGGACCGAGGTCACAAGGGATTTCAGGGTCATGACCGGAAAGAGTTCCACCCTTGCTCGGTCCACCTCCCTGGAAGGATAGAGCCCGTAAATGGAGATGCCGGCCCTGACCATATCATAGTGGGCCTCGGGAAATTCAATGAGGCCGGCGCTATTGGCCGCATGCCGGAGTTCAATGTTTATCCCGGCCCTGCCCAGATCCGACAGCAGGGTGTCAAAGATCTCAATCTGAAGCCGGGTATAGGCTTTGTCCCGGCTGTCCGCGGCGGCAAAATGGGTGTAGATGCCCTGAAGATCCAGGCCGGGAAGCCTCTTTATTTCCCTGATATCCCGGACGGCCTTTTTCCGGATATCCTGATCCCTTGGAATTTCCGTAAGAATGATGCCCACCCGTCCCATTCCCGTATCCACCTTCAAATGGACCTGTAGGGGTTTGGCAAAAGTTTTGGCCCGGGAGGATAACCGGGCCGCCATTTCAAGGTCGTATACGGTGACGGTGATATCCAGGTCCGAGGCCTCAGCCGCCTGGGAGGGATGGATATATCCCAGCACCAGGATCGGTGCGGAGATACCGGCATGGCGAAGTTCCACCGCTTCATGGAGCCTTGCCACCCCCACCCAGCCTGCTCCGCTCTCAAGGGCTTTTTGGGCCGTCCGGACGGCCCCGTGGCCATACCCGTCGGCCTTGGCAACGGCCATAAACCGGCAGGACGGAGACATCAAGGCCTTCAGGCCTTGAATATTTTTCCCAAGGCATCAAGGTCGATGCAGGCAGTGATCAGGGGATAATCCATGACGTTTCCTTTTTTACCGGGCCCATGTTTTACCGGACAATTGCCGGACCCCAAATCTTTCAATGATGCCCTTGAATTCAAGCATCTCGTCTTCGGAAAAAAAATGTTCGTCTTGGGTTAAAAATTCCGGGTCCAGGACCCTGACCTTCCGCGAGCACTTCTGAAGAATATAATGTTTCGCCCCTTGGATCATGTTTCCGATATCTTCCATGATTTCCCGGCTGACCAGGGGCCGGACGCAGGTGGTCCGGAACTCATAGTCCGGGGCCTTTTCCATGATCAGCCCGAGGCTGTCCCGGATGGCTGAAACATCAAATTTTCCCGGAACCACCAGGGGATAATCCGCCAGGCGGGTTTTAATGTCCATGGAAATAAAATCCGCCAGGGATTCTTCCAGAATCTGCCCAAGGATTTTAGGCCTGCTGCCGTTGCTGTCAAGCTTGAGCCGGTAGCCCAGGTCCTTGATTTTCCGGCAAAAGGGGAGGAGGTCCGCCTGAAGCGTGGGTTCTCCCCCCGGTAATCACCACCCCTTCCAGGAGGCCTTTTGCGTTTTTCAAGAAAGTCAAACACTTCCGCTTCATCGGGAGCGGCCGGTTCCCGGGTTGGAA
>JAAUSZ010000060.1 GCA_012031875.1 Desulfobacula sp.
TCTTTTCCCGGCTGTCGGATCCGGGAAAGGTAGAGGTCCTGGACAGGGAAACCATTGATCGCGCCCTGACCCAGGCCCAGGCTTCCCCCGCCACCCAGGGCCCCTTGAATGAACCCAAGGCCAAACTCATCGGTGCAGGTCTTGGGGTGGATTATATCCTTTTCGGCAGCATGACCCAGTTCGGCAGCAGCGTCAGCCTGGATTTGTCCATGGTTTCGGTCAAAGGAGAAAAACCCACCCTGACCTTTTCCAAACAGGCCCCGGAGCCCGGTGCGGTCATTACGGAACTGGACATGGCAGCCACGGAAATCAATGCAAAAATTTTTGGCCGGGAGCCGGAACTCATCCTTCCCAAGGAGCAGTATGCCCAGAGGACTGAAACCAAGTCCGGGGAAGATACCCGGAGTCCCCTGACCAATTACCGGACCCTTCTGGCCGCCAACGGGGAGATTATCGGAATAGCCTCGGGCGATGTGGACGGGGACAAAAAAAATGAGGTGGTGACGGTATATAAGCATACCATCGATATCCTGAAAGACAATGGCGGCGGTCACCTGGTATCCGTACAAAAAATCGATGACCCCGTCCATACGGAAATCGTGGGCGTGGACGTGGCGGACATCAACCAAAACGGTATCGCCGAGATCTTCGTCTCTAGATATCAGCCTTCAACAGGGGATGTTGTTTCCTCCATCCTTGAATATGAGAGCGGGGCCTATAAGGTCCTGAGCAAGGACCTGCCCTGGTATATGCGAGTCGTAAAAGCCGACGACGGCAGGGACATCCTCTATGCCCAGAAAAGCAGCCGGAAGACCGGCCCCTATGCCGGAAAAGACGTGTTCAAGGTCAACTGGGAGAACAATGCCCCTGTTCCGGGCGAGACCCTCCGGGTCCCGGACGGATTTTCCATCTTGAGTTTTACCGTGGGAGAAGCTGCTGGGCCGGATGTTAGGAGGGCCATGTTCACCAACAAAATCGGCCGCCTGGTCATTTTCAATGAGACCGGCGCCGTGGAATGGTCCGGGGAAGAAGGCTACGGCGGCACCCGGATGTTTTATACCTATACGGAAACCGATAAAATCCAGAGGGATATTGTTACCGGAGACGGTTTTTTTGGGAAGGGGGTTTATTTCCAGCCCCGAAGCCTGGTGTTTGATATGGATGCCGACGGGAAACAAGACGTGATTGTGATCAAAAATAAGGACGCCGCCGACGGGTTCTTCGGCCAGCTCCGGCGGTTTAAGAGCGGCAGCATAGAGATCCTGAGATGGAGCGAAATGGGCCTAGCGCAGGAGATCTCTCCTAAAAAGCTGCCCGGCCAGGTCACGGACATGGCCGTTACCGACTATGACAATAACGGGAAAAACGAGATTCTCATTACTCTGATTAAAAACGCCAATAATTTTTCCTCGGAAAACTCAAAAAGCATGATTGTGGCCTATGATATGTAAAAAAAGATGGAAAAAAAGGCAAAAATGCTTGACAGGCCTGAAAACAGTTGATATTAGAGAGCCTATGTTCCGTTAGAAGGCCTGAATGCCTGCAAGGGAGGTGATTTCGGCGCAGCAGATTCGGTCTTCAAGGAACATGAAAACGGAATTCTTTGGTTGTATTTAAAAGGAGTATGACCAAGGAGAATTTTAAACCCTTTTTTGTAAAGGAAAAAAAGATGAAAAAACTAATTGCTTTAATGTTTGCAGTGCTTTTCCTGGGCGCAGGAATTGCCACCGCAAGCGACCTGTCCATGACCGGTTCCTACTATGTCAGAGGGCAGTATTATGACGGTGTTACCTATGATATGAATCCTCTTCATGATAAATCCTATGCTTACTACGATCATGAACTTTCCGTGGATACGAAATGGAAAATGGATGATACCACCTTTGTGACGGCCCGGTTTGAGATGAGAGATGAAAATTGGGGTGGAGCAAATTCACCTGTGGAAAACGGTTCACCAGCAACGCAGACTGCAACCTTTGATGACAACATCATCGTAGAACAGGTCTGGGGCCAGACAACCTTCGCCAACGGGATTCTCCTTCAAGTGGGTCTTATGCCAGCCGGTGCCTGGGGAACTTCTTTTGCCAGCACCTCCGCCGAAGCCTATAGAATTAAAACCCATATACCGACAAGTATCGGAACTGTTATCGGTATTCTTGAAAGAGGTCATGCAGCCAATAATAACCTCCAGGCTTCAGCGGGCGCTACGGGTTCAAGCGAACAGGGAAATTCAACCTGGGGTGAAGATGAAGATGATGATATCTACCACCTGGCACTTGTCACAAAGGTTGGGGATGTTTTTATAAAGCCACTCTTGACCTATAAAAATCTTCAATCCAATACTGCAATGATGGATATTGATCAATTTGCCGCTCAACTTACCCTTGAAGGTACCATGGGAAAACTGGGCTGGGAAACGGATTTTATGTATGTCAATACAGATACCGGCGCAGATACGATTTCAAAAGATTTTGACTTGTTTGGTGCTTACGGTAATGTATGGTACCAGATAGATGCCTTTAAGGTTGGCGGCTTTGTGGCCTATGGCTCATATGATAAAGATGCCCAGGTGTCATTTGATATGGGTGATGATTTTGCTCCCGGAGGCCTGTTGATCATTGGTGATGACCTGTTTGATATTGAAGACGGCAATCCCTTAACAACTCAACAGCATATGGGCGCTGGCACACTTTTTGGTCTGTATGGAGAATATGCAGTCAATGACAAACTGTCATTAAGTGCAGTCGCTGCCTTCGCAACCGTTAACAGAGAGGGTGCTACTGCTGGTACGACCCTTGCCGCTTGGGATGATGCAGATATCTTCGAGCTTTCCGGCGGTTTTGTTTACAAAATCACCCCCAGTCTGACCTATGACGGCGGAATTGGTATGGCAACTGTTGAGTTCGGCGACAACACCGTTGATCCCGACACCATCGTGGAAGCCTTCCACAGACTGTCCTTTGCTTTCTAGGACTATATGATTCAGTAGTATCTTAAGTTATTGTTATACAATGAGCCCCGCCCGGATCACCCCGGACGGGGCTCATGCTTTCAGGACAAAGCCTGCGAAGATTTCAGGAGACCATAAAATGAAATATCCGGTAATCATTCATAAGGATGAGGATACCGGGTATGGGGTAACCCTTCCGGACATCCCGGGGTGTTTCTCCTTGGGGGATACCCTTGATGAAGCTATCCTGAATATCCAGACGGCTGTTGAACTGTATGATGACGGTGAAAACATAGCGGTTCCGCCCCAGGCATCAAAAATTGAAGACCTGGTCAAATCTGATCTTTACACAAAGGACGGGTTCTGGGTTCTTGCGGATATTGATTTTTCCTTTTTGTCTTCTAAAACGGTGCGTATCAATATTATCCTCCCGGAATACAAACTATCCCTTATAGATAAAGCTGCAAAAGCCAGAGGGCTTTCGAGATCCGCCTTTCTGGCTGAATGCGCAGAGCATGCGGTTTAAAGGTGATCTGCCCGGCCTCACCGAGAATTAAAGCCCAAGACCCTTGATCGGTTGCAGGATATCTGAAACATCTTTTGCCGTTTTAATGGCGTCCTTGATTTTTTATTAATACATCAAGGCTGTTGATTTTTTTTACCTCGGCCATGACCACAGCGATTTGGCCCGGGAACCTGAGAACCATGCCAAGCTCGATGGCTTCGGTCAATCCCCTGATCTCACCTTCTTTGCGAAGTTTGTCCGCCAGTGTCATAATAAATTCTCCTTCCTTTTCGGAAAGCGCCTGTTCGGCAATCTCCTTTATTGTTTCAGCAGTTATGGTATCCATGGTGCTGAACAGATAGCCAATTTATTGAGAATTAATCGAGCCCCGCTGTCTATGATTGTTTAATATAATTAATCCGTGTTAGAATTTTATTGATAATGATAGCGGCAACTGATGACGGTAATAGTCTCGTTTTCGATTTTATATACCAAGCGGTGTTCTTTGTTGACCCGTCTTGACCAGCAACCGGATAATTGAAATTTTAACCTTTCGGGCTTGCCGATGCCATTTTCAGGATCACATAAGATGTCATGCAAAAGTTGTTTGATTCTTTTTGCCAGGCGTTTATCTTTGCTCTGGAACCATTCGAAATCCTTCCAGGCTTCCTGCGTAAAAAGAATTTTCATAGATCCTCTATGGAGAACTCTACAAATTTGCCGATTTCAGCTTCCTGTAAAGATTTTTCAAGATGTGCGCGATTGGCAGGTGAGCTTAACAGATAAGCCGTCTCTTCCATGGCCTGAAAATCATCAAGAGAAATAAGCACCGCCTGTTCTTCATTCTGGCTGCCGACAATAATGGTTGGTTCTGCATTGTTGCAAACGCTCTGGATAAGTGCGCGCAGATTTTTTCTGGCATTGCTGTATGTTATTGCTTTCATAGAGAGGGCCCTCCCGTAGGATTATAAATATTCCCAGAACCGCCAGAGAGAGGATTTTTTCTCCCGCTCTCCTGCCGGCATCTCCGGCATCAGCCGTTCAGGATTCTGCCGTTTCAATTGCTCGAATTTTTCCTGTTCATCCCGGACAAGGTCTGTATAGATGACGGTTTCCCGGTCAAAAGCTTTTTATTGATTTTTGCGGATACGGCGCTCATTTTCGGGATCAGGTCATTGATGGCCGCGGACTGTTCGGAAAAGGCCAGCCACTGTTTTTTCTGAATATCGTAAATCCTGGCGTCAATGCTGAAGGCATCGGCAAAGCGGGTGATGCTCCCAGTAAGCACATAATCCGAGCCCGTGGATTTTGCCAGGGCTTCAGCCCTGCGGGTGGCGTCCGTGTCCTTTATTCCCGTCAACAGGGTGTCCACCGTATTCTGGTCCGCCACAGTGACCTTATCCTTCCACACCAGCCGGGTGTGAAGCATCTGGATGATACCGTCCCGGATATAGGTCAGGTCTTCGGGCGCTATCATTTCAAAGGGAAGAACGGCAATGGATTTGATCTCTTTGGCCAGGGCGGCGGCAGAAAAACAGGAAAAGGACAGGATGAGAAGGATGGCCGCTGAATTAAGGAATGATTTTTTTTTCAAAGGAAAACTCCGTTACATTTTATGGTTTAAAATTTCTTTGACTATGCCTGGATCTGCCTTGCCCTTGGTTTTTTTCATGACCTGGCCCATGAAGAAGCTGAAGAGCTTGGTTTTGCCGTCCCTATAGGCGGTCGCTTCTTCGGGATTTTCATGGATGACGGCCATGACCGCGGATTCAAGTTCAGAGGCATCGGAAACCTGTTCCAGGCCTTTTTCCTTAACGATGAGGGCCGGGTCTTTCAAGTTTTCAACCATGAGATCAAAGACGGTCTTGGCTGCCGTGGCATTGATTTTTCTGTCTTCCAGCAGGAGCAGCAATTTGGCCATGGCCTGCGCCGGGACAGGGGATTCGGTAATGGAGATGCCCCTGGCATTGAGCATGGCCAGCACCGTAGTCAGGGTCCAGTTGGCAGCCTGTTTTTTATCCTTGAGAGGAGCGGCCGCTGTTTCGAAAAAATCAGCCAGGGCAATGGATGAGGTCAAAACCCCGGCATCGCTCACTGAAAGGCCGTATTGGCGGATAAACCGGGAGAATTTTTGGTCCGGCAGTTCCGGCATTTCCTTCTCAACGGCGCTGATCCAGGTCTCATCCACAATGAGGGGAGTCAGGTCGGGGTCCGGGAAATACCGGTAGTCATGGGCCTCTTCCTTGCCCCGCATGGAAACGGTTTTGTTTTTGTCCGGGTTCCAGAGCCGGGTTTCCTGGACAACAGATTTGCCTTCGTTCAAAACATAGGCCTGTCGATCGATTTCATGGGCAATGGCTTTTTCGACATGCTTGAAGGAGTTCAGGTTTTTAAGCTCGGTGCGGGTGCCGAAGGCTGATTGGCCCAGGGGCCTCAGGGAGACATTGGCATCACACCGGAAACTGCCTTCCTCCATATTGCCGTCACAGACATCAATATATTTGAGGATGGAATGAAGTTTTCTTAAATAGGCCCCGGCTTCTTCCGCAGACCGGATATCCGGGTCGCTCACGATTTCAATGAGGGGGACCCCGGTCCTGTTTAAATCCACCAGGGTCCTGGAGCGGGCCGGGTCGTGAATGAGCTTTCCGGCATCCTCTTCCATATGAATCCGGGTGATGCCGATTTTTTCAAACCCGTAACGCTGGTTTCAATTTCAAGGACCCCGTGTTCGGCAATGGGCAAGGCATATTGGGAGATCTGGTAGCCCTTGGGAAGATCCGGGTAAAAATAGTTTTTCCGGTCAAACCGGCTTTCCTGATTGATGCGGCAATGGGTGGCCAGGGCGGCCTTGATGGCGAAACTCACGGCCAGACGGTTCAGGACCGGCAGCACCCCGGGCATCCCGGTGCAAACCGGGCAGGTGTTGGCATTGGGGGATTTTCCGAATTCAGTGGAGCAGGAGCAGAAAATCTTGGTTTTTGTTTTGAGCTGAGCGTGGACTTCAAGGCCTATGACCGGTTCAAACTGCATGTGAAATTTTTATCCCTGTGGTTATTGTACTCGTGTCGGCAATCATAACCCCTTTATATAGCCTTGATAAATTCAATAATCAATATAATTTTTATTGCATATTAAGGGCTTAAGCTATAAAAATGATGGCGGCGGTTAAAGCCGGTATCGGAAGCAGAAATAAGGATGCGGGAAATATGAAGTTTTTTTTATGTGTCATGGGGATGGTGATGATAATAGAAGGCCTGCCCTATTTTGCATTTCCTTCGAAGATGAAGGAATGGGTCTTGATGATGACCGGCATCGATGATGCGAGTTTGAGGAAATTCGGCCTTGTTTTCATGGCCGCAGGGCTGATCATTGTGTACCTGGCCATGAAAGGCAGTTGATGTTTCATTTATCCGATTATACCTATGACCTGCCCGCTGACAAGATCGCCCAGACGCCATGCAAGAGCAGGAGTGAATCAAGACTTCTTCATATCCGGAGAGATTCCGGAATCCTCGGCCATCAACGGTTTAAAGAGATTTCAGGCCTGCTGCGCAAGGATGACCTTTTGGTCGTCAACAATACCCGGGTGATCCCGGCAAGACTCCTGGGACAGAAGGCCTCGGGCGGGAAAATCGAAGTCTTTATCATTGATTATGCAGCGGGCATGAACCATCTTGAACAAACCGGGTTTTTCCAATGCGATTGCCTTTTAAAGGCTTCCCGGAGACCTAAAAAAGGGGCCCGGATTTTGTTTGCAGAAGGGGTGGAAGCAGAGGTGGTTGAGGATCGGGAGAACATTTCCGTGGTCCGGTTTTTTTGCCCGGACGGGTTCCTTGATTTTTTGCATCGCTGCGGAGAAATTCCCCTGCCGCCCTATATTAAAAGAGAGGATAAAACCCTGGCGGCCATGGACAAGGCAAGCTACCAGACTGTGTATGCCGCGGAAGAAGGGGCCGTGGCCGCGCCCACGGCAGGGCTTCATTTTACTGAAGACCTCATGGAAAGGCTGAACCGCAAAGGCATTGAGTTTGTTCCCCTGACCCTTCATGTGGGCTACGGCACCTTTGTTCCGGTCAAGACCGAAGACATCCGGG
Source organism: Desulfobacula sp. (assembly GCA_012031875.1). GTDB lineage: Bacteria > Desulfobacterota > Desulfobacteria > Desulfobacterales > Desulfobacteraceae > Desulfobacula. The sequence goes on from JAAUSZ010000060.1 coordinate 7,553, forward strand.
ATCATCAGATCCATTCCGAATATTTTTCAGTTTCACGGGATGCGGCCCATCGAATCAATGCGGCCCGGCAGGACCGCCGCCGCATCGTGGCCGTGGGCACCACCAGCGTCCGGGTCCTTGAATTTGTATCCGATGACCAGGGCCGGGTCAGGGCCGGAACCGGCATGTGTGATCTTTTTATTTACCCGGGCTACCGGTTTAAATGCGTGGATGCCCTCATCACCAATTTCCACCTGCCGGAATCCAGTCTTTTGATGCTGGTCTCGGCCTTTTATGACCGGGAAAAGATCCTGGCCGCCTATGAAGAGGCCGTCCAAAGGGATTACCGGTTTTTCAGTTACGGGGATGCCATGTTCATTGAGTGAGACCTATGCTGACATTTGAACTTAAAAAAGAATCCACTGAATCCAAGGGGCCGGAAACCTGCCGGGCCAGGCTCGGAACTATTCATACGGATCATGGGGTTATCGAAACCCCAATTTTCATGCCCGTGGGAACCGTAGGGTCGGTCAAGGCCCTGAGCGTGGAAGACCTGGACCATTGCAAGGCAAAAATCATCCTGGGCAATACCTATCATCTGTATCTGAGGCCCGGCATGGAGGTGATGGAACATATGCAGGGCCTCCATGAATTTATCCGGTGGAATAAACCCATATTGACCGATTCCGGCGGCTACCAGTTTTTTTCCCTGGCCAAGCTGGCCAAATTTTCCGACGAAGGGGTGGCCTTCCAGTCCCATATTGACGGGTCCCGCCATGTGTTTTCCCCGGAAAAGGCCGTAGATATCCAATTAACCCTGGGCTCGGACATCATGATGTCCCTGGACTGGTGCATGGGCTACCCGGCCGAAGAGCAAGAGGTCATGGAGGCCTTGAACAAAACCACCCAATGGGCCAAGCGGGGGTTTGACCACTGGCGGACAAGGGGCGGTGCGAATAATCTCTTCGGCATTGTCCAGGGCGGCATGTTCCCGTCCCTTCGCTCCCTTTCCGCGGAGCAGTTGACAGAGATTGATTTTCCCGGCTTTGCCCTGGGCGGACTCAGTGTGGGGGAGCCCAAAAACCTCATGTATGAGATGGCGGATCATACCCTGCCGCTTTTGCCCCGCCGTAAACCCCGGTATATCATGGGCGTGGGCACGCCCGAGGACCTGGTGGAGCTGACCCGCCTGGGCTGTGATATGTTCGACTGCGTCATGCCCACCCGGAATGCAAGGAACGGGCAACTGTTTACATCAACGGGGACCCTCAACATTGCCAATGCAAAATACAGGCTTGACAAGGGTCCCCTGGATGCCGAATGTAACTGTTATACCTGCGCGAATTATTCACGGAGCTATTTAAGGCATCTGTATAAGGCAAGGGAGATTCTTTCATACCGGTTGAATACGATCCATAATGTGTATTATTACCTGGATCTCATGGAAAAAATGAGGGGGGCCATCGCAGAAGACCGGTTTTTTGAGTTCAGACAAGAATTTTATGCAAAAAAGAAAATGATCCCCCGGAGGGGATTATAGAAGGGGGCGTAAAATAAGAAGGATGAGATATCATGCATGAAATGGGGATCGCCCAGCAACTGGTGAACATCGCCCTGGATGCCATTCCCAGGGACATTAAAAACCCCAGGGTGGAGACGGTTTATCTTAAAATCGGAAAGCTGGCCTCGGTGGTGGAACACAGCCTCACCTTCTGTTTTGAAATTATCACCAAGGATACCCCCCTTGAAAAGGCCCGGCTCGACATTGAGTCCGTGCCGGTGAGGGTCCGCTGCAAATCCTGCGGCCGGTCTCGGGAGGTGGAGGGGCCGGTGTTTCAATGCCCCTTTGCGAGGACGGGGACATTGAAATGATCAGCGGCCGGGAGATTGAGATTATTTCCCTGGAGCTGGAAGATGCCCCTTAAACCCATAACCCCTTAGCAGAACGGAAAAGCGCCATGGAAATCAAGATTCAGAAAAAAGTGCTGGAAGCCAATGAAACCGAGGCTGAAAAAAGCAGGAAATTTTTCCGGCAAAAGAATGTATTTGTCCTGAACATGATGTCTTCCCCTGGTTCCGGAAAAACGGAAACCCTGTGCAAAACCCTGGCCAGGCTCATGCCGGGAGTGAGGGTGGGGGTCATCGTGGGGGATATCTGCACCACCAATGACGCGGACCGGCTTTTAAAGACAGGGGCCCGGGTCACCCAGATCAATACGGACCAGTTTGGAGGAGACTGTCACCTCTCCGCCCCCCTTGTCCTGGATTCGGCCCGGAAGCTGGGCTGTGATGACCTGGATCTGCTCATTGTCGAAAATATCGGGAACCTGGTCTGCCCGGCCGAATTCGACATTGGTGAAGATGCCAGGGCTGTGGTTTTAAGCGTTACCGAGGGTGAGGACAAGCCCCTGAAATATCCGTTGATGTTCCGGGTGGCGGACGTGGCCATTTTAAACAAGATTGATCTTTTGCCCCATCTGGATGTGGACAGGGATCTGGCTGTCGGCAATATGCAAAAAGTGCATCCCCGGATGCCGGTGTTTGAAATGTCGGCCAAGACTGAAGAGGGTTACGGGCCCTGGCTTGACTGGCTGAAAATCAAGGTGTTTGAAAAAACGGGAAGGGGTTGTAAAAACAAGGGGGGAATCATGGAAACGAAAAAAATGGCCTTTGGCGGGACCTGGTATCCGGCAACGGCTCGTGAATGTGAATCGTCCATAGAAAAATTCTTGCAGGAAAAACAAGGCCCCCTGGCGGGTTCCTTTGTCGGCGGCATTGTTCCCCATGCCGGCTGGTATTATTCAGGTTCCATTGCCTGCCGGGTCATCGCCTCTCTCAGGTCCCGTGAAGAAGTGGATACCATTATTCTGCTGGGCGCCCATATGCATCGTCAGTCCGAGCCCTTTATCCTGGGTCACGGCGCGGTCGAAACCCCCTTTGGAGAGATTGAGGTGGATGCGGAGCTGGTGGACCGGATCTGCGCCGGCATCAGTATCCGGAAAAGGCCGCCGGCCATATTTCCGGATGAGAACACCCTTGAACTCCAGAATCCCTTTATCCGGTATTTTTTCCCCAGGGCAAAAATCGTGATCATGGGGGTGGCCCCCTCCCTATTTGCCCCTGTTATCGGAGCCACGGCCGTGGCTGAAGCCGGTCTTTTGTCAAGGAAGATCAGGGTCATCGGCTCCACGGACATGACCCATTACGGGCCGGATTTCGGGCTTACCCGCGCCGGGTCCGGTGAAAAGGCCGTGGACTGGGTGACCCGTAAAAATGACCGCACAGCCATCGAGGCCATGAAGAGGATGGCGGAAGAAGAGATTATCAGTGAGGGCCTCACCCATCAGAATATGTGCTGCCCCGGCGCGGCCGCGGCCACGGTGGCGGCCGTGAAAAAACTGGGCGCAGTCCGGGCCCTTGAGCTGGACTACGCCACCAGTTTTGAAAAATCAGCGTCCCCGAGTTTTGTCGGGTATGCCGGTATCCTCTACGCCTTGTCCTGAATAAATTGGATCGCTTTTTTTATCCTGGCCAGGGTCTTTTCTTTGCCCAGGGCCAGGAGCATTTCAAAGATGCCGGGGCTGACCGTGGCGCCGGTAACGGCCACCCTCAGGGGCTGGGCGATTTTTCCGAATTTAAGCCCGGTTTCTTCCAGGATGAGCGTGAAGGCGGCTTCAAGGGCTTCCTGGGTATAGGGATCCAGGGCCTCTATCCGTTCCGCGGATAATTCAAGAACAGAAAGGATGTCCGGGGTTAAAAATTTATCCGCGGCCGCCGGGTCCCACTCCACCTCATCCTTATAATAAAAAGCCGCCCCCCTGGCCATCTCCACCAGGGTCCTGCTCCGGGGCTGGAGGGTTTGAACCACGCCTTGGGTAAAGGCATTGTTCTCTGCATCAATGCCCAGCTCTTTTAAGTGGAAGACCAGGTGCCCGGCCAATTCTTCCGGGGTTTTTTTCTGGATATGCTTGGCATTCAAGGCCATGAGTTTGTCCGTATCAAACATGGACGCAGACCGGCCCAGATGTTCCAGGTCAAATTTTTCGATGAGGTCATCCCGTTCAAAAAATTCCTGGTCCCCGTGGGACCAGCCCAGCCTCACCAGGTAATTGATCATGGCGTCGGGCAAAAAGCCCATTTTTTGATACTCTCCCACGGACATGGCCCCGTGCCGTTTGCTGAGCCGGGTTTTGTCGGAGCCTAGGACCATGGGAACATGGCCGAAAACAGGCATGTCCGCGCCCAGGGCGGTATAGATGAGCATCTGCTTGGGCGTATTGATCAAATGATCGTCCCCCCGGATAATGGTGTTGATGCCCATGGTAATATCATCGATGACCACGGCCAGGTTGTACATGGCAGACCCGTCGCCCCGCCGGATAATGAAATCATCGATCTCGGCATTCTGGAAAGCGGTAGAGCCCTTGACAATATCCTCAACCACGGTGACACCCGAATCCGGGGTTTTCAGGCGGACCACGGTATGCTCCCCCCTTGCCAGGTTCCGATGCCGGCATTTTCCGTTGTACATGGGTTTTTGGCCCTTGGCCTTGGCCTCTTCCCGCATGGCGTCCACCTCTTCAGGCGTGCAGGAACAATGATAGGCATGGCCGGAGGCTATCAGTTTTTCAATATATTCATCATAAATAGGATATCTTTGGGTCTGGAAATAGGGGCCTTCATCCCAGTCAATGCCGAGCCATTCCAGGGATTCCAGGATGGCGTCCACGGACTGGCTGGTGGACCTGGCCGCATCCGTGTCTTCGATTCTCAGGACAAACCGGCCTCTTGTTTTTCGGGCGTAGAGCCAGTTAAAGAGCGCGGTTCTGGCTCCGCCGATATGAAGATAGCCCGTGGGGGACGGGGGGAAACGGGTGACAATGGGTTGGGTCGGGGGATTCATGGATTCTCCGTAAAAAAAATAAACAGGGTGTAAAATCGAGCCCTTAAGTATCATAAAACTTTCATTAGGGCAATAAGGTTTAATTTCTTGACTCTTTTTTTAAATTAGGGTAAATAAGTACGTTTTATTCCACTGGTATCATATGGTGGAAAATCAATAAAATAATATAGTTAGGAGAAATCAATGCCAGTACCCAAGCAGCGGAGTTCTAAAGCAAGAGGCAGAAAGAGACGGACACACTACAAAGTCAGCGCACCCACGGTGGGTGTATGCCCTGAATGCCAGGAACCCAAACTTCCCCATGCAGCCTGTCCCGAATGCGGCGCCTACAACGGAAGGACTGTGAAACCCGCGGTAGAGACTGAAGAATAAGCAAAGGAGCCAGTCTGGTATCATGACTGTTGAAACGAAAATAAAAAAAGTGATTGCAGAAAAAATTCCGGGTCTGGATATGGAAGACATCCTTCCGGAAGCATCCCTGATTGAAGATCTGGGCGCGGATTCCCTGACCATTGTGGAACTCATCATGTCCATGGAGGAGATTTTCGATATTGAAATTGATGATGAGGATGCGGAGAAACTGATCACGGTCCAGGATGCCATTGATTTTATCAAGGCAAAATCCTAGGAAGGGATATGGACAAAGACAAGCCTATTATCATCGGCAGCGACCATGCCGCGTTTGAATTAAAGGAAAAAATCAAGGCCTGGCTTCTGGGAGAGGGATATGCCGTGGAAGATGCCGGAACCCACAACACCGCTTCGGTGAACTATGTGGATTACGGCAGAAAAGTGGCCGGAGCTGTTTCCCGGGGTGAGTTTTCCCGGGGGATCCTGCTCTGCGGCACAGGGCTGGGCATGTCCATGGCGGCCAACCGGTTCCCCAAGGTCCGGGCAGCCCTCTGCTCCGATCTTTTTTCCGCAAAAATGAGCCGGGTTCATAATGATTCCAATATCCTGGTTCTGGGCGGCCGGATCCTGGGGGATATGCTGGCTTTTGAACTGGTCCGGACCTGGCTGGACACCGGATTTGAGGGAGGCCGACATCTGGAACGGATTCAAAGCATGGATGCACCCTGATGCGCGCATCACAGGCGGGACCGGCCCGGCTTAAACCGGGGCTCGGTTTTTAAGGGAAAGAGGGGATTATGGGATATATAGAAAAAACGGATTCTCAGATTGCAGCCTGTATTGAGCAGGAAGCCCTTCGCCAGGAATTCGAGTTGAATCTGATTGCTTCTGAGAACACCGCGAGCCGGGCTGTGATGGAGGCCCAGGGGTCCATCCTGACCAATAAATATGCAGAAGGGTATCCGGCCCGGAGGTATTACGGGGGATGCGAATTTGTGGATCAGGTGGAAGACCTGGCCATGGAGCGGGCCAAACGGCTTTTTTCCGTCGAATATGCCAATGTCCAGCCCCATTCCGGGTCCGGAGCCAATATGGCCGTGTATTTCGCCCTGCTGAACCCGGGAGATAAAATCCTGGCCATGGATCTTTCCCATGGGGGGCATCTTACCCACGGGGCAAGCGTGAGTTTTTCCGGCAGACTTTTTCAATTCTCCCATTACGGGCTGTCCCCTGAAACCGAGAGGATCGATTTAAACCAGGTGGAGAGCCTTGCCAGACAACACCGGCCGAAACTGATAGTGGCCGGCGCCAGCGCCTATCCGAGAATCATCGACTTTAAAGGCTTTTCCGGAATTGCAAAATCCGTGGGGGCCCTTTTCATGGTGGACATGGCCCATATCGCCGGGCTGGTGGCGGCCGGGGTTCATCCCAGCCCCGTCGGCTTTGCCGATGTGATCACCTCCACCACCCATAAAACCCTGCGGGGTCCCAGGGGCGGGTTGATCCTGTCTTCGGAAGAATTTGCCAAAAAATCGCGGCCCAGATTTTCCCGGGTATCCAGGGAGGGCCCCTCATGCATGTGATTGCGGCCAAGGCCGTGGCCCTGAAAGAGGCCATGGGGGAACCCTTTAAGCAGTATCAGCGCCAGGTGGTCAAAAATACCGCGGCCCTTGCCGCGGTGATTATGGAAAGAGGGTATAAACTGGTTTCCGGAGGAACAGACAACCACATGGTGCTGGCGGATTTTTCCGGGAAAGAGATTTCCGGCAAGGACGCGGAAGAGCGCCTTGGAAAGGCCGGGATCACGGTCAATAAAAATTCGGTTCCCAATGAAAAACGCAGCCCCTTTATCACCAGCGGCATCCGCATCGGAATGCCCCTGGTGACCTCCAGGGGCATGAAGGAGGACGCGGCCCGTGAAATAGGCGCCTTTATCTGCGATGTCCTGGATGATGCCTCCCGGACCGAAGCCGTGAAAAAGAAGGTCAGGGACCTGTGCGTCCAATATCCCTTATATCAAGAGAACCCGGCATGAAGGAATTATTCCCCGCACCGTCGGATCCCGCTGGAGACAGACCGTCCTGGCATGAATATTTTATGGGGATCTGCGACCTTGTCTCCAGCCGGTCCACCTGTCTTCGGAGAAAGGTGGGCGCGGTTCTGGTCAAGGAAAAACGGATCTTGTGCTCCGGCTATAACGGGGCCCCGGCCAATGTTCCCCATTGCCGGGAAACCGGGTGCCTGAGGGAAAGGCTCAAGGTGCCGTCCGGGGAAAAACATGAATTGTGCCGGGGGGTTCATGCGGAACAGAATGCCATTATCCAGGCGGCCTTCCACGGCATCCCCGTGAACGGTTCCGTCCTTTACTGCACCAACCAGCCCTGTTCCATCTGCGCCAAAATGATTATCAATGCCGGGATCAAGGCCGTGTATTACCGGGACGGATATGAGGATGCCCTGACCCTGGATATGTTTGACAAGGCCAAGGTCAGCCTTGTCCGGCTGACGCCCTGAAAAAGAGATAAAAAATGAAATGCCCATTTTGCGGAAATAGAGATACAAAGGTCATTGATTCGCGTCCGGGCAAGATTGAATTTGAGATCCGGAGGCGAAGGGAATGCCTCCAGTGCATCCGCCGGTTCACCACCTATGAACGGCTTGAACAGCTCCCGGTCATGATCGTGAAAAAAGACAGCCGCAGGGAAGAATTCAACCGGGAAAAAATCCTTTCCGGCATCATGAAGGCCTGTGAAAAAAGGGCCATCAGCATGGATCAGATCGAGGCCCTGGTGGATGAAATCGAACAAGGGCTAAGGGAAGGCAATGACCGGGGAAATTCCCTCCAAGGTGGTGGGCGAAAAAATCATTGAGGCCCTGAAGAAAATTGATGATGTGGCCTATGTCCGGTTTGCATCGGTATACCGGGAATTCAAGGATGTGGCGGATTTCATAGAAGAACTGAGGGGGCTGCTCCCCAAAGACTGCCTGCCGGCGGAATTTGATCGGGTTCCGGACAAGACCCATGACTGATTCCGAATACATGCAACAGGCCCTGTCTCTTGCAAAAAGGGCCAAGGGCGTTACCTCTCCCAACCCTTGCGTGGGCGCGGTGGTGGTCAAAGACGGCATCATCGTCGGCCAAGGGTATCACCGGAAGGCCGGAGGCCCCCATGCCGAGGTGGAGGCCCTGGATGACGCCGGCTCCAACGCTGCGGGCGCAACCCTCTATGTGACCCTTGAACCCTGCCATCATTTTGGGAAAACCCCTCCCTGCACCCACAAAATCGTGGGCTCAAACATTAAAAAAGTCGTGGTGGGCTGCAAGGACCCCAACCCCTTTGTGGGCGGCGGCGGCATGCGGTTTCTTGAAGAGAACGGCATTGAGGTTGTATCCGGCATTCTGGAGGAAGAAGCAAAAACCCTGATTGAAGATTTTATCTGGTATGTGGGAAACGACAAAAAGCCCTTTGTCATCCTGAAAGCCGCCTCCACCCTGGACGGCAGAACGGCCACCCGTACCGGAGATTCCAAATGGATCACGGGCAGCGCCTCCAGGGCCTTTGTCCATCAGATCCGCCATGAGACGGACGCCATTCTCATCGGGTCCGGGACCCTGCATAGCGATAATCCCTCTCTGACAGCCAGGATCGAAGGCGTTGAAACCCGGGACCCGGCCCGGATCATCCTGGATACCCATTTGACCATCAAAGAAAAACGCCCGGGTCCTGACCCAGGCATCCAAGGCCCAAACCATTATTGTCACCCACACCCATGCCCCACCGGAAAAAAGAGCCCTTCTTGAAAAAAAGGGGGCCAAGATCCTGGATGTGGGGCTTAAAGACAAAAGGCTTGATTTAAACGAACTCATGATTAAATTAGGTCAGATGTCGTTTTTAAGTGTTCTGATCGAGGGGGGGCGGCACCGTGGCCGGCGCGGCCCTGCGAGCCGGGATTGTGAATAAGCTCCTCTTGTTCATGGCCCCGCGGATCCTGGGGGGAAGCGATGGAAGGCCCGTGTTTGAGGGCCGGGGGCCTGACCTGATAAAGGACGCCCTTGAGTTGAAAAGATTGAGCCTTACCCGGTTTGAAAATGATATCCTGGTAAGCGGATATTTGAAATAAGGAGAAACGTATAACCGGCATATGTTTACAGGAATCATTGAAAGTTTTGGAACCATCCGCGGCATTGAATCCAAAGGAGAGGGCAGGGTCCTTTCCATCGGATGCGATCTGGATTTGTCGGCCACAAAGATCGGGGATTCCATTGCCGTCAACGGGGCCTGCCTCACGGCCGTCAGCGTGGAGAAAAACGGATTCAAGGTGGATATGGCGCCTGAAACCGTTGAGCGAACCACCTTTAAGCATCTCACGGCGGGGGCAAGGGTGAACATCGAACGGGCGTTGAGACTCTCGGACCGCCTCGACGGCCATCTGGTGTCGGGACATATTGACGGCACGGGAAGAATTGCTTCCATTGTGCGAAAGAGCAATGCCCTGATATTCAGAATAGGGGTTCCCCCAAAGCTTGCCGAGGACCTGATCGAGAAAGGATCCGTGGCCGTCGAAGGGATCAGTCTTACCATCAACCACTGTACGGACAGGGAGTTTGAAGTCAGTGTCATCCCCCATACCGCGGATATCACCACCATCGGCCAAAAAAAGGTGGGGGATGAAGTCAATATTGAAACCGATATGATCGGGAAATATATCAAAAAAATAATATTACGGAAAAGTTCCTCTAAAAACGATGCCCTGACTGAAGACAAAAAGGGTATCAGCATGGACCTTCTCGCAAGGAACGGGTTTATATAAGCCAAAGGATTAAAAAAAGATGCCTCATTTGACAATAGAACAGGCCATAGAAGATATCAGAAAAGGGAAAATGGTCATCCTGGTGGATGATGAAGACAGGGAAAATGAAGGGGACCTGACCATGGCCGCGGAAGCCGTTACCCCGGACGCCATTAATTTTATGGCCCGGTACGGCCGGGGACTCATCTGCCTTTCCCTGGATTCCAGTATTGCAGACAAGCTGGAGCTGCCCATGATGGTGAGAAACAATACCTCCCAGTACGGCACCGGATTTACCGTATCCATCGAGGCCAAAAGGGGGGTCACCACGGGGATATCCGCAGCAGACCGGGCCACCACCATTTTAACGGCCATTGCCGATGAGACAACACCCGATGATATTGCCAAACCGGGCCATGTGTTTCCCCTAAGGGCCAGGGACGGCGGGGTCATGGTCAGGATCGGGCAGACCGAAGGGTCCGTGGACCTGGCCCGGCTGGCCGGGTGTAAGCCCGCCGGGGTGATTTGCGAGATCATGGATGACGACGGCACCATGGCCAGGATGCCCTCCCTTGAAAAATTCGCCAGGCTGCACGGCATCGGCATCTGTACCGTGGCCGACCTGGTAAAATACCGGCTGAAAACGGAAAATTTTGTCAAAATTGCAGCCCAGACCGTCATTCCCACAAAGGTGGGCGGTGAATTTAAGATCATTGCCTTTGAAAACGACATTGATCACCTGACCCATATTGCCCTGGTCAAAGGGGAGATTGATCCGGAAAAGGCCATTCTTGTAAGGGTTCATTCGGAATGCATGACCGGGGATATTTTTTCTTCCCTTAGGTGTGACTGCCAGGACCAGCTCCATAAGGCCATGGCCATGATGGATGAGGAAGGGGCTGGGGTTCTCTTGTACCTTCGGCAGGAAGGCCGCGGCATCGGCCTTGTGAATAAGCTGAAAGCCTATGAATACCAGCGCCAGGGCATGGATACGGTGGAAGCCAATGAGAAACTCGGGTTCAAGGCGGACATGAGGGATTACGGGGTGGGGGCCCAGATTCTGGTGGCCCTGGGGGTCAGGAAAATGCGGCTCATGACCAATAACCCCAAAAAGATGATCGGCCTTGAAGGATATGGATTGAGCGTGGTGGAGCAGGTTCCCATCCAGGTGGAGGTCAATTGCCATAACAAGGGGTATCTTCAATGCAAACAGGCCAAGATGGGGCATCTGCTCCATATGTAGAACAGGCTGAAAGATAAATGACAGATAAGGATATAAAACATGCCCAAGATGATTGAAGCAGGATTACAGGCCAAGGGAAAGAAATTCGGCATTATCGCCTCACGGTTTAATGATTTTATCACGGCCAGGCTCATTGACGGGGCCCTGGATGCGCTCATCCGGAGCGGGGCCGAAGACAAGGATATCACCCTGCTCAAGGTGCCGGGGGCCTTTGAGATTCCCCTGGCGGCCCAGAAAATGGCCAAACTGGGGAAGTTCGATGCCCTGATCTGCCTTGGCGCGGTCATCCGGGGGGCCACCACCCATTATGACTATGTCTGTGCGGAAGTGTCCAAAGGCATTGCCTCCGTCAGCCTGGAGTCCGGCATCCCCGTCATGTTCGGCATCCTGACCACGGAAACCATTGAGCAGGCCATTGAGAGGGCGGGAACAAAGGCCGGCAACAAAGGCTTTGACGTGGCCCTGGGGGCTGTGGAAATGGCCAACCTTTCCGACAGCCTGAAAAGGTGAAATAAGATCATGGGGGATCGCAGGCAGGCAAGGGAACTTGCACTCCAGGCGCTTTTTTTCCTTGATATGGATAAATCCGGTCCGGATGAGAATCTGGCTGCCTTCTGTCTCAATAATGAGGACCTGCTCACGGAGAATGTGAAGCCTTTTTTCATGGATCTGATCAAAGGGGTCCTGGAGAGCAGGTCTGAAATCGATGCCTTATTAAACCAATATTCAAAAAACTGGAAGCTGTCGCGGATGCCTGTGGTGGATAGAAATATCATGCGGATTGCCACCTTTGAATTTTTAAAACGTCCGGATATCCCTTCCAGTGTGACCATCAACGAAGCTGTTGAAATTGGGAAAAATATGGGACAAAAGACTCCGGAGCCTTTATCAACGGGGTCCTGGATCGTATCCGGTCCCTTGAGGGAATGGAATAGACATTAATACTCCGGAGGTTGCCGTGATTATAAAAAAACTTGAAGTCGGCCCCATTATGGCCAATTGCTTTATACTGGGATGTGAATCCACAAAAGAAGCCGTGGTGATAGATCCGGGCGATGATGCGGACCGGATTCTCATGACCCTGGCCAAATCCGGCCTGAAAGTCAAATACCTGATCAATACCCATGGGCATTTTGACCATGTGGGCGCCAATAAACGGATGAAGGAGGTGACCGGGGCGGTCCTGGCCATCCATCCCGATGATGAGCCCATGCTTCAGGAGCTTTCAAGATCCGCCATGATGTTCGGCCTGTCTGCCGAAAATTCACCGCCGGCCGATATCCGCTTAAATGACGGGGATGAGATCACCTTTGGCAAGATCACCCTGAAAGTCATCCATACCCCGGGCCATTCAAAGGGGGGGATCTGCCTTTATACCCAGGGGCATCTTTTTGCCGGCGACACCCTGTTTGCCGGCTCCATCGGCAGAACCGATCTCAGCGGCGGGGATTATGACATCCTGATTTCCAGCATCAAGGAAAAGCTTCTGGTCCTTGACCCGGAAACCATTGTGTATACAGGCCATGGGCCTGAAACCACCATCGGCAATGAAAAGAGAATGAATCCTTTCCTGAGATGAACAACCCAAAGAGGGATGAATGGCTGAAACAGCTTCCCGTCATCAAAGCGGTTCACCAGGAAATTCTTGCCCTGGACCGGCCCTTTGAAGATGCGGCCGCATCCTTTGCCCGAAACACAGGGACCGTGATTCTCCTATCCGGGTCAGACCTGGATTGCTCCAGATACCACATCCTGGCCGCGGAGCCCTGGCTTGAAATTCAAAGCCGGAAAGAAAGGGTGACGGTTAAATGCCTGGATGAAACCATCCATCCGGACGGGGACCCTTTTTCAGTCATCCAGTCTGTTTTGAATCAATGCCGGACCCCGTTTCCAGGAGGGGATATCCCGGTGTCTTCCGGTCTTTTCGGGTATTTTTCCTATGATTTAAAGGACAGGATCGAAACCCTGCCCAGGACCTGCATGGACAACCCTTTTCCCGACCTTGTCCTGTATGCCCCTTCCCTTGTCCTGATTTGGGATAAAAAAACCGGGGAGACAAGGCTGTGCATTCCCGTCTTCTCCTTTCCGGATCATCCGGAAAAAGAAAAGGACAGGGTCGAGGAAATGCGGGATCATTTTTTTGCCGGAATGCACACGCTGGCGCGGAAGGGCGGGTTTTCCATGGACGGTTCCGGATTCACATCCAGCTTTACCAAAACGGAATATGTTGCTGCGGTTCAAAGCATCATCGGGTATCTGAAAGCCGGGGATATTTATCAGGCCAATCTCTCCCAGCGATTTGAAACCGGCTTTTCCGGGGATGCCTATGCCCTGTTCCTGGATTTGTTTCACCGGAACCCGGCCCCGTTTTTCGCCTATATCCATGCCAAGGACCATATCATTGTGTCCACCTCTCCGGAACGGTTTATCCGGCAAAGGGGCCAAAAGGTTGAAACCCGCCCCATCAAGGGAACCATTGCCCGGGGGAAAACACAAAAAGAAGACCGGGAAAACGGGGTGAGGCTCTGTGAGAGCATCAAGGATAATGCCGAGCTGACCATGATCGTGGATCTGATGCGAAACGACCTGTCCCGGGTGACCCGGCCCGGGTCAGTGACGGTCAAAGAGCATAAACGCCTGGAACCCTATGCCAATGTGTTTCACCTGGTCTCCATTGTGGAGGGGGAGCTTGAAGCGGGGAAGACATCCATGGATCTGCTCCGGTCCGCCTTTCCCGGAGGCTCCATTACCGGGTGCCCCAAGATCCGGTCCATGGAAATCATTGATGAGCTGGAACCGGTAAGGCGCCATGTGTATACGGGCGCCATCGGATATATCAGTTTCCATAACACCATGGATCTTTCCATTGCCATCCGGACCGCGGTGATTTCAGACAACCGGATTCATTTTCCGTGGGCGGCGGCATTGTCTATGACTCAGATCCTGAAAAGGAATTCCAGGAAACCCTGGATAAGGGAAAAACCCTCATGGAATCCTTAAGCTCGCCGCCCCAAAAGCCGCAGGCGCAAAAGGCCAAAGCCTGGGTCAATGGAAAACGGGTTGATGCGGACCAGGCTTCCCTGTCCCCGCTCAGCCTTGGATTCCAGTATGGGGCAGGGCTTTTTGAGACCCTTCGGGTGGATAAGGGGAACATTTTCCGGCTCAAGGAGCATCTTTCACGGCTGAACCGGTCCTGGGAGACGCTTTTTTCAGAACCTGCCCCGGATATCACCTGGGAAGACGTCATCCGCCTTCTGATAAAGGAAAATCATTTCAAGGAAAAGCAGGCCGCGGTAAAACTCATCCTGGCCAAAGGCGGGCCTGAGAGCCGGGGGAAACCCTTTCTGGCCGCTTTTATAAGGGAATACCGGCACAGGCTGGAGGTCCTTGGAAAAACCGGGCTGGACCTTGTGACCTATCCCTTCCCCAGGCAGTCGCCCCTGGCCGACCATAAAACCCTGAATTATTTTTATTATTACCAGGCCGGGCAATATGCAGGGTCTGGCCGAGCCGATGAAGCCCTCATCCTGAACCCTGACAGGACGGTGTCGGAAACCCATACCGCGGGCCTATTTGTTGTTAAGGGAAAGACAGTCATTCTTCCCGAATCCCCCCACGTTTTGCCCGGTGTCACCTTAAACTCCATATTGACCCTGTTGTCGGATAAGGGGTATGATGTCAAAAGAAAAAAAATGGGATGTGAAGAGTTATATTCATCCCCTAATATTCTTCTGGCCAATGCCCTCATGGGGGCGGTAAAGGTCTTAAGCGTGGACGGAAAAAGGATAGAACAGGAAAAAGGCATCTGTTCCATGATCAATGAATATCTTTTCAAAACCCGGCCCTGAACCGGGTTAAACCCTAGTTTGGAGAAAGCGATGAAAAAAAGCATCATCCCGGCCGCGACCGTTCTGATTTTTCTTTGGGCCTTCCCGTGTGCGGGAATTGCCCTGCAACGGCTTGAAATCAATGGGCCGGTCTTTACCTTTGATGCCGTGCCCGAGGCGCCACTGTCGAACATACCTTTACGGTGAAGAATACCGGGGAC
>JAAUSZ010000061.1 GCA_012031875.1 Desulfobacula sp.
GCGGACGGATATCTGACCATCGTGGACCGGACCAAAGACATGATCAATGTCAGCGGGTTCAAGGTCTTTTCAAAAAAGATCGAGGATATCCTGACGGACCATCCGGCCATTGCCCAGGTCGCCGCCATCGGCTTTCCCGATCCTAAAAAACCGGGGTCGGAACTGGTCAAAGCCTATGTGACCCTGGATGAAGACGCCGGGTTCCAGGGCGGCGAAGCGGAATTAAAAACCAACATCACCGCCTTTGCAAAAGAAAAACTGGCTGCCTACGAGATTCCCAGGGAGATCGAGATCAGAAAGGAGCTGCCCCTGACCAGTGTTGGAAAACTGGATAAGAAAAAACTCAGGCAGGGATCTTCTTCTTTTCCGTGAGACACCGGATAAAACGAAAAAAATTATTGCCGATTATAAATCAGGATTCTTGATCCGCTTCACATTTTCAATCCGCACGCAGGGTGTTGTGGGGGCTGGGGGATTAAAACCCACGGCTACTCGATGATGTGTCACTGCCATCGCCAAAGCCGTAGATCCTTCGAAGCCCCATTGGATCAGGGTAGTTTGCTCGGTTAACTGCGATCATGTCGGGCGACAAGAAATGTTGGCGCCCATGCACCGAGAGATGGGGGAGAGTCTTCAAGACAGAAAAGGCGAGCCGCTTCGCCGCAAACGCTATCCGGACTTCAGGTGACCACGAGACATGGCTTGAATCGAGCTTCTGCTGAAGGTATGTCGTCGCCGAATGGTGGACCAAATTGTCATACTTGGGACCACGTCGCTCTGAAGCGTAGTTCATAGCGAACGGGATCGAGTCAAGGAGAAGAAACCCATGACGGGCAAGAACTCTGAGGACTTCCTGCCACGATCCGACGTCCGCACCGGGGAATGTCTTGCGAAGAGCCCGATTATAGGGCCCTTCATCATGCAGCAATGGGTCCAGGATGTACCGTCGCGTTTGGTCGGCTCGCCATGGTGGAGCCTCGGCAATCATGACAAACCGCACAATCTCAATCTGGGCTGCATACCCGTGCCAGGCGGCCTCAGTGTAGTCGTAGATCTCCTGCAGTCGCTGGAGGTTGTCGGCAACTCGTTGGGATCCGAAGAGCGCACACAAGTCGGCCAACCCGCTCGGGAACTTTATCTCTAAATCGTGCATTGGCATTCCATCCTACGAGTACATATAACATAGGCTTGGCAGGTTGAAGCCTTCGTTAAATGCTATTTTTAATTTTTTCAATTTCCCTCTTAACTGGTTCAGAAAGGTTTAATGTTTTTTCTTCCAGACGTTGCAAGCCGCTCGAATATGAATAAGGGCAAGCCGGGTCAATAGACCTGGGTATGTTAAGTTTTTTGAGACTCGCAGGGACAAGCTCTTTTGCAGCACGTTCCGTCAAACGTTTTCTGGATTGATTTTCTCCTGTTAGTTTCGCTCTCATTTTGGCATATGATAAAATACTAACAGGATAGTCTTGGTGACCACCAAACACACTGAAAACAAAATTGCTCTCCCCTGAAAAAATGTCCAACTCTGTAATTCCTACTACCATAGTGTTGGGATCCTTTGAATAATAAGGGGTAATTGCCTGGGATAGCCAATTCATTATGGGAACAGCATCCCATTGATAACCTGCCTCGTCCATTTTTTGAAAAGCCGGCTTATGGATGTGACAGCTTGGGGGCCTTCCTCCTTTGCTTTATTCATTATTTCATCTTTCAGTTTTGATAACGGCCAATCACTAAAATCAGATTTTGTTTTCCAAAGATTTGAGGCTATTTTTTCGAGATATGGTCTATAAGCAGACCTGGAAGGTTCAGGGGGCGTCCAATTAACGGGCAGCCTTCTTATGACAACAGGAATTGAGGTAATTTTTTTGTAGGTTTTTGCAATTTCATCAAGTAACCAGGGGTTACAAGGCTCCAAGGGAATGAGTATAACCTCTATCCCCTTGTCTTTTGTTTCAAGTAATGAATAGGAAGAGTTTGCTGGTATATCTTTGTTTAAGATCTTAGCGGCTGCGTTTAGGAGGCTTTCTTCCTCTGCGTCTCTTTCAACTATTATAGCACTCTGGTCTGCCTCATCTTTGTCTTTTGTTATAGTGGTGTATTCTATTTGTGCATCATAATTTGAGGGATTGGTTTGTAATAAATGTTTGTATACATCTTTTGTCCTCGGATCATTCTTGCCGGCAAGCAATTTGGCAATTCATGAATCGGACCTCCCCCATCGGCCCATAACAACATTGCCATATTTTGTGGCCACGTCATATTGATGCTTTCGCAAAACTGATGTGATGGAGGCTATGTAATTGTCAAAATTTGTTTCAAATGTTCTGGGAACTTTGTATTTCCAATAATAAGCTCCTTCTGGGGTGCCATATAGCAGATTTAACGAATGATTCCATTGAGTGTCATTGATGAGTATGACGGCAAAAAAATCGTTTAAAGTAACCATATTCCCACCGACTTCTTTTATGCTTTTATCTATCTCTTCTCCCATCCCTTGGAATACTGCCTGGATCGTATTAGGCGTTGCGTCACGATATTTTAGTGTGATTTCATGTTTGGATGGGTTTTCCCACTGAAGCAGAAAATAATTTTCTCCCTTTGTGTTTTTTTGTAATTTCCATTCGTTTATTCCATTAGGAAAAAATGCTTCCTGTTTAATGATTTCAAAAAATTTAGGAAGATCTTCGGCATTAGAAATAGAAGGTAAAAATAGAAAAGATAGAAAAATTATTGTTTGAATAAGTTTTGGCATTTTTGATTCCTTCGTTGGCAGTTCTACTTCAATTCAACACCCAAAAAATTTCCCATCGCACATAGAACGATCTCCGGAGATTCTTCAAATGCCACATGTTCGGTAAAAGGAACATTCAAAATGTTCACTTTATTGGTCATTGCTTTCAATCGAGCCATGCTCTTTAAATTGGTAAGAAAATCATTGTCACCGCGAATCACCAGCATGTCTGTAACAGCATCACGTATTGTTTCTTCGGGATGTCCAGTCGCAGACAGATCTATCCACATGCTGACAACACTCGTGGAAAATGTATCAAAGTCCGGCTTTGGATTCAAACGCATATAGGTGTCATAGCTTGCCGGGAACATATCTTTCCATGCCTCGCCGGTCATACCGGAGATCATCTCCCAGCAGGGTTCGTTCTCGTTCATTTCCCAGCTTGCACCCACCGTTATAGCTTTCTGAAGCCTGGCATCCTTCCCTACCGCATACCGATACGCCACTACGCCGCCGTCACTGAATCCAAATATGCTGAATTCCCGTAGATCAAGCGCATTGATTACCGTCTTGAGATCATCCGTCAGTGTCTTGTAGGATAGCTTTGTGTTTCCCAAGCATGACCGTCCGTGTCCGCGGCTATCAATCCCGATAAGCCTGAAGTAAGACGAAAGGAAAGGTGTGATGGTGTTAAAATCCTCAATAGTACCAAATCCCCCATGCAACATTAGCAGAACAGGACCATCAGGATTCCCAATATCTTCGACATAAATCTCAGTGTCGCCACTCGTTATGAGGCGACCTGTTGTGTGGTTAAATATGTTGTGATTTCTCATCCTGGCATTCTCCTTATTGATGATAGGGCATCTTCATTCTGAATGTCTTGGCTATCTGCTCGAATATGGGCATGTAAGTGCCCATTTGTGCTGTCGGCGTGATTCCTTGAATCACACAGTATCCTGACTTGTCGAACAGGATCACTTGATAGAGGGTAAGCTGCGTAGCCGCTTCCTCTCCGATTCCTGCGGCAGTCGTGGCGTAGCCGGACAACTGTCCAATAGTGATCGGGACCGTTTGACCAACAGTAATGTTTTTCACTTTGGCTGTCTTGGTAATTCGTTGCTCTGCGAAGGCCTTCTTTTTAGATATGGCCAAATCTTCCGACATAGAGAGTCCTAGAACCATTAATGGAACATCCTCATCCTTTACAGGGAAACGTCCATCTGGTGACAGGATCATGTTTTGCCCAAAGACCTTGGCGATCTTGAATGGTGACGATGGTGCCACGCTGAAGGCTAATGCGTTGATGGGGTCGGTGCCATTGCCTACGGTTGCAGCAAGAATCGCTCTTTTGAGTGGTTCTTCCTGCTTGACCTCTGCCTTGGGGTATGAGGCGACAATGAGTGTGGTAGCTCCGGAGCGGTCGAGTGCCACGATCCACTTCCTGAATATCGTGCCGTAGGCAGGCTGTTCAATGTGCAGCAGCATTGCAGTATAGCCATCGACTTTGACTGACGACCTACTTAGAAGTGCCATGCTTTGGGCTTGCATTCGCTTACTGTCATTGAATCCGGCCGTCGCCTCAGCATATGGTCCGGGAATTTCAGAAACCACGATGGAGGAACTCGTGGCCTCATTCATAAATCCGGGAAAGCGGTCCGCCGCGATGAAGCCGATTGGGGGAGGCAGGCTCACGGAGGAACCAGGAATCTGGTCAGCGATGGCAGACAACGAAAAAAAAGTGGAATGAGGGTGAGGATGAGCATGAAATGCTTGGGCATCATTGGTTCCTTATGCACACCAGCAGCAAAAAGCAGGGCGAGGAACGAGCGGCGCTTTTTGCTGTCCGAGTGCATGTAATTTTTTAGACATATTTACTTAATGAACGTGGTTTTAACTCTTTTTGATACAAGCATATAGGGAACCCATATAACAACCATAATCAACGCTCGCATAAGCTCTTTAATTGTATCCGGATTAAATACTGGCTTGCTTGGAAGAACCAGCTTTATTGCAAAGGCATCTGCAACAATAAATACCAAACTGAAAACTGCTATGCCAATGTACCATTTTGGGAAATCTTTGCTCTTAGTGAAGAATTTATACGCCATATATAGCCAGGCCAATATCAGACCACTATTAACCAATATTTCTCCGATAATAATCGGCGCCACAGTGGGCTATATGCTTCACTTCCTTGAGTTGTCAGAGCTTGCCAAGCGCCCGTTGAAAATATTTCTAGGGATGTTGTCATTATTGACATGACGATCCTGATTGGAGTAATGACTATACCAATGGCCACCAATATCAACCACCCACCGATTCTTTCAAAATTCTTTTCTTCGCTCATTTTCCTACCTTGTTTTTAGCTTTAATTTGTGCAATGGCATCATCATGGATATGTCATTCAGCCAATTATCGCGCTCTTTTGTATAGTCGCCTCGTCCTACCGAGAATTGATTCAAAAACCGAATGGTGTCAACTACACCCATCTCTTTGAATAGAATGTGAGTAGCCCAACGGCTGATTTCAGATACCGGCTTTGTTTGGGTATTTATATTTCTAACTCCATCACCAATTCGGTGGGGAATACCACCTTGGTGTTTAAGTTATCAAAACTCTTAGCTTTTTTCAATAATTTGTCATCACATGTAAAGAAATATCCAAATATATGGAAAAGGAAAGGATCAATTCATTCAAAATGCCATGCCGGTATATTGGAGCTACGTTCAAATTTACAGCCTGCTTTATAAACCAAATACCCCTCGCCTGCTTTGTTCAGGGTTGGGTTATAAATGAACGGATCTTCTCCCGGATAAGGCCGGCGCCGGCATCCGTGATATCGTTATGGCCCGCGCCGGGGATTTCCACCAGGGATTTTTCTCCTTTGAAACAGGCCAGTTGCTCCCGGGCAAACCGGATGGGGATGATATCGTCCGCTGCGCCGTGGAACAGGAGGGCCGGGGTCTCACCTGCCCAGGCCGAGGCTTCAAAGCGGTGTTTCATGAGCCAATGCACAGGCAGCCAGGGATAATGGTGGCGGGCCACCCGGGCCAGGGAGGGATAGGCCGAAACCAGGATCAGGCCGTCGACCGGGGTCTGGGATGCAACAAAGGCGGCCACGCCGGTGCCCAGGGACTCGCCCATGAGATATACCGGAAGGCCGGGGTCCAGGCTCCGGATATGGCGGACCAGGACCAGGGCCCCCTCCAGGATCACAGATTCGCCGGGTTTTTTCCCGTCCCGGCCGAAACCGGGATATTCAAACACCACCCGGTTTGCGGGGAACCCTTCCAGGAGGTCTAGAAAATAGGCGCGGTCGCAGGCATTGCCGGCATTGCCGGCATTGCCGTGGAAGATGATGATCCACTGTTCCGGGGACAAGCTTTTCTGAATATAATACCGGATATCCCCAAAGGATTCGGCCTTTGCCCCGCGGCCCTCCATGTCCGGGCAATCGCCGAAGCGGGCTAGGCCGGGGAAAAATATCATCTTTCCCTGGAACAGATAGAAGGCTGCCAGGACGAGGGCATAAAGGGCCATGGCAGAGCCTGTGACCATGATGACGGCTTTTATCATAATGGGATCTCCGACCTTAAGGGTAGCCTGACGGTAAACCGGGCCCCCTTTCCGGGGGAGGAATCCACCGTCATTTGGCCGCCATGATTATCCACAACAATAAAATAGGAAACCGACAGCCCAAGGCCGGTTCCCTTTTCCGGTCCCTTGGTGGTGAAAAAGGGCTCAAAAATCCGTTTGCGGGTTTCTTCATCCATGCCGGGGCCATTATCCTCCACCTCGATACAGACCATGCGGTCCTCCTGTTTCAGGCGGATGGTGAGCCTCGGCCTCTCTCCCTCTGTTGTTCCTCCTCCCATGGATTCAGCCGCATTTTTAAACAGATTGAACAGCACCTGCTGAATCTTGCTTTCCTCGCAGAACACCGGCGGAAGATCAGGGCTGTATTCCCGGACAATGTCCATATGTTTGGCATCATGGGTTTTGTTCAAACCAAAATCATTTTTTACAAGGTCAAGGGTTTTGTCCGCCAGCAGGGTCAGATCAACTTTTTTTCCGGAGGCATCGCTTTTTTTGGCAAAACTCAGCATGTTTTCGATGATCTTTGCCGCCCGCATCCCTGCCTGGGTAATGCTGTCCAGGTGGTTTAATATCCCCCGGCTCTCCATGTACCGGCGGATGGCCGGCATGGAAAGATCCAGTTCCCGGGCCGCAGTTTCATTGGCCGGCAGATCCTTTGTCAGCCGGTTATGGATGACCTGGGCGTTCTGGATCATTCCGGCCAGGGGGTTGTTGATCTCGTGGGCCATGCCCGCGGCCAGCCCGCCGACGGACACCATTTTTTCAGACTGGATGATCATTTCCTGGGTCTTTTTGATTTCCGTTATATCATTGACCAGAGCAGCCACACCGGTGATTTCGCCCCTGGTGTCCTTTAAAACCGTATTGTACCAATCGCACAGAATGCTTTTCCCGGTCCGGGTTCTGTTTTTGCGGATGCTGCGATCCCCTCCCCGGCCGGACAAGAGCGCCCGATAATCTTTTTCAAACGGATGAACCTGCTCCGGGGAAAAAATCAATGCCGATATTCTTTCGCCCACAGCCTCCTGTTTCCTATACCCGAATATGGATTCAGCCGCAGGATTCCACTCCATTACCCTGAAGTCCATGTCCCAGGAAATGGCGCCCACCGGCGTGTTCTGCAGGTGCACGGAAAGCCTGTTTTCACTTTCCTGGAGGGCTTTTTCCGCTTTTTTTCGCTCCTCCAGTTCTTTTTTCAGCGACGTCAGGGCCTGCTGATAAATCGAAAACAGGATAAAGGATACAAAAAATACAAAAATCATGGCAATGGAATTGTCAAAAAGATAATCCAGCCGTTCTGTTGTTGTCAGGTCCTCGACGGTCAGCAGATACACATTAAAAATCCAGAAAACCGCCATATTGGCTGCAAAATAAAGCACCATGGGCCGGCGTCGTTTTAGAAACATCAATGGCATGGCGCTCATGAGGGCCGGGACAAAAACAATGCTGTCCAGCATGGTTAGGGGTCTGGTATTCGGTGAGACGAACATCACCATCCATATGGTGCCGAACCCGGCCGTCAGGAGGACATGGACGGCAAGCGCGTAACGGCCCTTGATGAGAAGGACCAATGCCCACAGCATAACGGCAAAGCCGGCCAGTTCCGTGAAGATGACGGTCCGGCTGAAACCCAGCATAAAATAGGCATATGCCATGGTGGATACCAAGGACAGGGCAACAATAAGGGTGATGATCAGAACGAATTTCGCCTTGAGATAGAGTTCCTTATCCCCCGGATCATACTGGCTTAAAAAAAATGCCGGGAAACGGCTCATGGGTTTCATGGATTCCTAGAGGCCTCAAAAAACAGGTTTCAGATGATGTTCAACCATCCTGGATATTCGTGTGTAAATACTATATAAGTTTTGACCGTTTTGACAAACAATATTATATATCAGGAATGAATGATAAAGACATCCATAATTTTGAAGCCTATTGGGACCTGCTTTCCGAAGATGAAAAGGCCGGTTTTATCAGGACCGCCGGTGATCTGGGGCCGGATTCCGCCATACAGGCCGCTCTCAAAGGCATTGATTCCTATCATTCCCTTGTCCGGACCCAGGCCAGGGAATCCCTGAAACAGATTCAGGCCGGGCTTCTGGCCCGGCTGGAAACCCCGGCGGATCATGACCGGCAATGCACTGCCATGAAAGAATCGGCCCAGGTTTGCAGCCGGATTTTCTCCCGGATCAGGCCGGGCCTTTCCTTTGAAGACCAGGACCTTCTTTTAAAAACCCTGGTGGGGTTTAAAGGCAAGGGGCCTTATTTTGCCTTTAAGGCGCTCTGCATGAAGCGGATTCCCCTGGCCTCCGTGGAGAAAATCATCCCTGGCCTGCCGGACCCACAGCGCCTGGCCCTTATCCGGGAATACCTGAAAACCACCCCGGAACTCAGGCTCAAATTCGGGGCCGTTTTTAGACAGACGGCCCGGTCCATTCAAGACAAAGAAGCCGCTGTTCATTTCTATGCCGGGCTCTTTGATGCCAAAGAGGATATGGATCCTTTTTTATACAACCTGGCCCCGGATCTCAGAGACCCGGACCGGATCTCCTCCGGTTTTGTCCGGTCCGGCTCCCCTGAAACCCGGGCCCGGGGGCTGAAGGCCCTGGCCATGACCATGACCAAAATCTCTCCCGGACTTCTGAAGGGCATGCTCGAAACGGAAACCGATCCCATGGTCCGGCAAACCCTGTATCAGATTATTGAAAACTCGGCCCTGGGAACCTATCCCGAACTTTTCCACCCCATCTTGTCGCTTCTGGAAAAAACGGCTCCGAAGAAGCCTTTCACGCCTTCAAAGCCCTGATGGTGTCGGGGGGACTGCCCCTGATTGAGGCGCTTGACATGGTCCGGGAACGGCATCCCCACCTCTTGGGACATATCTATAACGAAATTGCCGGCCTGTCCAAAATCTCCTTTTTCTTTATCCAGGATATGGCCCTGAACCGTTCCGCCTATACCGGATCAAATATTGAAATCAACCTGGCGGCCGCCTTCGGAATGATCAAAAAAAGGCCTGAGCGGGTGGTGGGGATGCTCCAGAACCATATGGGCCAATCCGGTCCTGAAATCCGGAAAGGAATTGAGGCCTTTATCAAAAAGGCAAAACAGATCCTAACCATGGAAGGACGGGGATTTGAAGAGGCCTTTCTTGCCGCCGGCCGGAAGGCGGAAGCCGTCGGACCGGCAGAGACCGGGGGAATTCTCAGGTCTTTTTTTCATCCTCCAACCCATTAAAAAAATCGAGGCCCTGAAAAGGATAAAAAACAGGAATTCATCGATTTCGAGGGGGCTCCCCTCATCCATGCGGATCTCTCATCCCTGTGCCGGCCTCAGCAGGCGGTCTGCTTTTCCAATTCCATTATCAAAGATTCAAATTTTTCCAATGCCTCTTTTTCCAACGCCTCTTTTAAAAAATGCATCCTGCATGGGGTCGACTTCCAGAATACGGTTTTCACCCATGTTTCCTTTGACGAGGCGGTTTTTATCCAGGTCAATGCAAAAGGGGCCGTGTTCAGGGATTGCAGTTTCCAGAGCAGTCTCATCTTTCATTCCAATTTTGACGGGGCCATGATGGCGGATTCACTTTTCATCGGATCCACCATCTCCAAAACCTCTTTTGAAAAAACCGACCTGGCCTGTTCTTCCTTTGCCTATGCCTGCATCAGGGGGATCTCCTTTGTCGGCTCAAACCTGGATCAGGCTGATTTCAGCGGAATCCAGGCCCAGTTCTGCCGTTTTCCCACCCATATCCGGCCCTCGCTCTTACAGAATGATATTGATCTGAACGCCCGGAAATATCAATTAACGCTTGAGGATATGCCGGAATTGGATGAACCCCTGATGTCAAAGCTCAATATGCTGATTTTCAGTGAATTCATCCATTACGGTGAAATGAAATTCATGCGCCAGAACCGGTACAGCCTGATCATGGCCTTTGATATATTCAAACCCAGGCAGGCCGATCTTTTCCAGATCATCCCCTATCTTCTCCATGAAAACATTGCCCTGCCCGGAATCCGCCATGATTTTGACAAGGCGACCCCCCACGGGATTTTTGATTATCATCCCGGCCCGGAATCCCTTGAGATCATTTCAAAATATGCCCGAGGGAAAAGGTATGTTCCGGCCCGGCCCGCAAACCCGGCCATCGAGAGCCTGTTCACCATGGGAAGCATCGGGTCCGTAGCCCAGGCCGATGACTCCGACATTGATTACTGGGTCTGCATCCATGAGGCGCGCTTTAATAAGGAGGAACTCCTGCTCCTGGAAAAAAAGCTTCGCACCATCGAAGCCTATGCCCGGGAAGAGTTTCATCTCCAGGTGACCTTTTTCACCGTGGATATCATCAAGGCCCGTGACAACGACTTTGGAGATTCCACGCTGGAAAGCTCAGGCTCGGCCCAGGCCATGCTGCTGAAGGAAGAATTTTACCGCACCATGATCCATGTGGCCGGAAAGCTGCCCCTGTGGTCGGTTCTTCCCACGGCCTTCAGCAAGACCTATTACAAGGCCATCCTGAACCTGGTCGCGGGCCTGCCCGATTTTTTCCGGTATATCGATCTTGGGGATATCCATGCCGTTCCCACAGGTGAATTTTTCGGCGCATCCATCTGGCAGATGTTCAAAAGCCTGAAAAGCCCCTTTAAATCCATCTTAAAAATGGCCCTGCTGGAAAAATACGTCTGCGAATACGGACAAAAGCCCCTATTGTGCAATATTTATAAGGACGAATGGATGAATTCCGGGATCAACCTCAAACCGGCGCAGAATGACGCCTACTATATCCTGGTGGACAATCTTCTGAACTATTTTGGATCCGCGGGGGACAAAGAATCCGCGTCTCTCCTCCTGACCTGTTTTTTTCTGAAACTGGGCCTCTCACAGCCGAAGGACCTGGACCATACGGTTTTCGGACTAAGGAAGATCCTTCTGGAACACTGCATGGAAAAATGGGGCTGGACCAGGGAAAAAGTGTTCGGCATCGGCGGGTATGCGTCATGGCCCTATAAAAACATTGCCGCGCTGTCCACCCTTCTGGAAGCCTATATCATCAAAAAATACAAATTCCTGAACAAGGCCGTTGACGCCCTGCCTGAAACCGGAAGCCTTATTTCCGCAGAAGACGGGACGGTTCTGGGCAGAAAGGTCTATTCGGAATTATCCCGGCAGCCGGATAAAATCTCAAAAGTGCTGCTGGCATCCAGAAGCGTCATTAATTTCACCGGGCTTCATATCCGGCATACCCGGACAAAGGAAGGGGAAACCGCCTGGGAACTGATCCACAAAACCACCAAAAGCGCGGGACGGGACGAGACCCTGATCACGGCCAAAACCATTGAGGAAATCGGGGCCTGGCTGATGATCAACAGCCTTTACACGGATGAGCCGGGGATCAACCTGATTCCCAACCCCACCCCGGTCACGGCCAATGACATCCGAAAACTGTTCAGGAGCCTAGGCGCCTATTTCGACCCCCTCATCCACCAGCCGGTGGGCTTTGACCCTTTGTTAAGAAAAGAAACCCTGTCCGGCCTCTTTGTTTCCGTCAATTTTTACAGCCCACCGCAGCAGCGCGACATCACCGGTTATACCCTGATTTACATGAATACCTGGGGAGAGATGTTTTTAAAATCCTTTTGGCCGGAAAAGGGGCTGCCCGGCATAAAAGAATTGAAAAAGGCGGTTCAGGGCCACCTTCACCCGCTGACTTTTCCGGAAAGGACCCTCTGCTATTTCAGGGGGATCACAAAGAAATTTTAGACCGCTCCCAGTTTCTTCAGATCAAAATACAGTTCCAGTTCATTATAGACCTTTCCTTCCCTCCATTTTCCATCGTATTCAAGGGTGGGGACCACCCAATCCTCCCCTCCGTTGGCCTGGACGACCTTTTGAACGATATCGTCGGGCTGGTCTTCGATTTCAATATAATTGAAGGGAATGTTTTTCTTTTTAAGATAGCCAACGGTCTGCGTACAATGCGGACACCATTCGGCAGCATAGACATTCAGCATCACACCCTCGCTTAACAGGTAACTAAAGCCGCCATCATACCCGGATCTTCCATTCAAATCAATCCCCGGATCATGACCGGATCAAATCCCTGCCGGAGCAGGAAAAGCAAAAATGACTGCTTGACAGTTTCATCCATATCTCTATAATTTACGCATCCGGTACGGATTTCCCGGGTACGGATTGTCCATCAAACCCGGTTTCATGCACAAGGGCATGAATTTTCAAATAAAGGGGGACAAAGATGATCCCGCCCCATGCATCCAAAAGCCTTATCATGATCATTGATGACGAGGCTGAGAATATAGGCTTTCTGAAAGACCTGCTGGACCAGTTCGGGTTCAACCTCATGGTTGCATCCAACGGGGACGAGGCCCTGGGGCTTTTAACGGATTCTCTTCCGGACATCATTCTCCTGGATGTGTTAATGCCCGGCCTGGACGGGTTTGAAGTCTGCAGGCGGATCAAGGAAAATCAAAGGACCCGGGATATTCCCGTCCTGTTCATGACGGCCATGACGGACCCGGTCAACAAGGTCACCGGCCTTGAACTGGGAGGCGCGGACTATATCACCAAACCCTTCCAAAAAGAAGAAGTGCTCGCCCGGCTGAAAACCCATTTTGTCATGCGCCAGTTGCAGCTTCAGCTCCAAAAAACCCGCCAGACCCTGGATGATGAGGTCTCCTTTCGGACCCGGGAACTGACCAAATCCAACGAGCAGTTAAAAAAAGAATTGATCGAACAAAAACGCATGGAAAAAATCCTCAAACAGGCCCAGAAAATGGAGGCCGTCAGCACCCTGTCCCGGGGGATCGCCCATGATTTCAACAATATCCTTTCCATCATCATCGGCTATTGCGACCTGGCCGCCATGGAAAACCCGCCGGAATCTTCCTCCATCGGCATCAGCCTTGAAAAAATCCACAGCGCCGCCTTTAGGGCCAAGGAACTGGTTCAGCACCTCTTAACCTTCTGCAGGGAAACGGACCAGGAGAAAACCCATATCCGGATCACTCCGGTTCTGAAATCCGTCATCAATTTCATGAAACCCGATTTTCCCTCTTCCATTGAACTGAAGATGGACCTGAAGGAAGAAACCGGAACCATCCTCGCGGATACGGCAAAAATTCAGCAACTGATCCTGAATCTCTGCCGGAATGCCGTCCAGGCCATGGCCGGGACCGGCGGGAAACTGACCATCGGCCTTGCCCCCGTCTTTCTGGACTCGGACCAGGCCTCTGATTATCCCAATCTGGCCTCGGGCCACTATGCCCGCATCCTGGTCCGGGACACGGGGCCGGGCATGGATCCCGAAATCCTTGAGCGGATTTTCGATCCCTATTTTACAACCAAGGAACCCAAGGAAGGAACCGGGCTGGGCCTTGCCGTGGCCTTTGGGATAGCCGTCAGCCACGGGGGAACCATCCTGGTGGAAAGCCTTCCCGGCCAAGGATCCTCCTTTGAAGTGCTGCTTCCCTTAAGGCAAACGGAAGAGGACGGGGCCGATACCGGACGGGATCAGGATCTGCCCAGGGGAACCGGCCATGTGATGCTGGTGGACGATGAAGAGTCCCTGGTGGAATTCGGGAAAATCGTTCTGGAGCGGGCCGGGTACACGGTGGAGGGCTATACCGGCAGCATGGAGGCCCTGGAGGCATTCAAAGAAAATCCGCAGCGCTATGACCTCATTGTTACGGACCATATCATGCCGAAACTGCAGGGCCTGGACCTGGCCGGAAAAATGCTGGAAATCCGGAACACCGTCCCCATTCTCCTGAGTACCGGCACCAAAAGCGAATCCCTCATTGCCCTTGCCAAGGCGCGGGCATTATCGACATTCTTCAAAAACCCATCCCCATGAAGACCCTCGTTAAAACCATCAACCGAATCCTGGAGAGATATTGATGAATGATTTTTTCCCGGCAGCCCCTGAAACCATCCGTATTCTGGTGGTGGATGATGAACCCATGATCAGGGACCTGCTTGAGCAGACCCTGGAAAAGACAGGGCATACCTGTTGTTTTGCAGAGAACGGAGAAACCGCGCTGGAAAAAATAAGGACCTCACCCTTTGATGTGGTGGTGACGGATATCGACATGCCCGGCATGGACGGTATCGAGCTTGCCAAGATCATCAAATCCGGTTTTTCCGCGGATGTCATTGTCATGACGGGCCAGATCCGGTCTTACCAGTATGATGAAATCATCAGCCTGGGGGCCAGCGATTTTGTTGAAAAGCCTTTTTCACCCAGGGAGATGGTACTCCGGGTGGACCGGGTCCTGAGGGAAAGGCGGCTGAGGCAGATTGCCGAAAAAGCCCACGACGACCTCAAGGAATCCTATGTGGATTCCATCCACCGCCTGGTCATGGCCGCGGAATACAAGGACGAGGACACCGGGGATCATATCATCCGCATTGGCCGATACTGCGAGCGCCTGGCTGAAAAATTGAATCTGCCCCGGGAATTCATCGATACCCTCTTTTATGCCTCCCCCATGCATGATATCGGGAAAATCGGCATCCCGGACAGTATTCTCCTGAAACCGGGCAAGCTGACCCATATCGAGTTTGAGACCATGAAAACCCATGCCCGGATCGGGGCCAGGCTGCTGTCCCGGTCCAAATCAAAAATCCTTCAGATGGCCCATGAAATCGCCCTGACCCATCATGAAAAATTCAACGGGAAGGGATATCCCAGCGGGCTCAAGGGAACGGACATTCCCATGTCCGGCCGGATCGTGGCCATTGCCGACACCTTTGACGCCCTGACCTCAAAACGGCCCTATAAGGAAGCCTATCCGGCCGACATTACCCTTGGTATCCTGAAAAAGGAAAGGGGCGAACATTTTGATCCGGAGATCCTGGATGTCTTTATCCGCTATTTTGACGAATTCCTGGAAATCCGGGGCAGGATCGGCATATTCACGGATGAGTCCTTCCAGGATTTCATTCTCAGCGAACGGGACAGGACGAATGACCAGCCCTGACCTCATTTTTTAGGAAGGATACGCGTGGCTAAAATCCTGGTGGTGGACGACGAGCATTCCATTCTTGAGACCCTTCAGATGTTTCTGGAAGAAAAGGGGCTCCAGGTATTCACCGCGGATACTGCGGAAAAAGGACTCCTCCTCTTTGAAGCGGAACTGCCCCAGATCGTCATTCTGGATATCCGGCTCCCTGACGGCAACGGCCTGGACGTGCTCAAATCCATGATGGAACACCAGGTCCCCTCCAAAATCATCATGATCACAGCCTTCCAGGACATGGAAACCACCATCATGGCCATGAAGCGGGGCGCCTTTGATTATATCCACAAGCCCCTGGACATCGACCAGGTGGAGCAGGCCGTGGACAGGGCCGTCCACATTCTGAAAATCGACCGGGATACACCGGACTTAAAGCCTGTTACGGCCAAACCCGCAAACTCACTCAGGATCATCGGCAAAAGCGAAAAAATGCGGGATATCTTCAAAACCATGGGGCTGGTGTGCACCCGCCGGGTCAATGTCCTCATCCAGGGTGAAACCGGCACAGGCAAGGAACTCACGGCCAGGGTCATCCACATGAATTCCGCTTTCAAGGATGACCCCTTTATCGTGTTTGACTGTTCGGCCGTGGTGGACACCCTTTTGGAAAGCGAATTGTTCGGCCATGAAAAAGGGGCCTTTACCGGGGCCGACCAGACCACCACAGGGAAGATTGAGCTGGCCGGCAGCGGCACCCTGTTTCTGGATGAAATTGCCCAGCTCCCCCTGAAAATCCAGGGAAAACTACTGGGGTTCCTCCAAAGACGGGAATACACCCGGGTGGGAGGGACCAAGGTGCAGAAAAGCCATTGCCGGATTGTGGCCGCCTGCAACTGTGATCTTTCCGAACGGGTGAGTCAGGGCCTTTTCAAGGAGGATCTCTTTTACCGGCTCAAGGTGTTCACCATCCGAATCCCCCCCCTTTCCGACCGGATATCGGATATTCCCCTGCTGGTGGAACATTTTTTAAATAAAATCAATCTGGAGCTGGGAACCCGGGTCACCAAAATCCAGGACGGCGTCGTGGAAAAGCTGATCACCCATACCTGGAAAGGCAATGTCAGGGAACTTGAGAACACCATTGTCCAGGCCTTGGTGGGATGCCGGGGAAATGTGCTGCTCAGGGATGATATCGACCATATCCTCATCCAGGCCCCGTTCTTGCCGGCCCAGGGCCTTGAGGCCTTTTCCCTGGCCCACCTTGAAAGGGACCATATCCAAAAAACCCTTTCCCGGCTGGACTGGAACAAGTCACAGACGGCAAAGCTCCTGGGAATTACCCTTCCGACCTTAAGAAGCAAAATCAAAAAATATGAGATCCGGCAGCATTAATTTTTGCTAGGCATGGAAAAATTTTTTCTACCTGCCCCCCCCCAAAATCCCTGCCCCATTTGATAAATAATTTTCATCCATTGTTGGAATCCCTATCCGGTAAAAGGGATTCATTTTTTCAGCAGAATTTCATTTTCACGGCACGCTCTTTGCTGTATCATAAGCTATTCTTTTGATTGTTGCGCTGTATCAGTACGTCGGCTCTTCTCGTCTCCCCTCTCAACTGGATGATTTATTTACGTCTTTTGCAAGAATGTTGAAAAACCGTCTTGGAGCAGGAAATGGAAATAAAATCACTCAAAGAAAGCGAGAAAGAGCATCTTTTGAATGTCCTTATCAAAACACACTGGGATCTTGAAAAAACATCCCGGCTTTTAAAAATATCACTCAACCGCCTTAAATCCAAAATAAAGGAGTATGACATCGGCTTGCCGGATCCCAAAGGATCTTGAATATTATTGATAATGGACAAATTAAAAGGAGAAAACGAATGAAGCGCAAACCATCACGTGTGATTCTCACCCTTATCGTCAGCCTTTTTGTATTATTATGGGGAGGCCCTGCCTTTGCGGAAAAACCCATTATTATCGGCGCACCCTTGTCCATGGCCTATCTTTACGGCTGGACCGCGGAAAGAGGGATCAAACTGGCCGTGGATGAGATCAACGCGGCCGGCGGTGTGGACGTCAAGGGGACCAAGCGGCCTTTTCAGGTGGAAGTCATCGACACCCGGGATCTTGAACCGGGGGTTCCCGTCAGCGAAGCCCTCATGGCCGTTGAAAGGCTCATCCTGAACAAGAACGCTGACTTTATCGTGGGCGGGCCCAACCGTTCGGAAGCCGCCCTGGCCGCCATGTCCCTTTTATCCAAGAACAAGAAAATTTCCATTGTCACCAGCGGTGTATTAACCCCGGCATACCATAAAACCGTGGAAAAAGAATATGACAAATTCAAATACTGCTTCAGGATTCACGGGGAAGCCGTCAACCTGATCGGAGAAATGATCGCCAATTTTGCCGACCTGAAAGAACAGTACGGCTTTACCAAGGTCTTTATCATTGCCCAGGATGTATCCCATGCCAGGGGCGCGGCCGAAGTCATGGCCAAGGTGGCCGGTTCCAAAGGCTTTGAAGTCGCAGGCACGGAAATCTTCCCCACCGGGGCCTCGGATTTTTCCATGGCCCTCATCAAAGCCAAAGACACCGGCTCCCAGATCATCAATATCTGGATGGACATGCCAGAAAGCGCCATCCTGTTAAAACAATGGTATGATATGCAGATCCCGGCCCTTCCCTTCGGCTCCACCCTGGCCGCGGCCGAACAGCCCGGATTCTGGAAGGCCACGGACGGCAAAGGCCAGTTCACCCTCTGCAACGTGGTCAATGCCGGTAATGCCCCTTCCGAGGCCACGGAATGGACCATGAAATTCTATGACGCGTATACCAAAAAATGGGGTATCGAGCCCGAAGGCCTTGGCGCGTCCAGCTCCTATATGGCCGTCTATGCCCTGAAAGACGCGGTTGAGAGAGCCGGATCCCTGGACCCCGACAAGGTGGTGACCGCATTGGAACAGACAGATATGACGGGTGTCTATGGAAAACTTAAATTTGATCCCAAGACCCACCAGGTCATCCCGGCCACAGACCCCAAAGAAGGCGCTGTCGGCTCCATCCTCCAGTGGCAGGACGGCAAACGGGTGGTGGTTTACCCGAAGAGTATCGCCAAGGGCAGCATCATGCTGCCGCCCTGGATGGTGAAAAAATAAGGCCTCGGGTTTTATTCCGTTAACACATTAATTTTTGGGATCATTTTATGGATATTTTAGTCTACGGGACCATCAATTCGGTGTCCCTTGCCTTGATGGGTCTCGGCTTTGCCATGGTCTACGGCATCAGCCGGGTGCCCAATTTCGCCCACGGCGCCCTGTATATCATCTGCGGTTTTGTCACCTGGACCCTGTTTCAAAAGGCAGGGCTTCCCTATGTCCTGTCCATTTTCTTATCCCTTTGTGTGAACGGGCTCCTCGGGATGTTCATGTACCGGTTTATCCTCATCCGGGTCCGGGGCATGAACATTTCCGAGATTATCTGTTCCTATGCCATCGGGCTGGCCATCCTTGAAGGCCTAAGATGGGGCGGGTTCCGGGGCATGACCAATACCCTGCCCGTGTTCATGGAAGGCAGTTTCATGCTGGGCGGGGTGCCTGTAGATTATCACCGCCTTTTCCTGGTGGTTATCGGCCTTCTGCTCCTGGCCGGACTCTGGGTCTTTACTCATTTTACCAAGCTGGGCCTGGCCCTCCAGGGCATGGCCCAGGATGAACAGGCCGCCCTCATGCTGGGCATCGATTCGGACCTCATGGCCATGCTGGCCATGGGGTTCGGCGCCGTCCTGGCAGGCATTGCCGCCATCCTGATCCTGCCTCTGGGCAATATTGTGGTGGAATCGGGCTATAATGTCCTGATCATGTCCATTGCCGTCTGCATTGTGGGGGGTCTCGGGTCCTGGATGGGCGCTTTTTTTGCCGCCTTTATCATCGGGTTTGCCCAGATCCTGACCGTTGTGTTTATCGGGTCCCATTTCCAGATGGTGGTGGCGCTCATGGCCATTATCCTGACCCTGATCCTGAAACCGTCCGGCCTCTTCGGCCGGCAAAAAGAGCTGGAGGAGAGGGTATAAATCATGGGCGAACAAGAACTCAGAAAAGAAAGGATCGACCGCGGCATCAAGGTCCGGTCCGACGGGCTCTATGCCCTTATGTCCTGGCGGGAGATGGCCTATCTCTCCCTGCCCAGGATTATTCTCATTGCCGGCATGCTGGCCCTCCCGCTTCTCATGCCGGGCGTTTACTGGCAGCGGGTCATTTCCATTGTCTGCATCTATGCCATCCTGGCCCTGAGCTTTGATTTTTTGGCTCATTTTGTGGGGCTGGTCTCCCTGGGCGGGGCCTTTTTCATCGGCACCGGGGGATATATTGCCGGGATCCTCAATTCCTATTTCGGGGTTCCGCCGATCCTGACCGTGCCCTTGGCAGCCATCATCGGAGGAGTGGTCTGCACCCTTCTCCTGTTTCCCTGTCTCCCCTTAAAAGGGGTCTATTTTGCCATTGTCACCCTCATGTATCCGCTTTTCATGGCCCGGATCATTGAAGCCTTTGACATCTTCGGGGGCACCGACGGGATCACGGGCATCGACAGCTTTTCATCCGCCTTTGTGGAACAGTATCTTATCGTTGCCATGCTTCTCATTTTTGTGTTCGGCATCCGGCGCATGGTCACCACGGATATGGGCCTGATCTTTACGGCCGTCATGGACAATGACCAGGCCGTCAAGGCATCGGGCATCAGTATAACCAAATACAAATCCCTGGCCGTGTTCATTGCCTCGGCCATGGGCTGCCTGGCCGGGGCCTGCCTGACCCATATCTATATGTGGACGGGGATTTCCCAGTTTGCCCTGGATTTTTCCATCCTTCCCATTGCCGCCACGGTCATCGGCGGGTCCGGCACCCTGGTGGGTCCGTTGCTGGGCTGCCTGATCCTGGTTCCCGTATCCGAGCTGCTCCGGGATTTCGGAACCCTCCGCATCGTGTTCTATGCCTCCCTCCTGGTGGGGTTCATCCTTTTCAAAAGTGAAGGGCTCATGGTGTTTGGACAACGAAAATACGAACAGTTTGAAAGGTGGAAAGGAATATGACACAGCCCATACTCAGAATGCAGAACGTCTCCAAGGTGTTTGGCGGGGTCAAGGCCTTAAGCGGCGTGACCGTGGATGTTTTCCCCGGAGATGTCCTGGGCATCATCGGACCCAACGGCTCGGGAAAGACAACCATTGTCAATAATATCACCGGGTTTATCAAACCCACCTCAGGCAAAATTTTTTTCAAAGACAAAGACATTACCGGCATGGCCCCCCACAAGATTGCCGACATGGGCGTCACCCGGACCTTCCAGGTCATGCGGCCCTATTACAGCCTTCCGGCCTATAAGAACCTGGTCATTCCCCTGTTCTCCCCCAGGGCGAAACGGACCGGGGGATGGCGGGGCGGCGGGCGGCTCGGAGACCGCGCCACCGTGGCCGTGGACATCCTGGAAGAAATCGGGTTTGAGCGGGATTCCAATATCCCGTTCAAACCCACCTCCAGCCTGCCCACCGGTTACCTGAAACGCCTGGAGCTGGCCCGTTGCCTGTCTCTCAAACCCGAGGTCATTATCTGCGATGAAGTTTTTTCCGGGCTTTCCATGAGCGAGATCGCCTCCATGGTGCCCCTCATCGAACGGCTCCATATGGAAGGCATCACCATTGTCATGATCGAGCACCGCCTGCGGGAACTCTTCCAGGTGGCCAACCGGGTCATGGTCATGAATTTCGGGCAGAAACTCATCGAGGGGACCTCCGATGAAGTCATGGCCGACGCCAAGGTGAAGGAAGCCTATTTCGGATCTGAAAAAATCGAGGAGGTCATGACCTATGCTTGAAGCTAAAAATCTCATGGTATTCTATGAAAACATGCTGGCCCTGAACAATATCAGCATCACCTGCCCGGAAAACAGCATTGTGGGGATTTTCGGCGCCAACAGCGCCGGCAAATCCACCCTCATGTACGCCCTTTCCGGCATCATGCTGGACATCCGGAAAAAGAGGAAATGGCGGGCGGGGAAAGGATCACCCTGTCCGGAGACATCCTGTTCAATGATCGGAATATCAAAGACATGGAGCCCAGCCGGCGGCCAGGCCGGCATCGTCCTCTGCCCGGAGCGGCGCCGCCTGTTCAAGGAGAGTTCGGTTCTGGAGAACCTTCGCATCGGCGGATACCTGGCCACCCGAGCCCAGGCCAAGCAAACCCTGGAATATGTCATGACCATATTCCCGGCCCTGGAAAAACTCAGGCACCGCCTGGGTGGTTTTCTCAGCGGCGGGGAACAGCAGATGGTGGCCATCGGCCGGGCCCTCATGGCCCAGCCCAAGGTGCTCCTCCTGGATGAGCCCCTCATGGGCCTTTCCCCCCTGATGCAGTCGGCCCTCATGAAGGCCACAAGGTCCATCCAGAGGGAAACCAAGATTTCGGTCATCGTATCGGAGCAGTACGCCCGGCCGGTTTTTCCCATTGTGGATCATGCCTATATCCTTGAAAACGGGTCCGCCGTCATGGAAGGAACCCGGGAAGAACTCATGGACAACCCCGATGTCAAATCCGCCTATTTCGGCGTTTCATAAAAAGGAGGACCCATGGTCAACAATGATATCCCCCTGGAAAAGGAACTCACCTTTTCCAGGTTTGACCTTATGAGTGAAACATATCCGGACAACACCGCCGTGGTCTACCTGGGCGAACAGTTTACCTATAAAAGGCTCAGAAACCTGAGCGAACGGTTTGCCGGGGGGCTTCGCAGCATGGGCGTAAAAAAAGGCGACAAGGTGCTGCTCTATATCCCCAACTGCATCCAGTGGGTCATTGCCTATCTGGGCATCCAGAAGGCCGGGGCCGTCCTGGTGCCGGTGTCGCCCATCTACACCTCCCATGAGATTTCCTATATGATCCAGGATTCAGGAGCTGAAACCATCATCTGCATGGATACCAATTTCGGCTACGTCAAGGAGGCCTTTGCCAAGACCGGGCTGAAACATGCCGTGGTCACCCAGTTGGTGGAACTCCTCCCGCCCTGGAAGCAGGCCATGGGATTTCTCTTTGACAAGGTTCCCCGGGGCAGGGTGGCGTTCAATGAAAAAGTCCTGCCCTTTAAAACCCTTCTCAAGGCCCCGGCCCTCAGCGACAAACCCATTCTGGACCGGCCGGGATCTTCCTATATCCTCTATACCGGCGGCACC
>JAAUSZ010000270.1 GCA_012031875.1 Desulfobacula sp.
ACCGCATTTGGGCAAAGCCTGTAGGAATGAGGGGATCTCCAGGTTTTCAAGGGCTCATTGCCTTCACAGCAAAGGCCCACATACCGGTTTTCCCTTCCCCGGCGCTCCGGTGCCGGTCCTGCCAGCTTTTCTGGCCCGGCCCATGGCCTTGAACAGGGGGTCCCCGGTCAGGGCAAACCCGTCCGCAGCCAGGGCCCCGGCAAGCTGGAATGCGGTTTCGCAGGAAAAATAAAAAGGGGTTGTTCCGCCGTCTTGAAAAATCCCGGCCAGTTCCCCCAAATAAAGCCGGGCCCGGTCCCCAAGGCCTAAAAAGCGATACATGGCGGCCGGTTTTTTACCCCGGGGGTCCCGGCCCAGAAGAAAGGTCTGACGCGGATAATCTCCGGGTCCCGCGGCATTTAAAAACACATGCCTGATCCAGGCGGACAGGAGCCTTGCCCCGTTGACCCTTCCGAACCCCATGAGATAAAGCCCTGTTTCCCGGACATCGGTGATTTGGCCGGAAACCATGATCCCTCCGGCATCGGTTTCTGCAAGGACAGGCGGCAGGCGTTTCATGGCGGATATCTTTCCGGCTTCTTGGATCAAGGGTTCCGCAAGAGCCCTGAGTCTTTCATATTCAAGCCTGCCTTTTCTGCCCGGCGGAAGGCTTCCCATGGCCCTGAAGACCGGGTAAAGCCCGGCTTCCCCGGACCGGCAGGCTTCTTTTTCAAGCATCAGGTTCCCCAGGAAATACTGTTCCAGCCCGGCCAGGGCAAAGGCCTCCCGGTCCTCCCTTTCCTCCTCAAGGGGCTTCAGGGTGATCTTCAGGCCGTTTTTTACAAAGCCCTCCATGGGGTTTTTAAAAAACCGGATAATATCTTCAAGGGCAACGGACAACCTCGACTCATCCGGTTTTTCCCTGTCCGGTTCTCCTGAGCCCGGCATTTCCCTGTCCGGCATTTCCACAAAGGGCCGCGGTTCCCGTTTTCCCGAGATCAGGGCCGCGGCCAGCCGTCCATTGTCCCCTGAATAGGAAAAGAGCGGGCCCGACCCGTCAAAATAAGCAGGGTCAAAGGGGTGAAGGGGGTGGGAAAACCGGTATTGATACCCCTTTGGAAAGACAAACCCCTGGTCCATAACCTCCATGAGTTCGCTCACCACCCCGGCGCAGGGAATGGGGGAATTGTCCCTGATGCTCATGCCCGTATAGGTAATGATCAGTTTTTGCCTTGCCGACAACAGGGTTTCAAGGAAAAGGTAGAGATCTTCCCCGCGTTCATTCTTGTCCCCGGGCCGCGGATATTTTTTCATGAGGTTGAATCCGGGGGTAAAGGCCTTTTGGGAAAGGAAGCCTCATCCATACCCATGAGGGCCACGATTTTAAAAGGAATGCTGCGCATGGGCAGGATATTGCAAAAGGTCAGGCCCCCGGACATGAAATTCCCCTGGGAGATATGGAGATCCAGTTTCCGGGCCAGGAGGGAATGCACCGCGTCAAAGGACACAGGATGGTCAAACCCGGCCTTTTTCGCACCGGACTCCAATTCATCCATGATTTCCATGAGAAAAATGATATCTTCGGAAGTGCTGGTGTTTTCATCCAGCAGGGACCGGGCCAATTGCCTCAGGCCCCCCATCCAGGCCCCCATGGGTTTTTCCCCCTCAAGGTCCGATAGTCCTGAAAAAAGAGCATGGCAAAAGGCCGCCAGTTTCCCCAGGGCCTCAAGGTCCGGCCCTTCAAAGGATTCAGAGGGCAGGATGCCCCGGACCAGCCCGTCGTGGCCTTCGGGCATGGCCATGCCCATGAAGAGCCGGTTCAGGCCGAACTGCCAGGTATTTTCCTCGGCAGGCTCAAATCCCAGGGATTTTTTGTGTTCCGCATCCCTTCCCCAGAGGATGTTTGCCTCATCCGCCATCTGTTGGATCTTTGCCGTATCATCCAGGCTGATCGTAAATTTCCGGGCAATGGATTCGGACAGCAGAAGATCCAGCACCAGGCTTTTTTCAAGCCTGGTGTTCCTGAGGGCCAGAATTTTTAAAAAGGCCGCCAGAGGCTCGGATTCGGATCTTTTCCTGCGGTCGCTGATGGAAAAAGGCAGGGGCGTTTCAAGGGAAAACACGGATTCGATAAAGGGGGCATAGGCCTCGATATCCGGCATCATGACAATAATGTCATGGGGGGCAAGATCCGGGTCTTTCTCACATTCATAAAGGAGAAGATCTTTCAATACCTGGGCCTCCCGCATGGGGGAATGGCAGGCATGGACACAGACGGAAGTATCCGAGGGATCAACGGCCAAGGGCAGTGTCTCTCCCCCGTCTTTCCGGTGATACAGGTTCAGGATATCGGACTGAAGCACGGAAAGCATGGACACCCATTCCTCAACCGGATCATGGAAGAGATCCGCAAAGGGTTCCTGGTAATGAAAGCTTTCAAGGCCGGCATGGAACCGGATGCCCGAAGCGCCCAGGGAAGACAGGAGCGGGTTCACCGGCTCGTCAAAGAGGAATTCCGGGTCCGCCCCCTGCTTAACCGCCTGTTTCTCCATTTCCCGGCCCGGGCGAATATCAATGAAAAACCGGCTGGAAGGCGTCAGCAAAAATATGTGGATGTCCATGACCGAGGATATTTTTTCAAACACCTGTAAAAAAAGTTCCGGCAGGACAGAGATGCCGAAAAGGGAAATCCGGGACGGAAGACCCTCCATATTAAATCTTTCTTTTGAAAAGCCCTGGAAAAACCCATGAGCCCGGGCGGCCAGATCCTGCCCCGGCCGGGATGCCATGATTCTTTGATAAAGAAAGGCCTGCCACCGGGCCGAAGGATCTTTCAGGGTGCTGTTTTTCCGTCCCGTCCGCCAGTCTGAAAGCATGTCGGGCCGGTAGACCTGGTAATCATCAAAGAGGCCGGCGATTTTCCCGGACACCTGGAAGAGCTTTTTGCCCGCGGCATCCTCCCGGATATAGGCTTCAAGGCCGGATAATTCCTTTGAGGATCTGTTTTCCAGGATCAGTTTCATGGCAGACCAGAAAAAATTATCCTCATCCCCAATTTCATTCAGGATCTCATTCCGGGTTTCATCCCGGTGCTCCAAGGGCGTAAAGCGGGACAGGATCTCGTCCACCAGGGGCCGGGGAAAGACAAACCGCATATTCGCGCAGATTCCCAGTCGCCTTGCCAGTTCCAGGGAAATCCACTGTTTCATACCTCTGGACTGGACCGTGACCCATTGGGGCATCCATGGCGGGTCCCCTGCCCCGGCCGGAAGGGAGGATAGCCCCTGCATAAGGATTTCCATTCGATTGCTCTTGATGATCTGGAACAAAACTATTTTCCCCTTGGTATAAGCTTTTCAGCACCATACCAGACCTTGAAACGGCAATCAAACCCAAAAATTTTCCCCTTGGTTTTTCCGGAGAATATGATATTTTACCCTGAAAGCCCTCACGCGGATTAAAGGAATCCTCATGTCTGCCCTGAATTTCAAAACCCTGAATATCTTTGCGGTAATTTTTTCAGAATATAAAGGGGGCCTCGATTAATAATTCTATGAAAATTCAGGGTTTTCCCTGATTGATTTCCCCTTTGAAATTTACTAAAGGTATGGAAGCTGCCTTCCCTGCCTGAACAAAGCGGAGGCAAGGGAGCGGAGCATTGCAAAACAAAAAATGAGGAGATAATGCCGGAAGGATTGCCCTGACAATAGATAGGTCGAAATGACAAGCTTGAAAGAAGTCTCTGCAAAACGAAATTCGTGCTGGCATACGATTACATCCTAAACCCGGACAAGGACAAATGGAATTTGAAATCGGAACAATAACCAACTGGAATGAAGAAAAAGGGTTTGGCTTCATCACGCCAAAATCCGGTGGGAAACAGATCTTTATCCATATCAATGAATTCAGCAGGGATCACTTGAGACCAATCCATGGGCTATCCGTGGCCTTTGGCAAAAAACCGATACAAAAGGCCGAAACTATGCAGTCCATGTCTGCCCGCTAAAGGGGCATAAAAAAGTTAACAAGGCTGATCGCCAGCTTTTATTCTCCGTCATCCTTTCAAGCGCATTCTTTTTGATTGTCATTGCTTTGGTGGCTATCAACGAACTACCTATTATCGTTCTGGGGGCCTATGTGCTTCTCAGTATAGCGGCCTTTGGGATGTATAAAAAAGACAAGTCGGCAGCCAAATGGGATGACTGGAGAACGCCGGAAAGCACCCTGCATATGGTTTCGCTTTTTGGCGGATGGCCTGGTGCGCTTATTGCCTAAAATAAACTCAGACATAAATCCAAAAAACTATCGTTCAAGATCATCTATTGGGCAACTGTTTTGATCAATTGTATCGCTGTTGCCGGGTTGTTTACGAATAATGGCGCGACTAGGCTTAAGGCCCTTATCGAATATCTGAATTTTGTTTAACCACCGGCCCACGGGCTGAAAGGAAACACCCCCATGAAAAAACTGATTTGCGCGGTATGCCTGGCCTTGCTGCTTGCCACTGCGGCCCGGGCCGGGGATCCGGCCGATGTGAAGGTCGAGACCCTGGTCAAGACCGGTTCGAGCTGGGACGGCGTCCTGTTGCCGGCTTACCCGGCAGGCCGGCCCGAGGTCACCATTTTGCGGATCACCATCCGGCCGGAACAAGCCTGCCCCTGCACAGTCATCCGGTGATCAATGCGGGAGTGCTGTTAAGCGGGGAGTTGACCGTGATCACGGAAAAAGAGGAAACCCTGGTTTTAAAGGCCGGGGACCCCATTGTCGAGGTGGTGGGCAAGCGGCATTACGGAAAAAACACGGGACCGGATCCGGCAACAATCCTGGTTTTCTATGCCGGGTCCCCGGAAACGCCCATCAGCATTAAAGAATAAAGCCTGTTGCCCATGAAAAGAAAAACCCCAAATATCCAAATCCCTTCCGAGATTGTTGAAATCTGGCAGCGGATCGTGGACTCCATTTCGGTCCTGCTGTCCGCGCCCAGCGTCATGATCAACCGCCTGGAGCCGCCGGAACTGGAGGTATTCCGTTCCAATATCAGCAGGGACAACCCCTTTCCGTCGGGAACCCGGATGCCCCTCTTGGGGGTATACTGCGAGACAACGGCCAGGTCCGGGCAGAGGAACCAGGTGGAGGACGCGCGCAAAGATCCCCAATGGGCGGGATCACCCACGGCAAAGGCCGGGATTTTTTCCTACCTGGGGTTTCCGGTGTTCTGGCCCGGGGGGGGAGATTTTCGGAACCATCTGCGCCGTGGACACCAAGGCGAACAAATGGATAACGCCGTCCGACACCCTGCTTCAGACCGTCAAGGACGCGGTCGAGGCCCATCTGGCCCTCCTGGCGGCCACGGAGGCCCTCAACGCCAAGAACAGGGAGCTGGAAGCGGCCCTGGCAGAGGTCAAAACCCTTCAGGGGCTTTTGCCCATCTGCTCATCCTGCAAAAAATCCGGGATGACCAGGGGTATTGGATCCAGATTGAAAACTATATCAGCGAGCGCTCCGACGTGCAGTTTTCCCACGGAATATGTTCGGAATGTGCAAAAAAACTCTATCCCGGCTTTGATCTCCCCTGATAAAACCGGGGTCCACCATACATTTCAGAAAGCGCCGATATCTTCGGACAGATAGGTTTTGAGGATTCTTTTCACATCCCCTTTCTTTTAACCCGGTCCAGGGCCC
>JAAUSZ010000271.1 GCA_012031875.1 Desulfobacula sp.
CACGGGAATGGGTAAAAAATCCATCATCTGCCGGTATTTTTCTTCGCTTTTCTTTAAATCATTTTCCATTATCCGCCTCCGGTCGTTTTCCGCCCTCAGCTCACCCTCCGGCGTTCCGCTGTTTCAAATGCCGCTGAAAACCGCCGGGAAATCAGAAAAGCCTGGGCCGACAAAAAAACACCATGCCCACGGGAATATAATACCCGGTGAATATGACCATCCGGGTGTAAAGGATGTCATTGACCACCGTGCCTGTCAATATCAGAAACCCGATGAAAAAAACAAGGGCCCCGGCCTGCCGTCGCAAAACTGCACGCATCACCCCAAACCCGCAATAAACGGCCGTCAGGGCCATAAATCCCTGAAACGCGGGCAGGGTCAAAGAAAACCAGCGGGACGGAAAAAGGATGACGATCAGCGAAAACATCAGACAGACCCACATCACCCCCTTGTCCACCTTCCCGGAGATTTCGTCCGGAAACAGCAGGCGCATATACCGGAGCAGAACCGGCACGGCCAGATAGACGCTCAGATAAACCAGGACCATGTGCAGGCCAAAGCTCATGCCGGAAAAAAGCAGGCGGAAACCCTGCTCGTCGTGAAGAATGGCCCTGAACCCCATCAACAGGCAGAAAATCCCCAGCAGGAGCGGAGCCTTGTCTTTTTTTCGCAGCAGGAACAGACTGATATGATAAAAACCGATAATCCAGATGGCGCCGAACAGCATGAATGATACGGCAAGCGTTTTTTCCCTTTCTGCCTGGAGGCCGGACACCTTTCCGAAACGGATATTTTCCCACAGGCCGCCCATCCAGTGATGAAAATTGGATACATGGACAATGATCTCAAATTCATCGGAGGGAAGCGTCACCAGCACCACGGCGGGAGAATAGAAAGCCCTTGTCTTTTCTTTGGATTCCCCGGGCACACCCGCCTGATAAACCAGGGTATCGTTGATGTAAACCCGGCAGGCCGATGAGGCGTCAGGGCTCCTGAGCCCCATCCGGGTCAGCTCTCCCGAGGTCAGGACCTTGAGCCGGTAGGTGGCGTAACCTGTCCCCGGCATTTTCCGGCCGTCGACGAAGGTATGATTCCATATCTTGCCGGACCGGACATAGGCCGGTTCCGGCTGGGTTTTAAAATCATCAAAAACAAGAAACCGCTCCCAATAAAATTCCCATTGGCCCCCCAGCTCCACCGGCCCGGCCGCATCAAAATCCCAGCCCCTCAG
Source organism: Desulfobacula sp. (assembly GCA_012031875.1). Classification (GTDB taxonomy): domain Bacteria; phylum Desulfobacterota; class Desulfobacteria; order Desulfobacterales; family Desulfobacteraceae; genus Desulfobacula. The sequence goes on from JAAUSZ010000271.1 coordinate 1,232, forward strand.
ATCCATGACACCCCTGTGGGCAAGGGGCGGGGGCGGTTTTTCACCTCCGGAGGCTAGTGCCCAGGCCGAAAAAAGAATGAACAGGATATATGCCAGGCGTTTCATGATCGATTCCCCGGATTCACACCATGCGCTTTCATCTATTTATACCATTGCCTTGCCCTTGTAAAGAATCACAATTGGCGGGATCGCTATCCGGAGAAAACCCGGCAATAAAGCCGAAGTCAGATTTTTTTACAGGCCCTGCGATTGCCGATACAAACCTTCCGAGAAGAATTTTAGATTAAGGATTGAATATCATTCAGGTTGCAGATATATATCAGTTCAACTACTGATTGGCAGCAAAAGAGAATATGATGTCGATTCCATTCATTCCAAAGGAATATTCCTATATCGAATGTCATGATTTCAGGCTTTGGCATTCTACGGATGAACTCAAATCCCAGATTGAGCTGATCATTGATGCTGGGATATATGCTCTTGAATATGTTTGCAGCAAATTGAAATTTAAGAATGGAGGATTGAAATCTGCCTTTATCATTCAAACCATCAGGCGGTTTCGTCCTTAAACAGGCCTATTCCTGGCAATATGGCAATGGCCCCTTACTCAACTGATAAATGTGGCCTCATCATTGTACAGAGTGCTGTCGCTGATCCGATGAATGGCGATCTCCAGAGAATGCGTCGCATTCTTGCTCATGAATTGTGCCATTTGCTTGTCCGTGAAAAATCGGGATCATCGCAATGCCTTGGAGATGGGCTAAAGGATTTGAAAGTGCGGCCTTGCCTCGATGAGGGAATAGCTGAGTATCTTTCCTGGCGGTCTATAGGGAAAAAAAATCCTATATTGGATAAGGATTTTGAATGCATAGAGAATCTCGAAGAAGTTGACTGCTTTCTAAACGATTTCAGCTCTGATAAAAGGATTCAGGCGTTTTATACGTCAACTCGCCTAGTTGAGTTTTATATTCGTGAACTTGGGTTGCTCACTTTTTTCCAATCGATGACGGATTTGTCTGAAAGATCGGAACTGCCGACAACGGCATTCGGCTGGTCGCATAAACCCGTCTGCTGATGCCGGTTGTTTTAAAAAAACAACCTTGACTCGTTTGCATACTATCGTTACAATGTATTACACATAAACACATTGACACCGGAGGATAAGATGAGTACCGCTATTTCCATAAGAATGCCGGACGAGCTTGTACGTGAGCTTGATTCAGTCGCAAAAACAACTGAGCGATCAAGGTCATTTCACATACAGAAAGCATTGGAAATATATCTAGGAGAGCAGGCAGATTTGCAGATTGCATTGGACCGGCTTCATGATACTTCAGATCCCGTTATTTCAATAAATGAAATGAGGGATGAATTGGATGTTTAAAATAACATTTAAAAAATCCGTAGCAAAAGATTTAAAGCAGATCAGCAAAGATCAGGTCAAAAGAATACTGGATAAGATTGAAACTGAATTGTCCAGTGTCCTCGAGCAATTCCCGGAGTTGAAAGGCAAATTTGCCGGATTGCGTAAATATCGAGTTGGCGATTATAGAATCATATTTGCCATCATTGGGAATGATACTGTTTTAATCACCAGGATCAAGCACCGGAAAGAATCCTATAAATAAAATTAAGATAACGAGGTCCATTCAGCTTTTCATTTTTCATATCTGATCAATTTTCAACCATGGTCCCGGCCGCCAGGGCAAGCCTTGCGGCGGCGGCCTGGTAATCGTGCAGGGATTTTAAATGGTTCATCCGGCTCTGTTGGACCGCGGCTTCCGCATCCAGGAGGTCGGTAATGGTGAAGAGCCCGCTGTCATACCGGTTTTTGACGATGCGCAGGGATTCCTCGGCCTGGCCCACGGCGGCCTTTGAAACCGGGATCCGTTCCCAGGCGCTCCGGGCATTGAAAAAGGCCTGGCGGGTTTCGCCGCAGACCTGCTGGTTCAGGCTTTTGAGCATGGCATCGGCCTGTTTCAGGTTGCTCTCGGCCTCCCGGATGGCGGCGGACACCCGGCCGCCCGTATAGAGGGGAAGGGAAAGGGCGGCCCCGACGGTATAGCTGTTGCCGTGGTCGTCCAGTTCTTCGGAATTGATTTCATAATTGCCCGTCAGGTTGACGGATGGCAGGCGGGCGGCCTTGGCTTTGTCCACTTCTTTTTGGCCATATCCTTTTGGAGCGAAAGGGATTTCAGGTCCGGGCGGTCGGCCAGGGCCCTGTTGATCCAGGCATCCAGATCGCCCTGGATGGGTTCCCCGGTTTCCAGGGGCGAGGTCAGGGTCAGGCCGGGATCTTCTTCGACGCCCATGGCAACGGCGAGGCGGCATTTGGCGATATCGGCCCCGCTTTTGGCCTCGGCCAGTTGCTGTTCCAGGTCGGCGATATGGACCTGGGCCCGGAGAAGATCGCTTTTGGCCACAAAGCCGCCGTCATACCGGGATTGGATGAGGTTTAAATGGGACCGGGCCGTGTCCGTGACCTGGCGGATGACGATTTTATTTTCCCTGGCCAGCACAGCCCCGATATAGGCGCTGATGGTTCCGCTGATGACCTCCTGCCGGGCCCGCTCTGCATACAGCCCGGCCGCATCCCGGTTCAGGCGGGCCTGCTGGAGGCCGTACCAGGTCCGGCCCTGGTCATATACGGGCCAGACCACGGACAGGGAAGAATGATAATTTCCGATGGCGTCCGGGTGATTGAGCCGGGCCGGGTCAAAATCCGGCTGGGTGATGGCTTCCTGGTTCAGTTTGGTGCCGAAGGCCCACATGGGATTGGTGGTCCGGCTGTACCCGCCGTTGAGATGGACCTGGGGCAGGGCACCGGACCCGGCCTGGGTGGTTTTTTCTTCTGCCGAGGCCACCCGGAACCCGGCGGCCTGGAGCATGGGGTTGTGGGCAAGGGCCGTGTCAACAGCCTCCGAAAGGCTGAGGTCTGCCGCCGGACTTTGATTTGGGATGAGAAGCAGGCAGGCCATGACAAAAAGGGCAAGCGCGGTATGGGTTAATGCATTGACGGGTTTCATGGGTTACTCCTTGACTTTGATATGAACGGATTCCCAGCGTTTGTCCATAAAATACAGGACCGGCACCGCCATGCGGGAAAAGAGCAGGGAAGCGACTTCCCCGGCCATGAGGGAGATGGCAAGGCCCTGGAAAATCGGGTCGAACAGGATGACGGAGGCGCCCACCACCACGGCGGCGGCCGTCAGCATCATGGGCCTGAACCGGACGGCCCCGGCATCGATGACGGCCTGATCCAGGGGCATGCCCTGCCCGAGTCTCAGCTCAATGAAATCCACCAGGATGATGGAATTTCGTACCACAATCCCGGCCCCGGCTATGAAGCCGATCATGGAGGTGGCCGTGAAAAAGGCGTTCATGGCCCAGTGGGCCGGAAGAATGCCGATGAGGGAAAAGGGAATGGCCGCCATGATGACAAAGGGGGTGGAAAAGGACTGGAACCAGCCCACCACCAGGACGAAGATCAGGACCAGAACCACGCCGAAGGCAAAGCCCAGGTCCCGGAAGACCTCATAGGTGATATGCCATTCTCCGTCCCATTTCATGGACAACTGACGGTCCGATCCGGGCAGGGCCGCCGTGTGCTGGACAATGCGGTAGCCTTCCGGGGTTTTGATCCCGTCGATTTTCTTTCTCATCTCCAGGATGGCATAGACCGGGCTTTCATTGTCCCCGGCCATATCGGCCGTGACATAGACCACGGGCATGAGATTCTTATGGTAAATGCTCCGGTCGGGTTCCGTCTCCTGGATATGGAGCAGGGAGGACAGGGCCACAAGACTTCCATCGGCGCCGGGCAATTGCACGGCCCCCAGCCTGTCCACCCCGGCCCGGTCGGCCAGGGCCGGGCGCAGGACAATGGGAAGGTCCTCTTTTTCCAGGGGCTGGTGCAGCAGTCCGGGTGTCGCGCCTTCCAGGACGGTTTTCAGGGTCCGGGCGATCCTGCCCGTGCTGATGCCGTGGAGGGCCGCCTTTTCCTGGTCAATATCCAGTTGGAACCTTACCTGGTCTTCTTCCATATACCAGTCCACATCCACCACCCCTTCGGTGCCTTCGAAAATATCCCGGATCTCCAGGGCCAGCGCTTTCTGTTGTTCATAATCCGGGCCGTAGACTTCGGCCACCAGGGTGGACAATACCGGCGGGCCGGGCGGGACTTCGGCGATTTTCACCCTTGCCCCGTGGCGGTCGGCAATGGCCTTCAAAGGGTCCCTCACCCGTTTGGCAATATCGTGGCTCTGGTGTTTCCTCTGGCCCTTGCCGGCCAGGTTGACCTGAATATCGGCCATATGGGGCTGGTTTCTCAAATCGTAATGCCGGACCAGGCCGTTGAAATTAAAGGGCCCGGCCGTGCCGGTATGGATCTGGTAATCCACCACCTC
>JAAUSZ010000272.1 GCA_012031875.1 Desulfobacula sp.
GGCAATAATGCCCATGAACAGGCCGAAGAGGGCCAGGGTGGTTGAAAATCCGGAAAGGCTTGACAGGGAAAGGGCCAGGGTCAGGTTCAAAAGAATGACCGTGGCGCAGACCGGGCAGGGCAAAACCAGGAGCAGGCCGGCCCCGAGCATGGAGCCGTCCTGATGTTCCGGGGGCCGGACCATGAGCCTCACCCCCCAGAGGAGGAGCCCTGCGGCCACCCCCAGGTGGACCCACATGCCGTATTGAAGAAGACTCGCCAGTTGATCCAGGTAATTCAGCAGGTTCAACCGGCTGACCAGGACATAGAGGGATAAAAACAGGAGAAGATAGACGAAAAATCCGGCCCCCAGGAAAACTATTTTTCTTTTTTGTCGGAACCCTTTGGCTGTAGACCCGTGATCCGATCCCCAGCCCCGCCTTGATGCCGAAGGCCAGAAAAGCAACCAGTATCCCGCTCATCCATAATTGTTTAAACATAGTATCCTTTCCGGTCATGACTGCTTTTCTATAGTTTTTTTCTCTTCCATCCCAGGGCTACCAGACCCATGACGGCCAGGGCCGTCACCATGACCATCCAGGAAGACCCGGATGAGGTGATTTGGGTCTCCTCTGCCTTTTCTTCCACCATTTCAAATCCTTTTACGGATTTGTCTTTGCTTTCGGCGGTGACCGCCTCTTCTTCCCGGTTTTTTTCCATGGGGTCTTTCAAGCCCTGCCGGACGGCTGAATGCTCCGCCTCATGCTCCTCCTGGGTTTTTCCCACGGCCTTGGCAATGGTCATCTTGAATTGCTCCATCTCCCTGGGCGTCAAAAGGCCGTACAGGGAGATGATATTGGTGACGAATTTCTGGAGCATGGGGTTGTTGCAGGTGTGTTCACAGCAGGCCACTCCCTTTTCCATGACATCCAGGGCATAGGTCCGGGCCAGGTCCTTTTTGATCTCTTCCGGGGCCTTCCAGTATCCTTTCCGGTCCGCCTCCAGCATCCTGGCCGCCATGGACTGCCGGGCCCAGGGATTGTGTTTGTCAAAAAAGGCTTTCAGCTCCATATTGTATTTATCCTTTATATAGACCTCATAGATCTGCTCCCACTGGGCGCCGCTGACGGCAAAGGGGGTGGTCACCTGCCAGCCCCAGAGATGTTCCGAAAACCGGTTCATTTCCCTGGCCCCGGCGTAATTTTCCTGTTTCATGCCCTCAATCCATTTGGGATTCAGGTACCGGGACCGCAGTTCCCGGCCCAGGGCTTTTTCAATATCCTCCACATGGGCGGCGTCGGGATTGGACTGGTTGGACAGCACCACATCCGGATAGGCCCCGCCGGCCCGCTTGACGGCCAGGGCCAGGCCCCCCAGCTCCGAGAATACCCCGTCCGTGTCCAGGTTCATGAAAAGATTGCTGGAACGGGTGTGCATGGTGATTTTCACATCTTCAAGGTTTTTTTTGTAAGCGGATTTCAAGGGCTTGCCCCAGACATCCCTGCCATAGGCAAAGGAGACAAAATTGATGAATACATCGGCAATCTCGTCATCGCCCTCCCAGAGGCCGCTGTTGGGGATCAGGTCTTCAATGGTGTTGCCGTAGCTGCCGGGTTCGTTGGAAAATACCCGGAGCTGTTTGAGCCGTTCCGCTTCTTTTTCCTCATAGCCCTTGCCGATCAGGTAATCCTTGATTTTTTGGTTGTGGACGGCGATGAAATTTTCCACATCCTTAAGCTGCCCCGCCTTTTGGACTGCGTCATCCATGAGCAGGATCAGGTTGGGAAAATTGTCCCTGAAAAGGCCGGATACCTGAAGATGGACATCAATCCTGGGCCGTCCCAGCAGGTCCCCCGGAATGGGTTCCACCCCGGTGACCTTGCCGTTCCGGTCCCAGACCGGTTTCATGCCCAGAAGGTGAAGGGCCGTGCCCACCTGGGTGCCTTCATTGCGCTGGAGTTCAATGCTCCAGAACACCAGCCCGATTTTTTCAGGATAATTTCCATGCTCCTTTTGATATTTTTCAATCATTTGGTCGGCCTGGCTTTTTCCCAGCTCCCAGGCCTCCCGGGACGGCACCCGGGCCGGGTCAAACCCGTAGAAATTGTTTCCCGTGGGAATGGCCTCGATATTGCGGAGGGGGTCATTGCCCTTGGCCGAGGGAATATACCGGCCGCTGAGGCCGTCCATGAGATGGTCCGTTTCCCGGTTGCAGAGGCTCAGTTTCGTTTTGATGTCCGCCAAGGGAACCGCGGGATTCCGTTCACGGATCAATTGGGAAAATTCTTCCAGGGCCTCACCGTCCGGGGAACGGCCAAAGGTGTGAAGGCCATAGGGGAGCTTGGCTTCCTTCAGCTCCAGGAGATAGTGTTCAAGCGCCTCAACGGCATCGGCATTGAATTCCTTGATCCCCAGGTCTTCCAGGAGGCCCAGCTTAAGGGCCAGGGCCTCAATGCGGGTGTATTTTTTCTCCGCCAGTTCGGGGCTCCGGCTGAGGCTCTCGTTATATTCGTTGATCAGGCTCCCGAGTTCACCGTATTCCTCATAGGTCCCGGCCTTTTTCACGGGGGGAATCAGGTAATCAATGATGACTCCCCGGCCCCGGCGTTTGGCCTGGACCCCTTCTCCGATATTGTCCATGATATAGGGATAGATATTGGGGATATCCTGGATCAGGACTTCCGGGGAGCAGGATTGGCTTAAGCCCGTCTGCTTGCCGGGAAGCCATTCATGGGTCCCGTGGGTCCCGAGAGAGATGACGGCGTCGGCCTTGAATCCGTGTTTCAGCCACAGGTAAAAGGCCGTATACTGGTGATGGGGCATGAGCTTGGTGGAATGGTAGAGCTTGTTGGGATCATCGTGCCAGCCCCTGGAGGGCTGGGGCACAAGGACGATATTGCCCAGGGGGACACAGGGCAGGATGATTTCATTGTTCCGGGTCATGACCTTGCCTTCTTCCGGCTTTCCCCACTCCGCCTCCACGGCCCGCCAATATTCGGGATCAAGATCCCTGGCCCATTCCCCGTACCGGTCCAGGGGCAGACGGACGGCCCGGCCCTGACGGATCAGGGCGTCCAGCTCCCCCGGGGCCCAGGAGCCGATATTCCGTCCCGAGGCCAGGATCAGCTCTTTGATCTCTTCCTCCGATGGAAGTTTTCCCTCCACACGGTACCCCTCCTTTGAAAGCCTTGCCAGGATTTCCTCCAGGCTCCGGAACAGATTCAGATAGGTGGCCCCGATATTCTGTTTGCCCGGGCCGTGGTTCCAGAACATGACGGCGATTTTCTTGTCTTTGTTGGGCGTTGACCTGAGCTTCTGCCAGGCACTGACCCGCCAGACGAAAAAATCCATGTTTTTTCAATGGGCTCATAGGTGTATACGGTTTTCCCGGTTCTCTCGTCCCGGGCAGCCACCTTACCGCCCAGGACCGATGGTTCGATGAGGCCCAGGACTTCGGGGTTTCCCATGGCATAGGTGATTTCCATGGGCCCCAGCCCCTGGGGGTCCTTTTCCCATTCAGGCAGGGTCAGGTAATGGACCCTGAGGGGATTCAGCACCGGCACCCCGAGTTCGGCAAAGAGGCTCCGAGTCTTTTTGTGCATCGGCGGCCCCGAATTTGAAGGACAGGGCCGCAATGATGTCAACCCTGGATTTTTCGGCCTTTTCATCATAGAAATAAAGCCGGGCCGCCGTGTCGGCCACAGCGGAATAGACCGGCAGCACATTGATTCCCCCGGCCTCCAGTTTTTTGATGAGCGCCGCGGCCACATGGCCTGTTTCCCCGGGATAGACATAGGCATTCATTTCCGGGATGCCCACCCAGAAGCCCTTGTCCCGGTTAAAGCCCCTTTTCCCGGTACCAGGTGAGATAGGCCTCAAAGCTTTCAAATATGCGGTCGCTTTCAGGGTGGAAGATCCCGGCTTCAGGGACGCCCTGGGGCGGGTCAAAGGCAATGTTGAGGCCGTATTCCCGTTGGGCCAGAAAATAGATGAGGCCTTCCAGGTTTTTTGGGTCAGGGGCCGGGTATAGGCCTTGACCCCGGCATCGGAGATGATCTTTCCCGGCTCCCTGGCCGCCGTGGAAAGGCCGAAGGCTTTTGCTTTTTTAAAGTCCGCCGTCTCAAGCACATAATCGCTTAGACTCTTGTACATGTCATCCAGAAGGATGAGGCCCGAGCCTTTGACAATCTCCCTGTCAATCTTCCCCTGGTCCAGGTCTTCTTCGGTATAATAATAAAGATTCACATGCTCCGACAGGGCCGGGTTTTCCATCACCCGGGAAATAGCCCGGACCGTCTGATGGGAACTCGCTGCGCCCATGAGCAGGACAAGGCTTTGTTTGCCCTGGGCCGGAAAGGCCGTGGCCGTAAGGAAGGCCGTCATTATTAAAATCATATTCAGATGTCGATACATGGTGGTTTTCCCCTTAATAATGTTGTTCCGTGATGCCGGCAACCAAGGCCCCGAAGGCTTTGGCCATGACAATGGGTAATCCGCCGGAAACCGCCTCCCTGGGCGGTATGCCGGTTTTGCCCGCCAGCCGGGCCGTCACCGAGGCGCACATGTCGTCAAAAAAGGCCAGATCCTTGACCAGACCCTTTTGGTATTCGTTGCTGACGGCCAGGGCTGATTCAAGAAAAGAAGCATAATAGGGAGTCATCAGCACGCTTTCCAGCCTGGATACCGGGATTTTCCCGCCGCTTTTCACCGGGAACAATTCCAGGATCTGCTCAAGGTCCAGTTTGCGTTCGGCCATGATTTTTGAAACAGGTCCCGGTCCCCCCTGATTCCCGTTTTGCAGCGAGACGGCTTCGGTAACCCCGGCATGCACCGCCTTGGCGATTAACTCGCCGATCTTGGTGTGCCCGCCGGCATAGCTTGCTTCCGGGCTTCCCCCTGTACGACGATAATGGTATCCGTACCCGTGCCCGTGGCGCGGTGATCCCATGGGGTATAGGTGCTGCGGATATCCAGGTCCAGCAGGGCCGCGGTTTTGGCTTCGGTGATGGTGACCAGGGCCCAGGCCATGGCGCCGGGGGACAGCCTGTGGTTGCTCAACACCATAATATTGATGGTGCCCGGTTTGGTATAGCCGCCGGAATCCCTGGACAGGCGCAGGGCATTGCCCCGGACCCCGGCCGTCACCAGGGCCGTTACCTCGAGATCCTGGAAGGTCTGTTTTTGGACGGACAGATTGTCCATATCAGCGCCGGTCATGAGACCGGCGTATTCATCGGCAGCATATCCCAGGTTTTCCGCAATGGCCGTTTTGACTTGGTCAACACCTTTGGCCATGTGCCCCAGGCTGGCATGCATGGGCACATAGGTGTTTCCCACGGCCCTAATGCCGGACCGGCTGCCTTCAAGGGTTGAAAGCACATTCTGGGGAGTTCTGAAGCGCACCGCCATTGATTTATATTCCGCATCAGCCACCCGGTGCCGGACGACTTCGGCCCGGTCAACATAGGGGAGGTCCAGCAAGACCGGCTTCTGACCCAGGACCCGGTTTTCCTGCACGGCTGTTTTTGGATCGGCAAAGAGGTCCGGATAGAGCACCGCCGCCAGCCACTGGACAAAATCGCCGGTGCGGGGGGAGACCCGGCAGGTCAGTTCGCAGGAGAACATGACCACGGACCCGGTTTTAACGGCATCC
>JAAUSZ010000062.1 GCA_012031875.1 Desulfobacula sp.
GTTTTCCAGCATCGGATTTTTGTTTTATCAATCTGAATTACGGGCACGATACATTTATTGGTTCCGCTGATGAAGACCTCATCTGCAGCAAGAAGATGATCCAGGGGAATGGGTCCCTCTTCCGTCTTATATATTTTTTGCGCCAGGGCCAAAATTGCCTGCCGTGTAATACCTTTCAGAACACCCTCTCCGGGCGTTACAAGAATATCCCCGAAAAAGGCAAATAAATTGCTGGTGGTTCCTTCCAAGGCTTCCATTTTTCGATTAATATAGACGGCTTCAACCGCATCGGTTTCCTTTGCCTTTTTCAAGGCCAGGGCTGCAGGTATATAAGAAATCACCTTGGCGTCCGGCAGGCTTCGTTCCAGAGGATAGGTAATCACCTTTACCCCATCCTCGTACCAGGAAGCCGGCAGCTTATTTAAATCCGTAATTAAAATGATCATCCTGGGGTTTCCCTGGGGATAAAAAAAGTCGGGGCTCGACCCTCCGGTGATGACAATCCTTATATTGGCCTCGTCTGCGATCTGATTCCGGTTTAATGTTTCCAGCACAATTTTTGTAATTTCCTTGGCCTGCCAAGGCAAGGACAAGCCTATTTCTTTGGCGGAATTGACCAGGCGATGGATATGATCTTCGAGAAAATACGGCTTTCCGTTGTAAGTCCGAAGAATATCGCAAACCCCATATCCCCTCAATATGGCAAGATCGTCCACCGGTATAACCGCCTGATCCGAGGGAACGAATTTTCCATCGACATAATATATTTTCATGTATCCCTGCTCCATAAAGTTGAAAAATTAAATTTTGTATAGTACAAATGATGCAATTTCACAACACAGATGAAAAGAAAGAAAAACGCCTATGGATCTATATGAAGGGATAAAATACAATATCAAAGGGGTGAGCCTGGCCTTGAAGACCCCTAAACTGTTATTGCTTGGGATTTTAAGATTTGCTCTGGTGGTGCTTTTAACCCTGGTTCTGTCAGGACTGGTGTTTTATTGGCATGACGAAATTTTAACCGCCATCTGGAAAAAACCGGATTCGGGGTGGTTGATCTATGTGTGGAAAATGCTCTCCTATATTCTCAGTGCAGGCCTTGCCGCCGTTGCTATGGTGATGGCATATCTGGTGTCCCAGGTTTTGTTTTGCGTTTTTATCATGGATTATATGTCCAGAATCACGGAATCCATGGTGCTGGGGAAGCAGGTGGAACCGAGTCAAGGGTCATGGTTTGGTTTTTTTATCCATCTGGTCAAACAGGAAATTCCAAGGGCTGTCATCCCGGTTGCCATCAGCCTTTTTATCATGATCGTTGGCCTATTGACACCCTTAAGCCCCCTTATCATATTGGTTTCGTCCATTGCCGCGTCCGTTTTTTTAGCCTGGGACAACACTGACCTTGTTCCGGCCAGGCGGATGTATTCCTTTAACACCCGCATCGGTTTTTTGAAGAAAAATCTCATGTTTCATATCGGCTTTGGTATTTTATTCCTGATTCCCGGACTCAATTTGATATTTTTATCCTTTGCCCCCATAGGTGCAACCCTTTCGTTTATTGAAAGGGAGGGCCGCTGAGGGTTTGTAAAAGATAGCCTATGGACATCATCTGCAAAGAATCACGGGAATATTTGCCCGGTACGGAAACAAAAACGGTTTTAAAAGAAGAAGAAATCATTGTTTGTGCTATTTGCAGCCATCCCATAACGGCCCTGTCCAAACAAATCATTATCCATGACGCCTTCAGGCATATCTTTGCCAATCCCCATGGCTATGTATTTGAAATAGGTTGCTTTTCCGAAGCCATGGGCTGCCGTCCCATTTCAAATCCCTCTATAGAATTTTCATGGTTTATCGGATATTCATGGCAAACCTGCATCTGCAGGCAATGCGCCACCCACCTGGGATGGATTTTTTCATCTGAATCAAATCATTTCTGGGGGCTAATTCTTGAAAAACTGGTATTCCCATAAGATTAGCATAAAAATATTTTGACAATTTGCCATAATCTTATATACTCACAAGAAATAACAGCTCATTCTGATTTCATATGACAAGCCTGTTTTCATCTCGAATCCCAGAGTATTAACGATAAGTTTATATGCGAAGGAGGAAAACATGCCCCAGTTAAAAACCGTATTCGCCAAGAGATCTCCCGTAGACAGGAGGTCGCCGGTGGATAGACGAATCCTTGATATCGGACCCGGGTATTCCACTGTACAAAAAAGGCAAACTTTTAAAGACAGAAGAAAGGGATGGGAAGACAGATTCGGATGGGAAAGAATCAGCAAATGGAGCAGTGCCCCGATTTATTCCGATCTGCCCTAGATATCTGAAAGCCATTATTGCGGTTGCCGGTCCTTTTACGCGAATACAATATCCTCCAAATCCGTATCCAAATAAGAAAATTTTATACGGATTTCCATTGTCTTAAGGGACTCATTTGTGTTAAACCAATCGAAACTGGAATAAAATGAGCACCACCACACTATTATCTTGAGGAAAAAGTATGAAAATTCTTGTAACCGGGGCTGCAGGTTTCATCGGATTCAGTCTGACCCGCCGCCTGCTCAAAGACGGCCATCATGTTTGCGGCCTGGATAATTTAAATGACTATTACGATATCAACCTGAAGAAAAACAGGCTTTCCATTATTGAAAAAGATTCAAACTTCGAATTTCAGAGGATGGAGCTGGCGGATCGGGATGCTGTAAAACAATTATTTTCAACCCATGCCTTTGATTATGTCATCAACCTTGCGGCCCAGGCTGGGGTCAGATACAGTATCGAAAATCCGGGGTCCTATATTGACAGCAATCTGGTGGGTTTTGGGAATATTTTGGAAGGATGCCGACATTCCAGGGTCAAACACCTGGTATATGCCTCCAGCAGCTCTGTCTACGGCCTGAATACCGCCATGCCGTTTTCCGTCCGCCACAATGTAGACCATCCCATCAGCCTTTATGCCGCTTCAAAAAAGGCCAATGAACTTATGTCCCATACCTACAGCTATCTATACAATTTACCCACTACGGGGCTGCGGTTTTTCACCGTCTACGGACCCTGGGGCAGGCCGGATATGGCGCTTTTCCTTTTTACCAAGGCCATTTTGGGTGGTGAGCCCATCAAGGTATTTAACAACGGAAATATGCAAAGGGATTTCACCTATATTGACGATATTGTCGAAGGGGTGGTCAGGGTCATGAATACCATACCCCAGGCTGACCCGGAATGGTCCTCGGACAAACCCAATCCTTCCGCCAGTTGTGTCCCCTATAAACTCTATAATATCGGGAATAACCAGCCCGTTGCCCTCATGGAATTTGTGGAAGCCATTGAAAAGGCCATCGGAAAAAAGGCGCTCAAGGAATATCTGCCCTTGCAGGCCGGGGATGTGCCAGCCACCTATGCCGATGTGAATGATTTGATCCAAGATACAGGATTTAAACCTTCAACCCCTATTGTTGAAGGAATCCAAAATTTTATTGACTGGTATAGAGACTATTATAAATAAAAGGAACCGGAGAGGGATTTTCATGGATAAGAATTCAAAGATTGCCGTTATTGGGCTGGGTTATGTCGGGTTACCGCTGGCTGTTCATTTTGGTGCAAAATTTCATACCATTGGTCTGGACCTTAAGGAAAAGATCATTGAGAATTGTAAAAAGCAGCAGGACCCCACCGGAGAGGTGTCAAAAGAAGAATTTGAAAGAGCGGTGTTTTTCCACCCTACCTCTGATCCTTCTCAAATTTCCGATGCAGACTATATCATTGTCGCGGTTCCGACACCCATTGATAAAGCCCGGCGACCGGATTTAAAATATATGGTCAGCTCCTCCACAACCGCGGGGAAATATATGAAAAAAGGGGCCATTGTAATATTTGAATCCACGGTATATCCGGGCGTGACCGAGGATGTCTGCGTGCCGATCCTGGAAAAAGAATCCGGATACCAGTGGAAGAAAGATTTTCATGTGGGATATTCTCCTGAAAGGATCAATCCCGGGGACAAAGAGCATACCTTGCCTAAAATTGTCAAAGTGGTTTCAGGGGATGACGGGAAAACCTGTGACAAAGTGGCGACTCTTTATGAAAGCGTGGTGCAGGCCGGGGTTCACAGGACCCACACCATCAAAGAGGCTGAAGCCGCCAAGGTCATTGAAAATACCCAGAGAGATCTGAATATCGCCCTGATGAATGAACTGGCCCTGATTTTTGACAAACTGGGAATTGATACGAAAAATGTCCTGGAAGCAGCCGGCACCAAATGGAATTTTCTCCCCTTCAAGCCCGGCCTGGTCGGCGGGCACTGCATCGGGGTTGATCCTTATTATCTGACCTTTAAGGCGGAATCCGAGGGATTCCATCCCCAGGTGATTTTGGCCGGCCGGAGAATCAATGACAATATGGGCCGGTTTGTGGTTGAAAAAACCGTTAAAATGATGATCAACCAGGGCATGAGCATCAAAGGGGCAAAGATAGGGGTTCTCGGTCTGACCTTCAAAGAGGACTGCCCGGATTTAAGAAATACCCGGGTGGTCGATATCATTGAAGAGCTTCATTCCTATGGGACGGAAGTGCTGGTTCACGATGCCCTTTCCGACCCCGGGGATGCCCTGGCCTATTATAATGTCAACCTGTGCAACTGGGAGGATCTCAAGGGCTTATCCGCTATTATCCTGGCCGTGCCCCATAAAGCCTATCTTGAAAAAAGCTTTTCGGAATTCAAGCGCATGCTGGCTCCTGGCGGCTGCCTCATAGATGTCAAATCGGTTTTTAATCCCGAAGATGCCAAGGCATCCGGAGTCAATTTCTGGCGGTTATAATATTGGAAGGTAAAATTCAAAACTATTTCAGAGGCAAAAAAGAAATAGCCGCTGTATATCTGTTCGGATCTTTTGCCTCTGGAAAATTTACAAGAACGAGTGATATCGATCTTGGCGTTCTTTTTGAATATGCATGGATCGAATCGGCCCAATCCCTGAAAGAAAAATATATGTCGGAACTCGGGCGAATTTTACGAAAAGACATTGATATCGTTGTGATGAACACCGCAGGCGAAATGCTTCTGAATCAAATTTATAAAAAAGGAAAAGCCATACTCAACCAGAACAGGAAATTTGAAAAAATTTTCAGGATCAAAGCCTTCATGGCCTATTCGGATTTTGAAATATATCTGAAGCCCATCCGGACTCATTTTATCCGGAATATAATGGAAACCGAGCATGGTGGATAAAGATATCATTCTGGCCAAATCCAGCGCCGTTAGAAAGCATATCAAACGGATAAAGGAGCTGCCGCTTAAGGATTTTCAGACATTTGAGAATAACCCCGATTATCAGGATATCCTTTTATTCAATATCCAGCTTGCGGTTCAAAATTGTATTGATATTGCAGCCCATATTATCAGTGATGAAGACCTGGGTATCCCGGGCAGCACAAATGAAATGTTTTATACCCTGGAAGAAAATGGATATCTCACACGGGACATCACGGAAAAAATGGTCCGGGCCGTGGGATTTCGAAATCTGATCGTGCATGAATATGTCAATCTGAAGCTGGATAGGGTTTATGAAATATCCAAAAAAGATATCAATGATCTTGAGGTTTTTCTCAGGCATATTTTTTCAAAACTTTAAAACTGAGAAATTGCTTTACTCCAGAGCCCTGGACACAATTTCATAGACATTTTTGGAAAGGGACTTGATATTCATTATTCGTTCAAGTTCCTTTTTCATTAACTCTTTTCTGACCCCGTCGTATTTTTTCCAGTGATTAAAACACGAGGCCAGCCTGGCGGCGACTTGGTGGTTGATCTGATCCAGGCGAATGATCTGATCCGCGATAAAAGCATATCCGGCCCCATCCGCATCATGGAAATGGATGTGATTCTGCACGGCGAACATATGGACCAGGGCTCTGACCTTATTGGGGTTCTTCATGGAAAAATCCGCATGACCCATCAATTCTTTCACCCTGTCAAGGGTATCGGCGAGACCTGATCCTGCTTGAACCATAAACCATTTATCCAGGACCAGTTTGTTATGACTCCATTTGGAATAAAACTGCTCAACCGCTTTGGCTTTCGTATCCGGGTCAATGTCAGCCAGAATTTTAAAGGCAGCCAGTTCATCGGTCATGTTTTTTGCCGAAACAAAATGATCATACACAAGCCGGGTTGTCTCCTGCTCCTTTAGGCTCCCCAGATAAGACAAACTCAGATTTTTCAGGCTTCGGTCCGCCATTGCTTCATGGGAGATGCTGAAGGGATCAGCCTTGGAGCAAAGATCCATTGCTTTTAAAAAAGGTTTCTTTAATTGTTTTGCCATTTCCTTTTCTAAAAACAGCCTCGCTCCATGAATCGCATCCACATCCACAGGATCAAAATGCTCTTTGATTTCAATTTCAGAGGGCAATGAAAGCATCTTTGAGACGAAGAACCTGTCCATGCCGTCATCTGCCAGGGTTTTTTCAAAGGCAAGGATGAGGTTTTCAGATACCGAGAGATCTTCTCCGGTCTGGCCGGCCAGGATGATCCGCTTGATTTCTTTAAAAAACAGGGTCTGGGCGGAATCCCATCGATTGATCTCGTCCGTGTCGTGGGCCATGAGAAAGGCGAGTTCCTCATCGGTAAAATCGGTTTCAATCTTTACCGGCGCGGAAAATTGCCTGAAACAGGAGGGCAGGGCCTTTTCCGGGATACCCTCAAAAACAAAGGTTTCGGTTTCGGCCTTAAGTTCAAGCAAGGTTTTCCCTTTCGGTGTAATGTCTTTTCCGGTTTGATCCACGATACCGAAGGCCACCGGGATGTGAAAGGGAAGTTTTTCCGACTGATTCCGGTCCGGCAGGGTTTTCTGCGTAAAGGTGATTTCAAGCCGGCCGGATTTTCATGAAAACGCCTTGATATTTTAACAACAGGGGTTCCGGACTGGGTATACCACCATCTGAATTGCTTAAGGTCCCTGGCACCGGCCTCCTCCATGACCCCTATAAAATTTTCTATGGTAACGGCCTTTCCATCAAATTTCTCAAAATAAAGACACATGCCGTTTTGAAACTTTTCCTCCCCCAGGAGCTGGTGGATCATGCGGATCAATTCCGAGCCCTTTTCGTAAACCGTCATGGTATAAAAATTATCCATTTTGATATAGGACCCGGGCATGACCGGATGGGCCATGGGTCCTGCATCCTCCGGGAACTGGGCTCCTCTCAGGTTCCGGACGTTTGTAATTCTCTCCACCCCCCTGGAATTCAGGTCCGATGAGAATTCCTGGTCCCTGAAAACCGTCAACCCTTCTTTCAGGCTTAACTGGAACCAGTTCTTCAGGGTCACCCGGTTTCCGGTCCAGTTGTGGAAGTATTCGTGGCCGATCACGGCCTGGACGTTCATGAAATCATCATCCGTGGCCGTCCTGGCGTCGGCAAGAACAAATTTGGAATTAAAGATATTCAGACCCTTGTTTTCCATGGCCCCGGCATTGAAATCATTGATGGCCACAATTTGATAAAGATCCAGGTCGTATTCCAGGCCGAACCGTCTTTCATCCCATGCCATGGCCTGCTTCAAGGACGTCATGGCGTGGCCGCATTTGTCGATATTGTCCTTTTCCGAATAGATTTTCAGCTCAACAGTTCTGCCCGACCGGGTTTTGAACTCATCCCGGATATGGGCCAGGTCGCCGGCCACCAGGGCAAACAGATAACTGGGCTTTTTAAAGGGGTCTTCCCACCGGGCAAAATGCCGGTTCCCCACCAGATCCCCATGTTTGACAAGGTTGCCGTTGGAAAGCAGGACCGGGTATCTGGTCTTATCGGCAATCATGGTGCAGGAATACACGGCCATGACATCCGGGCGGTCCGGAAAAGGGGTAATTTTTCTGAATCCCTGGGACTCGCACTGGGTGACGAGGACCCCGCCCGAGACATACAGCCCTTCCAGACTGGTATTCTCCGCCGGCTTCAGACGGGTGGTGATTTCCAGCTCAAATGTTTCCGGGGTCTTGGCAAGGGTGAAGGACTCATCATCGGCCCCGTATTCCCCCGGCAACAGAACCATGCCGCCGGCAATAACGGACAGGATTTCATAATCTCCCTTATCAAAAACAAGGGCCGTGTTCTGATCCGCCCTATCCGTGTTCCTGCGGACATGGAGCCTTGAGGTCGCCATTGTTTCATCTTCCCGGATATCAAAGGTCAGATCAACGGTATCCACAATATACGCCGGTGGGATATAATCTTTCAGATATATGGTTCTGGGTGTTTTCATAAAAGATACATAAAACCTTAATCAGGGGTTGTCAATTCTTGATTTTCAGCCCCTTAAAGGCAGGAGTGAGGCTAAGAAGTTTTTTTAACAATTTTAGGCAATTAATTTCACAAAAATAGGAAATTGTTTTCATAAACTTTTTATTTTAGACTCTGATGGAGCCGGTTGATTTGTGAGGATTTCATTTTTTGTCCGGATCAGGTCAAAAAAAGTCAATTCCAGGGAGCTGATTTTCAAGCCCAATGGCATTGATAATGGGTGGAGGGCGTTGACAGCCCACAAATATTTTACAGCCCGGTATGCATCTTGCTTTATTTCGGTTTAACATGAAATTTAAATTGATTATGGATTTTAATATGATATATATTTCGGCAAATAAATTTGGAGGAATGATGAAAAAAATTTGGCTATCAGTGCTGACGGGGATGATGGTTTTGATGTTGAACGGTTGGGTGTTTGCTGCGGATTACGTGTATACTTACAGTCCGACTCCAGGTGATTTGTACGACTTGGATCATTATTATGCTTATGTATGGGGTATTAATGTGAATTCCATTCTTCAAAACAATGAAGAGATTGTCGGAGCCTCATTATCATTCACTGCGATTAAAAATCACGATAACAATGCGAATTACCTTCACGTTAATGTATTAAATAATGCAAATTTGGGAGTAACTTCCTATAATGATGGTGAGGCCTCTAACGGCAATTATAATTATTTTAATGGCTTTTCAGAAAGCAAGCAATTATTCTCATTGTCTGGTTTGAACACGACAGCTCGAGACATTAATGTTGAAATTTCTGATACTGCGTCGACTAGTTATTTAGCTAAAGGAATATATGATATTCCTAATGATGGAACTCCTGCTAAAAAAGTTATAATGACTACATTCGATGACGGGCTTGAAAATTTGATTACCTATGCTTCCGATGGGATTTTCGGCCTTGGGTTTGATCCGGACTGTCATTTCTATAATTGTGGTATTAGATTGACTTTGTATACAGAGCCCAAAGGTGATCAAGTTCCCGAACCCGCTACCCTGATGCTCTTTGGTGCAGGGCTTCTGGGGCTCGCTTCTAAGATGCGGAAGAAAACCAATATCGCTTAATAAATTTCATTCTTTCATCACTCCCCATGAGGGCTAAGAAAATCGTTTCTTAGCCCTCTGTGCTTTTTTAAGGCCGGTATCTTATTCCCCTAAAACATCCCTTGCCTTGTCCGCTCCCTTGAATTCAGGATCCAGCTCCAGGGCCTTTCGCATATGCTTTCTGGCATCTTCAAATTTTTGGGTATCGTAATAGGCCCAGCCCAGATGGTAATGGGTGACGGGATTTTTCGGATTGATATCGATGCTGTCCTCCAGTTCCCGAATGGCCAGGTCATAGCTACCCTGGAGATAATAAATCCATCCCAGGGTATCCAGATAATCCGGGTTTTTCGGGTCTTTATCCCGGGCAATCTTGGCCAGGCGCAGGGCCTCGTACAAGGAGGTTTTGCCTTCGGCAAGAAGATAGGCCAGGTTATTGGCGGCCGGGGCATAGTCAGACTGGATGGCAAGGGCGTCCTTCAGATATTTCTGGGCCTTTGCTGTGTCCCCCTGGTTTTTATAGATCCGGCTGAGATTTAAATAAGTGGGAAGATAATCCGGATTCAGCTTCACTAATTTTTCATAGGTTTCAATGGCCCGGGGCATGTCTTTTTGATATTCATAGACGGCGCCGAGTTCTTCATAGGGGGCGGAAAGTGTGGGAAGGCGCTCCAAGGCTTTTTCAAAATAGGTCCCTGCCGTTTCAACCTTGCCTGTGGTCATGAATATTTTCCCCTGGATGAGATCGATAATGGCAAGGGAAGGAGAGGCGGGTTCAAATTTGCCTCGATGGGTCTCACAGGTTTTCAGGGCCTTTTCAACATCTTTGGTCTGCATATGGATGCTGACCTTATAATTCAGGGCATCCATTTGATTCGGGTTTATGGACAAGGCCTTATCAAAGGCCTCCAGGGCCTCCTTGTTTTTTTTCATGCCGTGGAGGGCAAGGCCGAGGGAAACATAGCCTGAAGCGAATTTGGGATCACGCTCCAGGACGGCCAGGTAAATTTTTTCAGCTCCGGCCAGATCATTTTCCAGTATTTTTAATTTTCCTGCCAGTATCATGGCCTGAAGGTTCTGCGGATCCCTTTGAAAACGGCGGCAATATGCTGACCGGCGGATTTAACCTCTTTTTCGTTCAGGCTCATATCCACCAGGAGGAGCCGGGCATTGACGAATCCGGGATCAATCTGCACTGCCCGCAGGAGTTCATCCTTTGCCAGTTTCTGCTCCCATGATTCAGCGGTCTTATACCCGGCTGCAACCCGGAAAAGATCCTGGCCCGGCAGGTCCGACTGCCCTTTGTCCAGAAGGCAGAGGGCTTTGAAATACCGGGCTGCTGCATGGTCAGGGGCTCCCCCGATGACGGTGTCGAAATGTTTCAGTGCAGTGGAAAACTCTTTTCGATTCACATACAGGCGGCCTTTGAGAAAATTGGCCTGTTCATGGTTCTGGTCCTTGGCCAAAATTTCATCAACAGCCTTTTCAGCCGCTTCATATTTTTTTTTTCAAAGGAAATCGTGGCAATGGAGGTCTGGATATCCGGATTTTCCTTGTCTAAATTCAAGGCTTTTAAAAAGATGTCCAGAGCCTTATCATTTTTTTTCTGCCTGGCGTAGAAAGATCCCAGATTCACAAGGGCTTCGGAATTTTTAGGATTATTGGCGGAAGCGTCTATATAGGTTTTTTCCGCCTGATCCAATTGTCCCCTGCTTTCCTGAAAACGGCCAAGGTCATTGCTTTTTTGGACCGGGTCGCCGGGAACCGCCACCCATTGATGAATCAGGGGTTCTATTTTGTCCGGCTCCCCTTTCTGCCGGTACAAGCCGGCCAGCTCCATATAGGGAGCCCTCAGGGTCTTATCCAGTTCAATGGTTTTGAGATAATGAGGTTCGGCTTCGTCCAAGCGGTTCATGGCGTAGAGCAGGTGGGCTAGAAAAAGATAGGTCCGGGCATCGGAGGGAGCCATGGCGATGGCCTTTTCCAGGGTTTTGACCGCCAGGGGCAGGTTTCTCTCCTGGATCTGGATGCTGGACAAGAGGTGCATGGCTTCCACATTTTCAGGCTGTTTTTCCAGGATTTCATTGACGGCATCCCTTGCCTGTTTTGTTTCCTTTGCCAGCAAAAGAATCTGACCCATCCGCAGCCTGGCCTTAATATTGTCCGGATTGGCGGTGACGGCCTGTGAAAAGGATGCGGCTGCTTTTACCGGATCTTGAAGGTGGACATAGGTTTCTCCCAATTCAAAATGAGCTGTATCATTTTGAGGGTCCAGTTGAATTGCATTCTGAAATTCTATTTTGGCGTTTTCAAATTCCTTTGCGGCAAAATATTTTCCGGCAGCTTCTAAATGCTTCGCGACATCATCCTGGGGAGATGAGCAGGAAGAAATCAGACAGAAAAGGCAGAGAAAATACAGAACAAATTTAATTTTCATGGTTCATCCGTTTTTTAATTAATGGTTGAAATCTTGTGAATTTTCTAACATAAATAGATTTTTGAAGCAAATGTAAAACTTTTTTGTTCTTCCATACATCCTAAAAACTAATATTAAGCGCTTTGATGGATTTTTGGGTTGACAAAAACCGTTATTGATAAAGAATGACAGCCTCAGGTATCATAGAAGCAAAAACTTAACTTTTTACTGGGAAATACCATGGCCGATCAGTTTCAATCTCAGATGCCGATTAAGCCGGATCAGATCCTGGAAATTATCATCCGGAGAAGATGGTTTATTCTTATCCCCTTTTGTATCACCATGACCCTGGGGCTGTTTCATACCCTCACGGCCGGGAAAACCTATGAAGCCTCTACCTTGATTCTTGTGCAACCCCAGAGGGTGCCGACGAATTATGTTAGATCCGTTGTCACCTCCACCATCAACGAAAGAATCAGCACCATATCCCAGCAGATTCTAAGCCGGAGCAATCTCGAAAAAATCATTGACCAGTTTGGGCTGTTTGCCGATGTCAAGGGCATGTATCTGGAAGACCAGGTGGCTGCCCTAAGAAGCGGGTCCAGGTCAAGATTGAAAGAACCAGATCCGATGCAGAAGCCTTTTCCATTGTCTTTCAGGGGGATGAACCCCAGACGGTCATGAGAATTGCCAATACCCTGGCCAGTTTTTTCATGGACGAAAATTTAAAGGTCCGGGAAGCCCAGGCTGTGGGCACCAGCGAATTCCTGGACTCTGAACTGGAAAAAACTCGAAAAACTCTTGAAGAAAGGGAAAAACAGCTTGCTGAATACCGCTCTCAGCACATGGGCGGTCTTCCCGATGAGATTGAAACCAATCTGAGAACCCTGGACAGGCTTCAGCAGCAGATTACCATAAAAAATGAAACTCTGACCCAGGCCAGGAATGCATTGAACCTGCTTCAGGCCCAGATCGCCCAATCCAATGAAATGGCATCTCAGACCATGACGGACCCCTTTTCCTCTATGGATTTTGGAGAAGATTCACTTGGCTCATCGGAGGACGAACAGAAGCTTGCATCGGCCCAAAAGGAATATGAGGCCCTTCTGCTCAAATATACGGACAAACATCCCGATGCCCGCAAGATTAAAAAAATCATAGAAAAGCTTACCACTTCCATTGAAGAGAATAAGGCCAAGGCTGCCGCCGAATCTGAGGCCGAATCTGGAGAACCTTCTGAAATCAATGAAATTGAAACCCAGATGCCGAATTTTGCCGCCATGCAGCAGGGCGCCCAGGTTAAACAGATCAGCACTGAAATTCAAAAAATTGAATCGGATATCGCCAATCTGGAAGAGCAGATGAAACAATATCAGACAAGGGTGGAAGATACCCCCAAACGGGAGCTTGAACTTCAATCTCTGCAACGGGATTATGCCAATATTCAGTCAGTTTTTAATTCTCTTCTCGATCGAAAGCTGGAAGCAGAGCTGTCCGTCAATATGGAAAAAAGCAGAAGGGCGAGCAGTTCAGGATACTGGACCATGCAAGGCTGCCTGAACGCCCCATATCCCCCAATGTAAAACTTCTGTTTTTACTTTCCATCGCTTCCGGTTTGGGTATCGGCGCCGGAGTCATCTTTTTATTGGAGATTTTTGATTCTTCCATCCGGCGGGAAGAGCAGATTGAAAAGGATCTCGGACTCAAGATCCTTGCTGCGATTCCGCCCATGAAATGGCCCCGGGACAAGATGAAAAGAAAGATTGAATTGATTGCCTTTACCTGTTTCAGTGCCTATGCCGCAATTTTCCTCGGCTTTTTTGCAATTTTGAACTATAAGGGTCTGGACCGGACCATCAATTTTATCAAATCAACCTTAAATATTTAATCCGGGAGCAATAAAATTGGGTAAGATTTTTGAAGCACTGGAAAAATCAAAACATATTTCTTCTGACAGTGTCCAAGATCAGAACATACCATTTTCAAGCGACGCGCAAAGACAGGAGGATTCTATAGAGGAATCGGCCGTGAGGGTTGATCATAAACCCACTTTTTCCATGGAAGAAGATGACTTTGATCTTCCGCAGAATTTAAATGCATCCCTTGTTACCCTCACAAAGCCAAATTCCATTGAGGCAGAGCAATTCAGACTTTTGAAGAACAATATCCTTTCCCGGAAAAGGGAACCCCGCCCCGGAGCATCATGATCACCAGCGCTTCCCCGGGGGAGGGGAAATCCTTTATCGCCGCCAACCTTGCCGTCAGTATTGCCCAGAACATTGATGAACATGTCCTTTTAATGGACTGCGACCTTCGTTCCCCCAAAATTCATTCTATTTTTAATCTGCCCCAGGGACCGGGTCTGAGCGAATATTTATCCCAGGCCAAACCCTTGTCTTCCCTGCTTGTGAAAACCTTTATCAACAAGCTCACCATTCTGCCGGCCGGTACCATACCGAAAAACCCATCGGAACTCTTATCTTCAGAGCAGATGAGAAGGCTTATCCATGAGGTCAGATTACGCTACAACGACCGGTATATTATTATTGATACACCGCCCCCTTATATCACATCCGAAGCAAACGCCATTGTCCGTCAGGTGGATGGGGTTCTCATGGTGATCCGCCACGGAAAAACCCGGAAAAAAGATGTAGAGGATATTATTAATATTTACGGCAGGGAAAAAATCATCGGTGTGGTTCAGAATTTTGCCGAAAAGAGAGCCGGTTACGGATACGGATATTACAAATACGGATACGGGTACGGCAAATAATTAGGGATCTCTTTTAAAACATGCTAAGGCTTTTAAAACAGTATTTTCCCATAAGAAATATTATCTTTTTCATTCTTGAAGGATTCATTATCTTTGGATCCGTTCTTCTGGCTACCGTGCTTCTGACCTTTTCCAATTCATATTTATATGATGTCCTGCTGGTTTTGAGGATACTGCTCATTACCCTGGTCTGTCAGATCTGTCTGTATTACAACGACCTGTATGATTTTGATGTCTCCTCAACCTTTACCGAAACCGGTATCCGGCTTCTTCAGGCCCTGGGTATCACCTCCATTGCCCTGGCCTTTATCTATTTCTTTTTTCCCATAGCCATCATTGATCAAAAGATTTTTATTTTAAGCATTGGTTTTCTGCTGATTTTTATCATCGGTTGGCGGCTGCTCTATATCCAGGTCCTGAACAAGGGGCTATTTAACGAGCACATCATTATCCTGGGGTCCAGCAGCCTCGCCTCCGACATATACAAAGAAATCGCCGGCACCATTGATTGCGGATACACCGTTTCCGTCATGATCCCGGATTCTGAGGATGAGGATTATCCCATGGACCTGCCGGATCATGTAATGGTGCGAAAAGAAAAAAAAGAGCTTTGCCGGATTGCCTCGGAAATGGGCACACAAAAGGTGGTGGTGGCTTTAAAGGAAAGAAGAGGGGCTTTTCCAACGGACGAATTGATTCGATGCCGGACTGCCGGGATTGAAGTCATTGAGGGCAGCTCATTTTATGAAATGCTGACCGGAAAGGTCCTTGTGACCAAAATCAACCCTTCCTGGCTAATTTTTTCTGAAGGATTTCGAAAATCCCGGACCCAGGCTTTTTTTAAACGAATTGAAGATATCGTGCTGTCATCCATCATGCTCCTCCTTTTTTCACCTTTATTCCTGGTTGTCGCCATCCTGATCAAAATGGATTCCAGGGGATCTGTTTTTTTCTCCCAGGACAGGGTAGGGCTTCATCAGAAGGAATATATGATGCACAAATTCAGGTCCATGAGGACGGATGCCGAGAAGTTGACAGGGCCGGTCTGGGCTCAGAATAATGATACACGGATTACAAGGGTGGGCCGGATTATCAGAAAATTCAGGATTGATGAACTTCCCCAGCTTTGGGAAGTGTTTACCGGGAAGATGAGCCTTGTGGGGCCGAGGCCTGAGCGAAAGCATTTTACTGATGAACTCGAAAATCAGATACCCTTTTATGCTCAACGGTTTAATGTCAAACCGGGGCTGACGGGCTGGGCTCAAGTCTGCTATGATTACGGCGCCACCCTTGAAGACGCCATAGAAAAATTAAATTACGAGCTTTTTTATATCAAAAATATGTCCCTGGCCATGGATATGATCATTATTCTGCGGACTGTTAAAACCGTTCTCTTTGGCCGGGGAGCAAGGTAAGTCGGTAAAATAGGTCGGTAAAAATAATTTGTTAACCCATGTGTTCGATGTAATCGAAAAGGCGGAGCCATGTTTAAAATCAAGATGAAATCCATAATTTTTATTTTTGTTCTTTTCCTGTCTTCTGTTTCTTTAAGTATCGCTGAAGATTATTTAATCGGCATCGGGGATGTTCTGAAAATAAGCACCTGGAAAGAACCGGATCTTTCTTTTGATCAACTCCAGGTCAGAAGTGACGGAAAAATCACTTTTCCGCTCCTGGGCGATCTCCAGGCCGAGGGCAAATCCACTGTGGCATTGAAAGAGGTTATTGAGGAAAAACTGGCGGATTTTGTCGAGGCCCCCAATGTCACGGTCACCCTTGTGGGACCCGTCAGCCAGAAATACTATATTCTGGGCGAAGTCCAGGCAGTTGGAGAATATCCTCTGGTGAAAAAACTGACAGCAGTCCAAGCCTTTGCCCTTGCCAAGGGTTTTACGGAATGGGCTTCCAAAAGTGAAATTATTCTTTTCAGGCGAGAGGTCGGCAAGGAACAGGTTATTAAAATTAATTATAATGATATTGTAAAAGGCAAGCTGGAAAAGGATATTCTTCTCAAGGCCGATGACATCATTATTGTGCCCTAAGTGAATGCCAAACAACAAGGGAGGAAGGCAATATGGTAAAAACAGCATATCATTGGAAATTTGTCACTGTATTCATATCATCGCTTTTAATGGTGCTCTCGTCTTTTTCCGCGGCTTTTGCAAGAATGGTCACGCAGATTACCCCGACGCTGACCATATCGGAGGAATACAGCGATAATTATCTGAAAACAGCCGCCAATAAACAGGAAGAATATATCACCAGCTACGGGTTAGGGTTTACCATCGGATTTCTGGAAAAAACCAGTGAAATTTATCTGGCCTATAACCCCGTCTACAAGGATTATAAAAATCTCGATGCCCGGGATGGCCTTTTACACAATGCCTCTCTTGACGGAAAATTCACCCCTACCCAATTTACAGACATCAATACCCATCTGGCCTATACCAGCAATACCGATAACAATGCCGGGGAATCCTGGCAGAATATCGCATCGGTTTTCGGCAACACCCGGATCTCAAAAAATACAACCCTTGATTATTTCGAAAGCTATTCAAGGAATTTTGGTGAACAGGAAAGAACCGGGGCCTTTCGGGAGCATGATACCAACCGGACATCGGCCGGCATCACCCACCAATTTGGAGAAAACGACAGGATGGGGGCCAAATTTTTATACTCCTTTGACAAGTCTGATACAGCCGATGCAGACGAGCATAAAAAATATAACCCTTCTGTTTTTGCGACTTACTGGCTGACACCCTTAAACGGTTTGGATTCCAATCTGGCCTATGAAAATACAGATTTTGACACCTCCTCCAATGATACCCGGACCTATTCAGGCCATCTCCGGTACCTTAGAAAATTTTCTAAACATTTCGACGGATATTTGAAATACAGGCATTCCCATTCGGAAAGAGACACGGGGGATCATGATATCTACCATCCCTCCATCGGTTTTGACTGGCAAGTGACCAAGGATTCAGGGATTTCTCTTGGTATTGGAGCCATGTTTCATGAATGGGAAAATGCCAATAAGGACTCAACTGAACCTTTCCTGGATATGGATGCCTATAAAATATTCAATTTCAGCAGACGCGGGTCTTTGGCCATTACCGGCTCCAGCGGATACAGTGAAGCCGGTGGATCTTCCGACTCCATTGCAAATACAACATCAACATCCCCAGGGACTTCTTTGCCCGGAACTGAAGCCGCTAGCCTTGGCTTCAGAACCTATTATCAGGCTGGCGCCCAGTTGAATTACCAGCTTTTGAAACAGTTGTCCTCCAATGTGTTCAGCTCATACCGGCTGAATGACTACCAGGAGACCGGCGTTGACAGAAAGGACAACCGGCTCACTATGGGCGGCGGGCTTTCCTGGCTTCCGCTGAGATGGCTTCAATTTAAACTGACCTATACCTATACGGATTTTGATACGGATGCCGCAGCCCAGAGAGGGGATTATACGGAAAACCGGGCCTTTCTTTCCATTAATTTTATTCCGGAACAGCCGGTGCGGATGGATTTTATGCCCAGCCGGCAATCGCTCGAGACGGAAGTATTTCAATGAAAAAAATTCACCTGATCGCGGCTGCAAGGCCCAATTTCATGAAAATCGCCCCGCTTTACCATGAACTGGTCAAGCGGCCGGGGCTAACTCCTGAAATCATTCACACAGGCCAGCACTATGACCTGAATATGTCGGATGTGTTCTTCAGGGATTTTAATCTGCCTTCCCCCCATATTCACCTTGGGGTAGGCAGCGGTTCCCATGCCGAACAGACCGGCAATGTCATGATCGCCTATGAAAAGATTCTGATAAAGGAGAAACCGGATCTTGTCGTAGTGGTGGGAGATGTGAACTCCACCGTTGCCGCGACCCTTGCCGCGGTTAAACTGGGGATCCGAACCGCCCATCTTGAAGCGGGTCTCAGGTCCTTTGACCGGACCATGCCCGAAGAGATCAACCGTATCATCACCGATTCCATTGCCGATTATTTATGGACCCCCTCACCGGACGGGGATCAGAACCTTTTAAATGAAGGCATCCATAACGACAGGATTACCCGTGTCGGAAACATCATGATCGATTCCCTTGAAATGCTGCGCGCCACCATTGAGAGCATGGATGTCCCAAAAAATTGAACCGGGAAAAAGGCACCTACGGCCTTATTACTCTGCACCGGCCTTCCAATGTGGATAAACCTGAAAGCCTGGAAAAATTGTGCAGGGTCTTAAAAGCTGTGTCAGCTAAATTGCCCCTGATTTTCCCGGTCCATCCCAGAACCTCGGACCGGCTCTTAAAAACCGGACATATGGATATCCTCCAGAATAACAACGCCATCACATTGACAACGCCTCTGGGATATACCGAATTCATGAACCTTGTCATGGGCTCCAGGCTCCTTATTACGGATTCCGGAGGAGTTCAGGAAGAATCGACCTATCTGGGCATCCCCTGTCTCACCCTTCGATCCAATACGGAAAGACCGGTCACCGTGACTGAAGGAACAAACCGGCTGTGTACCCCGGAAACTCTTTTGGGAATGGTGGATCAGGCCCTTGCCGGGAATTTTTCAAAAGGCACGAAGCTGGATCTGTGGGACGGACGACCGCGGTCCGTGTCGCCGATTGTATAATAAAAATCTTGAGTTGTGAGTAATGAGACTCTCACAACCTAAAACTCACAACACAAAATTCATAACTCACAACTAAAAAAATGACCTACACAAAAACATTCACAACCATTGTTGTTTTGCTGGTTTTCGCAGCCGTGACCTTTTACGCTGGCCAAACAGAAAGAATCGCCCCCAATAAGCCTTTCAGCGAGTTCCCCCTTGAAATTGACCAATGGAAGGGCGTCGCCAGCGAGATGGACGAAAAGGTCTACAATATCCTGGGGGTGGAAGACTATATCCTCGCCAATTACCGGAAACCCTCCGGTGAAATGGTCAATCTTTATGTGGGGTTCTATCAGAGCCAGAAAGAAGGCGATATCATCCATTCTCCGAAAAACTGCATGCCCGGCGCGGGTTGGAATATCACGGAAACCGGCATTGAAACCGTGCCGTTGGACAGCAGCGGGAAAAGCATGAAGGTGATAAAACTGCTGCTTCAGAAGGGGCCGGAAAAACAGATCGTGCTCTACTGGTTTCAATCCAGGGGAAGGATCATTTCTTCCGAATATATGGAAAAAGTCTGGCTGGTCCTTGATTCCATCACCCGGCAAAGAACCGACGGCTCCTTTGTCCGTCTCATCACCCCGGTTGTCAAGGATGAAACCGCTTCCATCAACCTTTTAAAAGAATTTGCTCAAAAGGCCTTTCCCTACCTGAATGAGCATATTCCAAACTGATGCGCCTATGAATTTATCCATAAAAAAACAAACTTTGTTCCAGATTTTCATTTTAGCGGCTGTTTTTCTGTTTGTGTATCAAAAGGCCATTTTAAAACTGATTTCAGACTGGTCCACAGACCCCAATTTTTCCCACGGATTTTTAATTCCCTTTGTGGCCTTGTATATGATCTGGTATAAAAAAAATGAATTGGCAGAGATCAGCCTCAAACCTTCCCTGACCGGCATTATCGCCATCATTGGCGGCATGCTGATCCATATGGCGGGAAACCTGGGTTCAGAACTTTTTCTCATGCGGTTTTCCATGATCATCACCCTGTCCGGCATTATTATCTATTTCTGCGGGTTTGAGATTTTTAAACGAATTCTGGTTCCTGTGGCTTATCTGATCATGATGATTCCCATCCCCTCGATCCTCTGGAACCAGGTGGCCTTTCCCCTTCAGCTATTTTCCGCCTTCATATCGGCAAAAGCCATCAATCTGCTGAATATCCCGGTATTCAGGGAGGGCAATATCCTTCACCTGGCCAATACCTCCCTGGAAGTGGTGGATGCCTGCTCCGGGATCAGGTCGCTGACTTCTCTTCTGGCCCTGACCGGAGCCTTTGCCTTTCTGGCCCCCTTAAGCACGTTCAAAAAATGGGTCCTCTTTTTTTCCGCCGTGCCCATTGCCGTTGCCGTCAACGTCATCCGGCTGACCATCACCGGCGCCATGGCGGCCTGGATCGGTCCTGAAACCGCCCATGGATTTCTTCATGACATGTCCGGTCTGATCATTTTCGGAGCAGCTCTGATACTCGTCTATCTGGTATTTATGATTGAAATGAAAATTGAAAAACTACAGGGATAAACAAAAATGAGACTGACTATCATCGGAACCGGTTATGTGGGCCTTGTCACCGGCGCCTGTTTTGCAGAAATGGGCAGCCATGTGACCTGCGTGGATATTGACAGGGGGAAAATTGAAAACCTTCAAAAGGGAATCCTGCCCATTTACGAACCCGGTCTGGAAAATCTTGTGGTTCAGAATTTTAAAGAAGGAACCCTGGCCTTTACCACAAGCCTTGAGCAGGCAGCGCAAAATTCCAATATCTTCTTTATTGCTGTGGGAACCCCTCCGGGTGAAGACGGGTCTGCCGACTTGAAATATGTATTGCAGGTGGCCGGGGAAATCGGCCGGACCATCACCGGATATTCGGTGATCGTTGATAAATCCACAGTGCCTGTGGGAACGGCAGACAAGGTCAGGGAAGCCATTCGAGCTGAACTGGAAAACAGGGGCCTTGACCTTACCTTTGATGTGGTTTCCAATCCTGAATTTTTGAAAGAAGGGGAGGCGGTTAATGATTTTTTAAAACCGGACAGGATTATCATCGGCGCTGATTCCGATAAGGCTGCCGCCATCATGAAACGGCTCTATGCCCCTTTTTCCCGGAACCGGGAAAAGGTCATCCTGATGAATGTTCGGGATGCCGAGATGACTAAATATGCGGCCAATTCCATGCTCGCCGCCAAGATATCCTTTATGAATGAGATCTCCAATATTTGTGAGCGCCTGGGCGTTGACGTGGAAAATGTCAGAAAAGGCATCGGGTCTGATGCCCGAATCGGATATTCCTTTATTTATCCGGGCTGTGGCTATGGCGGCTCCTGTTTTCCAAAAGATGTGAAAGCCCTGATCAAAACCAGCCTGGATAATGATTTTGAACCCTTGTTGCTCAATGCCGTGGAAAAAAGAAACAACCTTCAGAAAAAACTCCTGGCAACTAAAATCATCAGCCGCTTTGGCCGGAATCTATCCGGAAAGGTGTTCTGCATGTGGGGTCTTTCTTTTAAACCCGGCACCGACGATGTCAGGGAAGCGTCCTCCCTTGATATTATCCGGGAACTCACCAATTGTGGAGCCGCAATCAAAGCCTTTGATCCTGTGGCCATGGAACAGCAAAAAAAGAATTTCCTGCAGAATGGTTTAAAACCGGCTGCCTGATCTTTGAACCCAGCCAGTACAAAGCCCTGGAAAACACTGACGCCCTCGTCCTGGTCACGGAGTGGAAAACCTTCCGGCAGCCGGATTCAATCTCATGGCCGGTACCATGAGAAACAGAATCATTTTTGACGGCCGCAACCAGTATGATCCTGAAGAACTTTTCGAAGCCGGGTTTGAATACCACGGTATCGGTCGGGAGAGATTATAACCCGGATATTCATGGACAAAAAAAGAATCCTTCAAAAACTCTTCTGGGACCGGATCATTGATCCCGATTATCTTTTGGGCTTGATGGAAGGCATGCCCGAGCGCATCCCCGGTGAAAAAACAGACCTTTACAGAAGACTTTTAACCAGTTGTGACTGGTATACTCTGTTGCAGATTTTTTCAATTCAGACTTTGAAGGATGAAATTCTTAAGGAAGAGGTTATTGTAAGAGTTTTTCCTGAAGAATTAAAGAACCGCTATCGATACGCTAGAAAATATTATCTGAATAAACTATATCCTTTTCAGGATGAGGTTCTGAAATTTATTCAAACCGGGAATACAAATTTTTATTTAACAGGGGGTA
>JAAUSZ010000063.1 GCA_012031875.1 Desulfobacula sp.
GGCCGCGGCAATATTGATGGAATTTTTTTTCCGAATACCGGGATATGCACAAAAGCATCACATACGGCCAGGACATGGGATGAGATCCCGTATTCCTCATTGCCGAATACAAGGATGGTATTGTCTGCCCACGAAAACTCATGAAAGGCCCGGGCTGTTTGAACGGTTTCAATGCCGATGATCCTGAACCCGGCCTTTTTTTTGGCGAGCAGACACCCGGCCAGATCGGCGGTCATTTCCTGGTCCACCCATTTTTCAGCCCCC
Source organism: Desulfobacula sp. (assembly GCA_012031875.1). Taxonomy (GTDB): domain Bacteria; phylum Desulfobacterota; class Desulfobacteria; order Desulfobacterales; family Desulfobacteraceae; genus Desulfobacula. The sequence continues at coordinate 265 of JAAUSZ010000063.1, forward strand.
ATGGCGGTTTTCCGGACTCCGGGATGATCCTTTCCCAGGGTATTGCCCAGGATGAGGGAGGAAAACCCGGCAGCCTCGCATATCCTGAAAATGGAGCCCACATTATAGAGACTTCGGATTCCGTCCAGGGCCAGATGGCAGTTGGTCTTCCCGGGCACCGGGGACCGGCCGGCATCCCCAATCCGCACCGGTTCAAGCAGGTCATGATCCCGGAGGATATGCCCCAGGGCTGACCGGTGAAGGTGAATCCGGTCGGATATGCTTTCCATCCACGCCCGCAGGTCGCCGGCGCCGGGCGGAATAAAAGTCCCCATTCCGGTCCAGGCCAGGATGTCATTGTATTGCCGGGCAAAAAGCGCCAAAGATACCGAATCCATGCGGTTGGTGGTCAGTTTCTGATAGAATCCGGCCAGCCATTGGACCAGCCGCCGGTTCTGATTCTCATGGGAAAGGGATAAAAATTTTTTTTGGGTAAAGGGAAAACCATCCATTTTGCATCTCCGATATACACTGGTTCATTTTTATATCAACAAACAAGTCCCTGATAAATAAAATCTTTTAATAAATTTTTCCGGCCTGCCGATAAGCATGATATGCGGAATCCGATCCGATTCCCGATTTCATGAAGGAGAATCACCATGAGCAGCATTCAGAGCGGGTCCCTAACAGCAGGACCATCACTCAGGCCGGGCGCCTTGTCTGACGCCCAATTTTCAAGCTATGTGAAAAAGCAGTCCTACAGCGCCTATGAGCGCCTGGACGCGGGATTGACCATCAAAACCAGGGAAGGGGATCTGGTGACGCTGTCATCCAATACCTATTCAAAACTGGATGCCTATACGTATAACAGCCGGGGACTGCTGCAAACCGATGCCGGAACAGTTTCCACGGCCCTGAATCAGCGGGAAATCACCCTGGAATCCGGGGAGAGTTTCACCTTTTCCGTTTCAGGGAATTTAAGCGAGGAAGAACTGCTGGATATTGAGGCCGTTGTAAAAGGGATAGACGGGGTCATCTCGGAAATGAAGGCGGGGGAGATGGACAACGCTCTTGCCGCTGCCCTGTCCATGGGGGGCTATGATACGATTGAGGCCTATTCTGCGGACATCACCCATGCAAAATCCTATGCCGTGACCACGGAAATGGAGGCGGTAACCTCGGGGATGGAGGCGGGTGCCGCAGGAAGTATGGAAAATTTCTTTGAAAAAATGGCCGAAGAAATCGGGAGCCTGGATGAAAACCTGGTGGACAAGGCCCAGGACCCCATTGAGGCTCTCTTCAGGCACCATCTGGAGAAAATAAAGGAAAACCGGGGCCAGAACCAATCCCTCTACACGGCCCTTGAAAAGGCAGGGCGGATGATGGATGATCTCATGGATGCCATAACGGAGAATCTGTTTAAAGATCAATTGTCGGCGTCCCTTGGGTAACCCGGAATAAATTTCAAAGAGGCTGATACCCCTGCCGCAGGGGATCAGCCTCTTTTTTTTAGGAGATTGGTTCTATTTGGCCGGCGGAGGGGTGAATACCCGCTGGGCCAATTCATTGTCCAGCATGAGAAGTCCGTGGCCTTCCCCTCCGATGAGCTTTAATTTATTGACAATGGTTTCCATGGAGGATTCTTCTTCCACCTGTTCTTCGACAAACCAGTTGAGATGGATCCGGGCCGCATGGTCATTCTCCTTGATGGCAAGGTCCATGAGGGCGTTAATCAGGCTGGTGACCAGTTTCTCATGGTCATAGGCCATCTCAAATACGTCCAGGGCGGATTTGAAATCGGTCTTCGGGGCTTCAATGGCCTTTAGATGGACCCTTCCCCCCCTTTCATTGACAAATTGATACATTTTCATGGCATGGGCCCTTTCTTCCTGGACCTGGACCAAAAAGAAATTTTCAAACCCTTTTAGCCCGGCCGAGCTAAAATAGGCAGCCATGGAAAGGTAAAGATATTCGGAAAACAATTCCCGGTTGATCTGTTGGTTGTATGCATCCTGTAGTTTTTGTGAAATCATGGGGCCTCCTTGTGGGTAAAAGATTTAATCACCAAACCGAATCTGTTTCATTTTTTCTTCCTTGTTCCGGGTTCATGATTTAAGACATTAAGCATTGGATTGCCTTTTGAAAAGGGTCTGGTTTGACTGGAGTTCAGGATCTTTGGCTGAGGATTGAGATCCCTAAGGGTTCATGATATAGAATGGTTTTCTCCATAAAAAGGGGACTCGGGATGATCAAAGACATAATACTTCGTATCCGGCCGGATAAACGTCACAGCCCTGACCATATTAAAGAAGCTGCGGCCCTGGCCCTGAAAATGGACACGGAAGCCGTTGATGCGGTGCAGGTCATAAGGCGGTCCGTGGATGCCAGGGGGCGGTCTCCGGTGTTTCAGATCCAGGCAAGGGTGTATTCAGGCGAGCCTTTGAAAGACCTTTTACTGCCGGTCACCTATGAACCGGTTAAGCCCGGCAAGACGGCCGTCATTGTCGGCAGCGGCCCGGCAGGCCTTTTTGCTGCGCTGAGGCTCATCGAAAAAGGCATTCTTCCCATCCTCCTGGAGCGGGGCAAGGATGTCAGGGAAAGGCGGTTTGATCTGAAACCCCTTCAAACTGAAGGGAAGGTCAACCCGGATTCCAATTACTGTTTCGGCGAAGGCGGGGCAGGGACCTACAGCGACGGGAAACTCTATACCCGGTCCACCAAACGGGGGGATGTGAAAAAAATTCTATCCATCCTGGTTCATCATGGGGCCATTCCGGATATCCTGGTCAATGCCCACCCCCATATCGGTTCCAATAAATTGCCAGGGATTGTTCAGGCCCTGCGGGAAACCATTTTGAATTGCAACGGCCGGATCCATTTCAATTCCAGGGTGACCGGCCTTATCTTAAAGGAGGGGCGAATTCTGGGGGTCAGAACTAAGGATCAGGAGTTCAGGGCCGATGCCGTCATCCTGGCCACCGGCCATTCGGCCCGGGATGTGTATGAACTGCTCGACGGGCATCAGATCCTTCTGGAGGCCAAACCCTATGCCGTGGGGGTGCGCGTGGAGCATCCCCAGGAGTTGATCGACGGCATCCAGTATGGGAAATCCAAGGGCAGCCCGTTCTTACCCGCGGCCGCCTATTCCCTGGCCTGCCAGGTGGGGAAGGCCGGGGTTTATTCTTTTTGCATGTGTCCGGGCGGCATGCTGGTCCCGGCTTCCACAGCCCCCGGTGAGCTGGTCTTGAACGGGATGTCCAATTCCCTTCGCAACCTGGCTTATGCCAATGCCGGCATGGTGGTGACCATTGATTCCAAACAGTATGGCGGGCTGGCGGATAAATTCAAACAGTTTGCCGGGCTTGAATTCCAAAAACAGATGGAACAAAGGGCCTTTCTTGCCGGCGGCAAGACCCAGGCGGCCCCGGCCCAGGTGCTTACGGATTTTCTGGAGGACAGGGTCAGCCGGAGCCTGCCTGCCGGCTCCTATATTCCGGGGATGGTCAGTTATCCTTTAAAAGAAATCCTGGGGCCTTATATCACCGATGCCCTGAAACAGGGTTTCCGGATTTTCGGAGAAAAGATGAAAGGGTATGTGAGCCATGAGGCCAAGCTCCTGGCCGTGGAGAGCCGGACCAGTTCCCCTGTTCGAATTCCCAGGATGCCGGATACCCGGATGCATCCTCAAATCCGGGGGCTCTTCCCGGCCGGAGAGGGGGCCGGCTATGCCGGGGGCATCGTGTCCTCGGCCATGGACGGGGAGGTCACCGCGGATGCGGTTTGCGTCTACCTCCAATGAGGGATAGGGAAAAATTTTCAGCCGGTTTCCCCGAGGAAGGGAAAACCGGCTGAAACTCATACCAATGGATTACATCAGGTCATAATAACGGGGTTCCCAGCGAATTTTTTCGATTAAAAGATTTAGCCGCTCCGGGTCATTGTTGTGTTTAAATTTTGTAAATGCGCATCCTTTTTTGACCTTCCCGGCCTTGATCACTTCCGCACCGACGCGTTTGGCCACCTCAAGGGAAACCGCCTTGAGCTGATCCAGGGGCGGACAGAGAATTCCGTCTTTCAGGTCTGCCTCGCTGATGAAGGCTGCAACGGCATGGGCCGCGGCTGAAAAGAACACCGGCAGGACTTCCGTGGCCCCGGAGGCAATGATGCCCAGGCCCACGCCGGGGAAGACAAAGGCATTGTTGACCTGGCCGATGCGATAGTCCCTGCCCTTATGATGCACCGGCGGAAAGGGAGAGCCGGTGGCCACCAGGGCTTTTCCGTCGGTCCATGCAAAGATGTCCTTTGGCAGGGCCTCGGTCTTGGCGGTGGGATTGCTCAAGGGAAGAATAACGGGCCTGTCCGTATTTTTGCAGACGGCTTCAACCACTTCCTTTGTAAAACATCCGGGCTGGCCCGAGGTGCCGATGAGGACAGTGATTCCTTCGTTTTTAACCGTATTCAGCAGGGTGTTGTCTTTAGGATCGCTAAGCCAGGAAAGGGTTTTGGGGTCTTTGGCAAATTTTAATTTATAGGGTTCAAGGCTTCTGTCCGTGGTGACCACCCCCCTTGAATCCAGGGTGAATATCCTGGCCACGGCCCTGCTTTCATCCAGCCCCTGCTCCTTGAGTTCCGTCAGGATCTGTTCGGCAATACCAATCCCTCCGGCCCCGGCCCCATGAACCAGGTAAACCTGATCCGTCATCTTTTCTTTTTTAATCTTCATGGCGGCAAGGATTCCGGCCAGGGCAATGGAGCCTGTCCCCTGGATATCATCATTAAAGGAGATCAGCTCTTTTTAAATATTTATCCCGGACCGTGACCGCGGTCTGTTTTGAGAAATCCTCCCACTGGCAAAGGGCAAAAGGGAAAACCTTTTTAAAGGCCAGGACAAATTTTTCGATAAATGCGTAATATTCTTCTCCGGTAAGGCGTTTATGCCGCCATCCCAGGTAATCGGGGTCGTTGAGCAGGGCCTCATTGTCCGTTCCCACATCCAGGGAGACGGGCAGGCAATGCCAGGGCGCAATCCCTGCACCCTGGGTATAGAGCATGAGTTTTCCAAGACAGATGGGGATGCCGCCGGCCCCCTGGTCTCCGATCCCGAGGATGCCCTGGTTATCCGTGACAACCGCGATGCGGATATCCTGGTCCGTATAATTGCCCAGAATATATTCGGCATAATCAATATTGCCGGGGTAGAAATGGATGCCGTTGGCGCCCCGGAAAATTTGGGAATACTGCTGGCAGGCAAGGCCCACCGTCGGGGTATAGATAATGGGCAGAAATTTGGTGATTTTGTTTGCAATAACGGCATGGGCAAGGACAACATTCCGGTCATAAAGGCTTCGGATATAGATATACCGTTCAATGTCGCTGGATTTTTCATCAACGATACGAAGGCTTGAATTAACCTGCTCTTCAAGCGTTTTGACCCTGGGCGGCAGAAAGCCGCTGAGTTTAAGTTTTCGCCTTTCTCCAATGGTAAATGCGGTTCCTTTGCTGATCTTGTTAAAGCGCAGCACATCGTAGCCCTTAAGATTGATCTGAACCCCGAGGGTTTCCCCGAACTCGCCATACTTAAACTCGTAATGATTAATTTCCATAGCTTTAAAAAATCCTCTCACTTACATTTTAATAAAAAGCCCCTGCCGCAAAAACATCGGTTTGTAGTATACCACAATTTTCAAATCCTGGGTAAAAAAGTATTAAAGCATGGGGAATTCCCCGGCCGTCATATAAGCTCGGCCGGGGAAAAAGAGGCAATTTAAGGCAGGGCTAACCATTGATCATCCGGCGCAGGACATAGGGCAGGATGCCGCGGTTTCTGATATATTCAACCTCAATGTCCGTATTCAGCCGGGCAACCACATTGAAGCTCGTTTTGGTATTGCCCTTTACGGCAGTGACCGTGAGAGTCCCGCCGGGCCTGATCTGATCCAGGCCGGGAATCTCAAATATTTCGTCGCCCGTAAGATCCAGGGATTCAAAAGATTCATCGGCCTGGAAACTTAAAGGCAGAACTCCCATGCCTACCAGGTTGGATCTGTGAATCCGTTCAAAGGATTCGGCAATCACGGCTTTGACGCCGAGAAGGCCGGGGCCCTTGGCGGCCCAGTCCCTGGATGATCCGGTTCCATATTCCTTTCCGCCGAAAACAAGGAGGTCGGTGTTTTGAGCCTGGTATTTCATGGACGCGTCAAACACAAATTCTTTTTCCCTTTCCGGAAATTTTAAGGTCCATCCGCCGGGTTCGGCTACCAGCCGGTTTTTGATCCGGATATTGGCAAAGGTTCCCCTCATCATGACTTCATGGTTCCCCCGCCGGGAGCCGTAGGAATTGAATTCCCAGGGTTTGACCCCGTTTCCGGTAAGATAGGTCCCGGCCGGGTAAGTTATCGGTATGGCCCCGGCCGGAGAAATATGGTCCGTGGTCACGGAATCCCCTAAAACCAGAAGGGCTCGTGCCTCTTTAATCTTCATCATGGGGGGGGATATCCATGGAAAAATCCTTGAAAAAAGGAGGGTTCCGGATATAGGTGGAGGCCTCGTCAAATTTAAAGGTGGTGCTTTCGTCGATTTTAAGATCCTGCCAGAGCCGGTCGCCTGAAAAAATGCGGGAATACTGGTCCCGGAAAATTTTTCATGAACATAGGTTTCCACATATTCATGGATTTCATGGGCGTCCGGCCAGATCTCGCTCATGAAAACGGGTTTGCCTTTCCTTGAAATCCCAAGCGGCTCCGTGGTCAGATCAATATCCATTTTTCCGGCAATGGCATAGATCACCACCAGAAGGGGGGACATGAGGAAATTGCCCTTGACTTCCTGGTGAATCCGGGCCTCAAAATTCCGGTTGCCGGAAAGGACGGACATGACATCCAGGTGATGGGTCTTGATGGATTCTTCGATAAAGGGGTCCAGGGGGCCGCTGTTTCCGATACAGGTCATGCAGCCGAATCCGGTATTGTTAAACCCCAGTTCCTCAAAAAATTTCATCAGCCCCGCGTCTTTCAGATAATCCAGGACCACCCGGGAGCCGGGGGACAGGGAGGTTTTTACAAACCAGGGGATGGACAGCCCTTTTTCAACGGCCTTTTTCGCGACCAGGCCGGCCCCGACCATGGTATAGGGATTGGAGGTATTGGTGCAGGAGGTGATGGCGGCAATGACGATGCTGCCGTGGGTGAGGGCCTGGGGTTTGTTTTCAGGATTGATGGAAACGGGTGTTCTGTTCCCCAGGTCAAATACCTGGACTACCCTTTCTTTGGCCTCAGACAGGGAAAGCCTGTCCTGGGGCCGGGAGGGGCCTGCAATGGAAGTTTCGATGAGGGAGAGGTCCACATCAATTTTTTTTGAGAACCGGATCTGGTCGTCATGGGTGTTGAAAAGGCCGCAGGTTTTGCAATAGGCTTCCACAAGGTCCGCGGTTTGTCCCCGGTTGGTTTTTCGAAGATAGGAAAGGGTCTGCTCGTCCACGGGGAAAAATCCGGCCGTGGCCCCGTATTCCGGGGACATATTGGCAATGGTGGCCCTGTCGGTCAGGGTCAGATATTTTAATCCGTCCCCGGTATATTCAACGATTTTTTCCACCACATTTTCTTTTCTCAACAGTTCGGTCACATGAAGGGCGATATCCGTGGACGTGATCTGTTTTTGAGGCTTTCCCGTAAAATTGACCCCGATGATCCGGGGAAGGTTCATATAATAGGGCTGGCCCAGCATGACGGCTTCGGCCTCAATGCCGCCGACCCCCCAGCCCAGGACGCCCAGGGCATTGATCATGGTGGTGTGGGAATCTGTGCCCACCAGGGTGTCGGGGAAAGCCATGATGCCTTCGCGGGTTTCCCGGGTGGCCACCACCGTGGCCAGGTATTCCAGATTGACCTGATGGCAGATCCCGGATTCGGGCGGCACCACCCTGAAATTATCAAAGTTCTTCTGGGCCCATTTTAGGAGCTGATACCGTTCTTTATTCCGTTCATATTCTTTTTGCGCGTTGAGGAAAAAAGAATTTTTTTCTTTAAAATGATCCACCTGGATGGAATGGTCAATGACCAGGTCCACGGGAACCAGGGGATTGATTTTTTTCGGGTCCGCGCCCTTGGCATGGACGGCATCCCTCATGGCGGCAAAATCCACCACGGCCGGGACCCCTGTAAAATCCTGCATCAGCACCCGGGAAGGGTGAAACGCGATGAATTCGGATTCCTTGGAATCCGTTCCATAGAATTTGGCCGCGTTGACAATATCCTGCCATTGTACCAGGTTTGAGTCCAGGTGCCGCGCCAGGTTTTCCAGGAGTATCCGGGCGGAAAAGGGAAGGGTATCGATTTGGGTGATTTTCATGTCGTCCAGCAGGCGGATATTGTGAATCACATATTCCTGATGATTCAGGTGAAGGGAGCATTTTAAATTTTTGGGCATCATTGATTGACTCCAGGTGGTCTATAGTTTTTCAAAGTGTTGATAAATAGGAGATATTAGGATATTATCAAAAAAAAAATAGATCAAGTCACAATATGATTAATCAAAAAATTTAAGCTGCCATGGATGACGGGCCTGTTGTATTCATTAAAGACAATGATTCCTTGAATCCGGAAGGTCCTGAGGGATTCTGGAAGGTGATGGTGGTGGATGACGAAAAATCCATCCACGATATTACCATGACCAGCCTTAAGGGATTCATGTTTGAAGGCCGGGGGGTCAAATTTTTAAACGCCTTTTCAGGGCAGGAGGCAGCCGCTCTTTTCCATTTGCACCCGGATACGGCGCTGCTGATTGTGGATGTCGTCATGGAGACCCAGGATGCAGGGCTTGATTTTGTTCATTATATCCGGGAAAAATTAAAAAACCACGTGGTCCAGATTGTCATCCGGACCGGCCAGCCGGGTCTGGCGCCTGAATCCGATGTGATATCCAAATATCAAATCAATGCCTATTATTCCAAGACCGAATTAAGGGTGCAAAAACTCATCAGTCTTTTTATCACCTCCCTTCGGACCTTTGATATCTCCGTCAAACTCGAGGCGGAATTGGAAAAACGAAGGGAGGCGGAGCAGGAGCTGATCTCCTTAAACAAAACCCTGGAAAAAAAAAGTCGAGGAGAGGACCCGGCAGCTTGCCCGGGCCAACCAGTTGAAAAGCCTGTTCCTGGCCAATGTGAGCCATGAAATCAGGACCCCCATGAACGGCATTGTCGGTATGGCCGACCTCTTAATGGATGAGAACCTGGCGCCCGAGCAGAAGGAATACGCCCGCATCATCCAGAGTTCGGCTGCTTCTCTGCTGTCCATCATCAATGACATCCTGGATATCAGCAAGATAGAATCCGGCCGGATCATTTTTGAGCAGAGAAGCTTTTCCGTTAAAATGCTCATCCATGAGGTGATATCCCTGTTCAGATTCAAGGCCGGCGAGAAAAAACTGGATCTTGTCATTGAGGTTTCACAGGATATGCCGCACTTTCTTTTGGGAGATGAAACACGGATCAAGCAGATTCTGATCAACCTTGTGGGAAATGCCCTTAAATTTACGGAGCAGGGATTCATAAGGCTTGCCGCAAGGATTGAAAATAAAGGCAAGGACGACTGCCTGCTCTTTTTTGAGGTGGAGGATACAGGCCCGGGAATTGATGACGCGTATAAGGACCGGATCTTTGATCCCTTTTCCCAGCAGGATGCATCCATCACCCGGAAATACGGGGGCACCGGGCTCGGGCTCGCCATTTCCCGCCACCTTGCCCGGCTCATGGCCGGAGATGTGGAAGTGCATGGCAAAAAGCCCCACGGCTCTATTTTCAAGGTTGTCCTCGGGCTGAAGAAAAATTCTTCCGGGTCACCTGAACCCAAAACCGCAGAAGAGGCAAAGGAAAAGATCGGCGATCTCATAGAGAAAATTTCCCGGCTGGGCCTGAAAATTCTCATGGCCGAGGACCATCCTGTAAACCAGAGGGTCATCCTACTCATGCTGAAAAAGATGAATTTGTCCGCAACGGTTGTTGCAAACGGGGAAGAGGTCTTGAAAATGATCCGGGAAAAGGAATTCGACCTGATCCTCATGGATGTCCGGATGCCGGTTCTGGACGGGATAGAGACCACCAAAATCATCCGGGCCCCTGAATCGGACATCAAGAACAAGGCCATCCCCATTATCGCCCTGACGGCCCTTGCCATGCGGGAAGACGCAGAAAAATGCCTGAAAGCGGGAATGGACCGGTATCTGACAAAACCGATCCATCCCGACAAAATCGTTTACGCCATTGCAGACCTGTTTAAGGTATAGACAAGGCCTATTTTTCCAGTTCTTCTTTTCGCAGATCCTTTCTTAAAATCTTTCCGACGTTGGACTTGGGAAGCTCTTTTCTGAATTCCACCTTGATGGGGAGTTTGTATTTGGCAAGCTTTGTATCGCAGTAGTCAATGACTTCTTTTTCCGTCATCTCTTCGCCTTCTTTTAAGACAACAAAGGCCTTGACCGCCTCCCCGCGTTTTTCATGGGGGATGCCGATGCAGCAGCCTTCGAGAATTTTCGGGTGTTCGAACAGCACCTCGTCGATATCCCGGGGATAGACATTATACCCGCCTGAAATAATCATGTCCTTGATGCGGTCCACAATATAGAAATATCCGTCTTCATCCATGCGGGCCACATCGCCGGTGCACAGGAACCCGTCTTCGGTCAGGGTTTTTTTGGTTTCATCGGGTTTCTTCAGATACCCCTTCATGATCTGGGGACCGCGGATCAGCAGTTCACCGGGCTCTCCCAGGGCAACCTCCCGGGTCTTATCGTTCAGGTCCACAATTTTACATTCCGTATCCGGAATGGGAACGCCGATGCTGCCCTGTTTTCTGACCCCGTTAAAGGGATTGACATGGGTGACCGGGGTGGATTCCGTGAGACCGAAGCCTTCCACAATAATGGAACCGGTTTTTTCCTGGAAATTGTTGATGACTTCCAGGGGCAGGGGAGCGCTGCCGGAAAAACAGCCCTTGATGCTGGTCAGATCCGTATGGGCCATATCCGGATGATCCAGGATACCGATATACATGGTGGGCACCAGGGGGGCAAAGGACACCTTGAATCTGCTGATGGCTTCCAGAAGCGGTTCCGGTTGGGGTTTGGGAACCAGGACATTGGCCCATCCCATGCGGATGGCAAAATTCATGGAACCGACATGCCGAACACATGGAAGATGGGCAGGGCGCCGAGCATGGTTTCCGCGCCTTTCTGAAAGGCGGGGAACCAGGCTTCCAGTTGCTGGATCTGGTAACTGATGTTTTTATGGGTGAGCATTACCCCCTTGGAAACACCCGTTGTTCCGCCCGTATACTGGTACATGGCCACATCATCCATGGTCACCTGTGTCTGGGCGTAATCCGGGGCGTTCTTGGCAATGACATCCTTGAATTTAAAAAGGTTTTTGGCCGGCGCCACATCTGCGGCCAGTCCTTTCTTTTTGGCCACAAGGGGAAATAACAGCCGTTTGGCAAAGGGAAGGTAATCTCCGATGGAGGTATATACAATGGTTTTGATATTTGTTTTGTCCCGGAGAACAACCATTCTTTTGGCCAGAAGATCCAGGGTGATCAGGAAGGTTGAATTTGAATCCGTAAACTGGTGTTCCAATTCCCGGTCGGAATACAAGGGGTTGTTCAGAACAACAACGGCCCCGATTTTAAGCGTTGCATAATAGGCCACAACACAGGGGATGACATTGGGCAGGAGGATGGCGACGCTGTCCCCTTTTTTAATGCCGAAACCCTTTAGGGCCGCTGAAAATCTCGCCACCATCTCATTGAGTTCCTGGAAGGTGAGTGTAAATCCCTGAAAAATCAGCGCCGGGTTATTTGGAAAGTTTTTGGCGGATTCTTCAAGATATTGGCTGACCAAAATGTCTTTGTAATCGACAGCAGTTTTCACACCCTGTTCATAGGATTTAATCCATATTTTTTTGAATATTCACTCTGGCTGGACAAGTTTTCTCTCCCTTCGATTTTATCTGTTAAATAAGATATTTCGTATTGTTGATAAGAAGAAATCATGGCCTGTGTCAAGTAAAAAAATACAAATTATAAACATTGTTTTTTTGCTCGACTTAAATTCTGTTGCCATAGAAACAGAATGATGATTATTTCTGAGCAGTTATGCCGGAAAGGGGTATTTTTCTAAGAAAGGCCGTATTTAACTGAGCAGGGACGCCCCCCCTCTTCGCCTGCTGACGGAGGTGCTGTGTCCGAAAAGCCACCCCAGCAAGAGGACCCCGACCCCGAACAGGGACCATTTGATCATATCGGTTTTCAAAGGCCCTGTTCCCTTTGATTTCAATTCTGAAAGTTCTGTGGAGAGGTCCTCATTTTTTCCCTGGAGCGCCTTGTTTTCATTAATGATTTGCTGAATATTCCTGGATTGCTCAATGAGGGTATCGTATTTTTCCTTGGTATCGGAAAGGGAAAGGTTCGCCTTTGCCGTTTCATCCATGGCTGTTTTTAAAGAGATTTCCAATTCCTGTATTTTCTGAAGCGACTGATTTCCTCCGGAGGATATCTGATTCCGGATGGACTGGAGCTGACTTTCCAGCTCCAGGATTTTATTTTCCAGGGCTTTCTTCTCCTGTTTCAAAGTTTCAATGGTAAGGCTTTTAGGGGTTTCAAAACTGATGAACCGTTTGTCTACCCAACCGGTTTCGTTGGATTCCAGCTCCACCTTATAGTATTCCTCCTGTTCCTCAAGAATTGAAACAGGGGTATCGCTTCTCAATCGCTTGATAACGGCATGGGAATCCCCCGGCCCCTCCCTGAAAGTCAGAAACAACACATCGGATACATACCCGGTTTGTGCCGGCAGGAAACTTGGAAGTCCGAAAAGCAAGAGCAAGAGGATCATAAACTGGGAAAGCGATTTTTTCATATGGTATTTGCCTCCATTTAATTTTTTTAATCTCCATAGCAATCCTTTATCCATTTTACAATAAAAAAACGCTTGCCAAGGATGCTTAACAAGGGTATCAACTATAACTGCGGCGATGGAAATGACTCATTCAGACGTGGAGCAAATGAACCCGGCCTTCTATCATAAACTGTGCATTACAAATATTCTGAAAGGAGTTGAGGAAGGGCTTTCCAAGTATTCCAACATCAGCCGGACGGCTGTCATCTTTGTCCCCGGAGAAAATGATCCCGTCCGTATCTTTGACCCTCAGAATATATTAAGAGACCATGAATCAAAACTCAAAGAAATTTTTTATGACCATCACGATTCCTGGCGGGGGGGAATAAAAGAAAAAATTCAAGGGCAGCCCAGGGATATATGACCCCTGAGAATGATCTTTCATTATCCGGCCTGATTTCCTATGGTTGCTCCTGCCGTGAGTTTTTTTACCAGATGTGGTTTACGGACCACCACCCGGACATGTGTTCCATCCACCCCACGGAAAGATGGCTGGAACAGGCGGCCTGCCTTCTGATGCATGATTATAATTCAACAACTGCGGCCATCAATTCATCGGACTATGTGCTGAAAAATTATTCGCTTCAGGCCATTGCCGATTATATTGTTGACGAGAGGGAAAAAGGCCTGGGACCGGATCTCAAAATTCTTATCCCGCCTATTTTAAATGATATCCTCAATATTTCAAAAACCCGGGAAGAAGGGGCCTGGGCCAGGGGAACCCTTTTTTTTGTGGACCCGAACCGGCTTTCCCAGATCTCTTTTATCACCAAGATTCAAAAGCATGAACGCCCGGTCATCGGGAATGCCAAGCATATCCGGAAGCTCCTGTTGGCCGTTGAAAATTCAGACAGAAAACTGGTTTCCGACGGTTTAACGGTTATCGGTATTACAGACAGTGAAATTCCCGCCTATGCCGTCTCCGCGGATTTCAGGGGGGACCACGGGTTTTTAATGCTGGGCAATAAAAAAATCGCTTCTTTTTTCGACGGCGGCTTCCATTCCACCACACGGGAAGCCAAAATGGTGGAACTGGAGGAACTTCTCCTGGATTCCGATATCGGTGCGGAGAAGACCACTTCCATATTCCAGCTTATCTCCCATCTGGTGCACAGTGCATCCACCCGGCGGCACGGATGCACCCTGGTGGTTGATCTGAATGATATCCCGACCCCCCTGTCCGGCCATGTGCTGGACCCTCCCCTAAGTCTCTCAGACCCTAAAAATTTAGGGCTTGCCGATTCCTTATTGAAAATTGACGGTGCCGTTCATATCACCCCGGATCTCTGCCTTCACGGGTTTGGCTGCCTTCTGGACGGAGAATCCATTACCTGGGAAAATATGGCAAGGGGAGCAAGATATAATTCAGCCCTACGTTTCTCCGCGCATCATGCCCGCATTATTGTGGTGGTGGTATCGTCGGACAGGCCGGTCTCCATAATTTATAATGGAGTTGAGATTAACGCGTTCAGCCATTGGCGGCCGGTGTATCAATATACGCCGGAACCCATGGAATTGAAAAAATATTTAAACGGAGTAATTCTATGACGCACCATCATGATGATCCCCACGACCCCTCCCATAAACACGGCCATTCGCACGACCACGATCATGGCTACTCCCATGGACATGCCCATGACCACGGCCATACCCATGAACTGACCTTTGAGCAGAAGCTGGAAAAATTGTTCGACCACTGGATAGACCACAATGAGAGCCATAAGGAGACCTTTTATACCTGGGCCCAGCGGGCCAAGGAAGCAAATCTGGACCAGGTGGCCGTCCAAATTGAACAAGCCGGGCAGGCGGCCGGAGAAATTACCCGGCTGTTGAAAGAGGCCGGAAAAAAACTGAAGGGATAAGCACCTGCCGGATAGGCGGGCAGGCATTCCATATACCGGTTGCCTTCCACATCTCAGGCCCGGATCTCAACGGGTTTCTTTGAATTTCGGGGTGGCCTTGGGGCCGCGTTCTGCCGGGTATAGCTGGGAGATCAGCATCCCGGCCAGCATCAGGATGCAACCTGCAACGCCTCTTTTTGAAAGGATTTCGCCCAGGATGATCCAGCCTCCCAGGGCCGCTACCACGGATTCAAGACACAGGAGGATGGCGGCATGGGAGGTGGGGCTGTTCTTCTGGCCGTAGATCTGGAGGGAATAGGCCACGCCCACGGACAGGACCCCGCCGTAAAACAGGGGCAGGGCCGCATCCAGGATGTCGGACAGAACCGGGGTTTCGGAAAAAAGGGCCGTCACAAGGCTTAAGGCCGCGCAGACAAAACACTGGACCAGGGAGAGTCCCACCGTATCAAGCCTTTGGGACAGCCTGCCGATGATGATCAGATGAAAGGCAAAGCAGACCGCGGAGAAAAAGACCAGCAGATCCCCAAAGGCCATGTCCATGTCCTTTGTCACACTGAGAAAATACATGCCGATACCGGCCATGACGGCCCCGGCCCAGGTTCCGGGAGAAGTCCGGCTGTTTTTCATGAACAGGCCGATCAAGGGCACCATGACCACATAAAGACCGGTGATAAACCCGGCCTTGCCCGCAGTGGTATAAACCAGGCCCACCTGTTGGAGCGAGATCCCGCAGAACAGGATCAGCCCGGAAATGACCCCCGAGGGGATGAGGCTGCCGGCGTTTTGATCCCTTGTCCGGTTCCGGGGAAAGAACATGAACGGGAGCAATGAAATCCCTCCCAGGACAAAGCGGACCCCGTTAAAGGTAAAGGGGCCCACATGATCCATGCCGATCCTCTGGGCCACAAAGGCCAGCCCCCAGATGGCAGCCACCATTAACAGGATAAAATCTGATTTCAAAGCGGTTGATTTCATGATATCCAAGCCTTATGATCATTTACGATCGGATAGGTCCAATTGAACTGTCCATAAAAAAAGCATGATCTAATATGAAAACAAGGACTACGTCAAGGAAATTTAATGAACAGGGATGATGTCACACAGATGGAAATGGCCGGCCAGAGACTCATGCTGGGGTTTGACGGCCTTGACCTCAATGATGATCTCAGGCATCTTATCCGGGACCTTGGGGCCGGGGGCCTGATTCTTTTTAAAAGAAATATTGAAACCCCGGACCAGGTCAAGGCTCTCTGTGAGTCCTGCCGGGCCTATGCCAAAGCCTGCGGCCTTCCGCCCCTGTTCATTGCCGTGGACCAGGAGGGCGGGACCGTGGCAAGGCTCAGGGAGCCCTTCACGGTGTTCAAAGGCAATCCCTATATTGAGACCCTCGAGGATGCCCGTCATTTTGCAGCCGTCACGGCCCGGGAGCTGAAAAGCATCGGGGTGAATATGAATTTTGCCCCGGTCCTGGATGTGGCAGGGGATAACAAGGACAGCATCATGAAAGATCGCTCCTTCAAAGGGACCCCGGAAAGGGTGGCGGTTCTCGGGACCGAGGTCATCCGGACCTTTCAGGAGAACGGCATCCTGGCCGTGGCCAAGCATTTCCCCGGCATCGGCAGGACCGTTAAGGATTCCCATTTTTTTCTGCCGGTGCTGGATATTGAATGGCCTGCCCTGGAAGCATCGGACCTGATCCCCTTTATGGCGGCAAAGAATGAAGGCGTAGCCGGGATCATGCTGTCCCATATCCTTTACCCGAGGCTGGATGAAAATTGGCCCGCCAGCCTGTCTCCCGCCATTGCGAAGGATCTTTTAAGGGACCGAATCGGGTATGAGGGCCTTGTCATGACCGACGACCTGGACATGAAGGCCATTGAAAAGGATATTGAAACCTGCATTGGCCGGATCCTTGCCTCGGGCATTGACCTGGCCCTGATCTGTCATCAGGGGCCCAATATTGACAAGGCCTTTCATGAAATCAGGCGGCTCCTCCGGGAAGATGAGGGCCTGTCCGACCTGGGGAAAAAATCCATTGAAAGAATTTTAAGGGTTAAGCGAAAATATTTCAGGCAATAGGGTCTTAATGGATCTTTGGCCGGGAATAGACATCCTCTTTCAGGGAGGTCAGCCTTCCCTGCTCAATCAGGCGATATCCCCGGGCGGCCACCATGGCGGCATTGTCTCCGCACAGGGCCGGAGAAGGGGTGAATATCCTGATCCCATGCCCGGCAGCGTTTTGAACAAGGGCTTCGGCAACGGTTTTGTTGGCCGAGACCCCGCCGGAAATGCCGATGCGGCTGCATTTTTTAAATTGGGCGGCCTGGATGAGTTTTTGGGACAGGACATCAGTCACGGCCTTTTGAAAGGAAGCCGCCACCCTGGCTTTTTCAGAGGCTGAAGAGACGTCATGGTCATGGATATACCTTGCCACGGCGGATTTCAACCCGCTAAAACTGAAATCAAAACTGTCTTTTTCCAGCAGGGTGCGGGGAAACGGGATGTCCGGGGGCTGCGTCCTGGCAAGCGTTTCAATGGCCGGTCCGCCGGGATACCCCAGCCCCATCATCTTGGCCACCTTGTCAAAGGCCTCTCCCGCGGCATCATCCCTGGTCCGGCCCAGGAGTTCAAATTGGTCGGGGCTGGTCACATGGTAAACATTGGTATGCCCGCCGGAAACCACCAGGGCGATAAAGGGGAATTCAGGCGGGTCATCCATGAGGAACAAAGAATAAATATGGGCCTCGAGATGGTTGACGCCGGCAAAGGGCAGTTGCCTGGCAAAGGCAAAGGCTTTGGCAAAGGAAAACCCTACGAGAAGGGCGCCGATGAGGCCGGGACCCTGGGTTGCGGCCACCCCGCCGATATCGGAAAGACGGAGCCCGGCTTTTTGGACGGCTTCATCCACCACAGGGACGATGGCTTCGATATGCATGCGTGAGGCAAGTTCCGGCACGACCCCGCCGTACTGGTGATGCACTTCCACCTGGGAGGCGATAACGGAAGAAAGGATGGTCCGGCCGCCTTGAACCAGGGCGGCAGCCGTTTCATCACAGGAGGATTCAATCCCTAAAACAATCATGGAACGGATCTGGGATCAGACCCATTGGGTCTGGGGTTCATTGTCTGATCTGGATTCCACGTCACCGATATAATAGGCTTTTTCATTCATGGCGCTGAGTCTGTCCATGACTTCCTGGGCCGACTCTTCAGGCACGACCACCACCATGCCGATGCCGTTGTTAAAGGTGCGGTGCATTTCAGACTCGGATACGGACCCTTCCTTTTGAAGGATTTTAAAAATGGGCGGAATCTCCCAGGAATCCTTGCGGATAATGGCCTTGCAGGCTTCCGGTATCACCCGGATGATGTTTTCATCAATCCCGCCGCCGGTGATGTGGACCAGGCCGTGGACCGGCAGATCCCGTATGAGGCTCAATACGGTTTTTACGTAGATGAGGGTGGGCTTGAGCAGCTCTTCGCCCAGGGGGACGCCAAGGTCCGCGAGTTTGGAATGGACGGTATATTGTTTTTTGTCAAAAAGGATTTTCCGCACAAGGGAAAACCCGTTGCTGTGGATTCCGCTGGATGCGATACCGATGAGTTTGTGGCCGTTTCTAATGGAAGAGCCGTCTATAATCTTGTCATTGTCCACGATTCCCACGGTAAATCCGGCCAGATCGTATTCTCCGGCCTTATACATGCCGGGCATTTCCGCGGTTTCTCCGCCGATGAGGGAACATCCGGCTTCATTGCATCCCCTGGCAATACCCGTCAGGATATCTTCCGCCACATGGTTGTTCAAGGCTCCCGTGGCCAGGTAATCCAGAAAAAACAAGGGCTTTGCCCCCTGGACAATGACATCGTTGACGCACATGGCCACCAGGTCGATGCCGATGGTATCATGTTTATCCATCATGAATGCGATCTTCAGCTTGGTTCCCACCCCGTCGGTGGAACTGACCAGGACCGGATTGGAGACATTGGCCAGATTCAGGGAGTAAAGCCCTCCAAATCCGCCGATTTCACCCATGACCCCGGTCCGGGGGGTGGTTTTTGCAATATCCTTGATCCGGGATACAAGTCTGTTGGCCTTGTCGATATCAACACCTGAAGCTGCATAGGTTAGGGAGTCGTTCATATAAGAATACCTTCGTCAATTACTTCTGTTAAAGCTTCTGAAACCCGGTAATGATAATCAGAATGCGCCCAAAAGTCAAAAGCTTTTTGACAACGCGGGATGAATAATGTATCTACATTTATTTTAAACTTGAGTGATTACGGGAGAATCTAAAACCTATGAAAATTATCAATATCGGGATTCTTGGATTTGGCGTGGTCGGCGCAGGCGTGGCAAAGCTGCTGAAGGAAAAAAAGCAATTGCTGACGGAAAGAACCGGCGCTGTTTTAAACCTGAAAGCCATTGCCGATATCGATACCACCCGGGACAGGGGCATCCCCCTGGGATCTACGCTCCTTACCGCCGACGCTCAGGGGATCATCAATGATCCGGAGATTGATATCATTGTCGAAACCATTGGCGGAGAAACCCTTGCCCGGGAATTCATTTTAAAGGCCCTATGGCAGAAAAAACATGTGGTGACCGCCAATAAGGCCCTTCTGGCCAATCATGGAAACGATCTGGTGAATGCGGCCAAAGCCGGCGGGGTGGATCTTGCCTTTGAGGCCAGTTGCGGCGGGTGCATGCCCATTATCAAATCCCTCCGGGAATCCCTGGTGGCCAATCACGTCCGGTCCATGGCCGCCATATTGAACGGCACCTGCAATTATATCCTGACCAAGATTTCCAGGGACGGCTCAGTCTTTGAAGATGCCCTCAGGGACGCCAGGCCCTGGGGTATGCCGAAGCCGAACCCTCCCTGGACATTGACGGATTTGATACGGCCCATAAACTGGCCATTTTAAATTCCCTGGCCCACGGCATGAGCATTAATCTAAAAGACATCCATGTGGAAGGCATTCGCCACATCACCTCCGTGGACATTGAATTTGCAAGGGAATTCGGCTATGCCATCAAGCTTCTGGCCATCGGGAAGCTCCACGGCCGGCATGTGGAAGCCCGGGTCCATCCCACCATGATCCCCCTGTCCAACCCCCTGGCCCATGTGGACGGCTCCATGAATGCCGTTGTCATTGATGCGGACGCCACGGGCCGGACCATGCTCTACGGGCACGGCGCGGGCATGATGCCCACGGCCAGCGCCGTATTGAGCGATATCGCGGACCTTGCCAGAAATATGATTTCGGGAACCCAGAGGCGGGTCCCCATCCTCGGGGTCCAGGAAGACCATATCCGGCCCATTCCCATCCTGGCCATGTCCGAGCTGTATACCCGGTATTATCTCAGGTTCGAAGCCCAGGACCATCCGGGGGTGCTGGCAAAGATCGCGGGAATTTTAGGCGAAAATAAGATCAGTATTGAATCGGTTCATCAGAAAGGCCTGAAAAGCAACGGCAAGGTGCCCGTGGTCATGATCACCCATACGGCCAAGGAAGCGTGGGTGCAGAAGGCCCTGGCCGAGATTTTAAAGACCGATGCCGTTGTGGGTGACCCCATGGTCGTCAGAATAGAAGAAAATGCGCAGGAGTAAAGATAAAGAATGAAAATATGTGTTGCGGATCTGGAAGGGGTTTTCCTGCCGGAAATCTGGATTAATGTGGCCAAAAAAACAGGCATCGAGGAATTGAAGCTGACCACAAGGGATATCAGCGACTATGACGTCTTGATGACCCGGCGTCTCGCCATTTTAAAAGAGAATAACCTTAAAATCCAGGACATCCGGGCCGTCATCGCCACCATTGAGCCCCTGGAAGGGGCCCTGGAGACCCTGAACTGGATCAGGCAGGAATCCCAGATCATCATCCTGTCCGACACCTTTGAAGAATTTGCCAAACCCCTCATGGCCAAATTGAATTACCCGACGCTGTTGTGCCATAACCTGACCATTGACGGGGCCGGGAATATCATTCACTATAATATCCGCATCGACAATCAGAAAAACAGGCGGTCAAGGCCTTGAGGGCCATGAATTACCAGGTCATCGCCTTTGGGGATTCCTATAATGATATCGGGATGATCCAGGAAGCGGACCAGGGCTTTTTCTTCAGGCCCCCGGCGTCCGTAACCACGGATTTTCCGGCTATCCCCGTTACCCAAACCTATGGGGAACTGAAAACCATGTTACTCTCCCTGCTGGATGCATGATGATCCATATCGATGATTTTCAAAAGGTGAGGGCTCTGGTCATCGGCGACCTCATGATTGATGAATATCTGTGGGGAAG
Organism: Desulfobacula sp.; assembly: GCA_012031875.1. Lineage (GTDB taxonomy): Bacteria > Desulfobacterota > Desulfobacteria > Desulfobacterales > Desulfobacteraceae > Desulfobacula. The sequence continues at coordinate 21,356 of JAAUSZ010000063.1, forward strand.
CGTGGACCGGATTTCTCCCGAGGCCCCGGTCATGGTGGTGTCTGTGGAAAGGGAAACCCATACCCTGGGCGGCGCCGGCAATGTCATCAATAATTTAAAGGCCATGGGCGCAAAGGTCGAAGCCATTGGAACGGCGGGAACCGGCAATGCCGGCCGGATGATTTCCGAGAAACTGGAAGCCCTGGGCATCCCTACCGACGGCATCATCAGCGAGCCCGACAGGCCCACGACCCGGAAAACCCGGGTGGTGGCCGCAAACCAGCAGGTCTTGAGAATCGACCGGGAAATCAGGAAAAGCATCACCCGGGAGTCCTTTGACCGCTTGGTTCCCATCATGGCCAAAAAAATTCCGGAAGCGGATGTGGTCATCCTTTCGGATTATGACAAGGGCCTCATCACGGGCCCCCTGGTCAAGGAAACCGTCAGGCTGGCGGAAAAGCACGGGATCAGGGTTCTGGCCGATCCCAAGGCCCTGGATTTCACCAAATATGAAAGGGTCTCCATCCTGACCCCCAACCGGAAAGAAGCCGGTCTTGCCGCCCACATGGATATCCGGTCCCGGGAGGATCTCATCAGGGCCGGGCAAAAGATCATGGCCTTGGCCAGGCTGGAAAAGCTTTTAATCACCTGTGGAAAAGACGGGATGATGCTCTTTGAGATCGGTGAAGAACCCTATGCCATCGCCTCCAAAGCCCGCCAGGTCTTTGATGTGTCCGGCGCCGGAGACACCGTGATTGCCCTCCTGGGGCTCGGCCTTGCCCTGGGCGCAAGCTTCAGGGACAGCGCCCGGGTGGCCAACGAAGCCGCCGGCATTGTGGTGGCCAAGGTGGGCACGGCCACCGCGTCCATTGAAGAACTCAGAGAGGCCCTGGCTCATCCCTGATCGCCTTTCTCCAAAAAAGAAAATCCTTGACAGATAAGGACCGGTTCTATATATTACTCAACATTGATGCGGGGTGGAGCAGTCTGGTAGCTCGTCGGGCTCATAACCCGAAGGTCGTTGGTTCAAATCCTTCCCCCGCTACCAAAAACTACAGAGGGGCAGCGCACAACGCTGCCCCTTTTTTGCGTTCGGTCTCAACCCTGT
>JAAUSZ010000273.1 GCA_012031875.1 Desulfobacula sp.
CGGGAAGGATGAGGCAGGTGAACAGCAGGAAGAGAATAAGTTTTTCATGGGTACTCCTTAAAAATTAAGATTTGATCCACGAGCCCGGAGCCATAAAAAACCCCGGACCGATACATACACGATCCCGGGGTAGCCCTTATTTTCCTTAAGATCTTATGATTCCCTTGTCCTCGGGGAATGCATCCGCTTGTCCGGCAGGTCTTCTGACTTGTGGATCATCCTGACGCCGTTGCCTTCCCGCCGGTTTTGGAAAGCCGGTCTGAATGGCTTTTAATCGGCAGTGGCGGTTTTACGGCGTTCGTCCCCACTTACAGCGGCGGGCCCGTCCCAGATTTTCACTGGAGTTCCCTTTTAAGCACTAGGTGCGCCTGGACAACTGATGAGGTTGTATTCAGAAAAAATACAAAAGTCAAGCGGCAAAAAACTAATAATTCATTTTGTCCGGGATGGCCCCGCGAACCCCTCCCCTGGGATGGGGGGTATCGTTTTTCCTTCTGGGGATGAGATGGATATGGGTGTGAAAAACGGTCTGGCCCGCGGTTTCCCCGCAGTTGATCCCGATATTGAAGCCCTTCACCGACGGGTCCCGGCCCAGGATCAGCCGCCTGAGCCTTTCAATCAGATCATGGACATCGCCTCTTTCCTCCCGGGTCAGGCCAAAATAGTCGGAGCAATGGCGTTTGGGCAGGATGAGCATGTGGTGAAGGCTGACGGGAGAGGTATCCTCGATGGCAAAGGCGGTTTTGTTTTCAAGGATGATACAAAGATCGCGGGTGTTGCAAAAAGGGCATAAGCGGGAGTCTTTTTCCTCTTTGGGGGATGGGGGGGAAGTCATTGGATTTTCGAGGACCTGTCAATATCAAAGATGGCGCCCTTGGCATAGCCCTTTGTTTCATAGCGGGTGATATGGGCCAGTTTTTTGGTGATCCGGCCCAGCTTTTCCGTCTGCAGCAGGGCGGTTTGGATCAGGATCTGGTTGGGGTCGTCTTTTTCCATGCCCATCCGCATCAGTTCCAGGTTGCCGAGGATGACCTGAAGCGGCTGGTTCAGTTCATGGCAGATGCCGCCGGCCGTCTCAATGGCGGCAAATACTTTTTCGGTCTTTTTCAGGTCCGTGATATCATTGGCAAAGACGCAGATCCGGTCCACCTGGTCGGAGTCGTTGAATACGGGATAAAGATGGACATTAAAATACCGGCCCCGACGTTCTTTCTGGTAGCTGACCGGGTCCTGGGTTTCCACCACGTCATTGACCAGGATGGCCAGCTTTGAAAATTCGCTTTCGCCGAAAAAGGCCTTGAAATTCTTGCCGATCATTTCATCGGGGCGTTTATCAAACAGCAGCGCGCCGGGTGTATTCAGGTTGATGATGTCCCCCTTGATGTCAAAGAGGTAGACAAGGCTTTGGGTGGCATTGATCATGGCCCGGATGGTGCTTTCGCTTTGCTTCAGGGTTTCCTGGGCCAGTTTTTTTTCACTGATGTCATGGATGATGGAATAAAGCACTTTTTTATCCCGAAATTCAATGGAGCCGCTGTAAACTTCCACATCCCGGACCTCTCCGGTTTTCAGCCTGTGCCTGAAATTAAAACAAGTCCGTTTATTGAGCCGGGCGTCCTTGAGTTCTTTTTTTATTTCTTTTCAGACAGGGTGTTGATCTGCGATATTTTCATGGCCAGGATTTCTTTTTCAGAATACCCGTAAAATCTCAGGGCCGCAAGATTGGCATCCAGGATCCGGCCTGATGTGGGATCCATGATGAGCATGATGGAGCATGAATGTTTAAACAGGCTCTCATATATGGAATATTGAGTAAAATCGTCCATCCGTATTTTCTCTGTCCTAAAGGGGGTGGGGGTCATACTTGCTCTTTTTTTGCAGGTATACCATAAACAGATCACCAATAAAAGGGCTGTGAAACTTTTTATCCCGGGTCGGTTAAATTCTTGAGTTGTATCTTATCAATAGATGGTTAGCTTGATGCATATGCGTAAAAATATGGAAAGGAGTTCAGATCATGAAAAAAATAGTGATCACGGGGGCTTCGGGATTCATCGGCGGCAAACTGGCCCGCTTTTTTCTGGCCAAGGGATATCCGGTCACCGGCCTTGGAACATCAAAGGCCCATGCCCTGTCACAGGAATTCCCGGAATTTGAATGGGTCAGCGCGGACACCAGTCTTGAGGGCCACTGGCAGCGTCATATCAAAACCGCGGATCTCGTCATCAACCTTGCCGGCCGCAGTATTTTCCGGTATTGGACAAAAAAAACCAAACAGGCCATTTATGACTCCCGGGTCCTCACTACCCGGAATCTTGTCACTGCCATGGAACCGGGGAGCGGGCAAACCCTCCTAACCACTTCTGCCGTTGGAATCTATGGGGACCGGGGCGAAGACGAACTGACGGAGGAGAGCGCCCCCGGAGAGAGCTTCCTGGCAAGGGTATGCGTGGATTGGGAAAAGGAAGGGCTCAAGGCAAAAGAAAAAGGGGTCCGGGTAGCGGTCATGCGGTTCGGCGTGGTCCTGGGGGATAAGGGGGCCCTTTCCCTCATGACCCCGGCCTTCCGGATGTTTGCAGGAGGGCCCCTGGGAAGCGGAAACCATTGGTTTCCCTGGATTCATATCGACGATCTTATCGGCGCGGCCGGGTTTATCCTTGAAAATGAGGCTCTGGAGGGAAGGTTCAATTTTACGGGAAAAGGATTGGTGAGGCAGAAGGATTTTGCCAAGGCCCTGGGCCGGGTACTCAAGCGGCCTGCCTTTATACCGGCCCCGGCCTTTCTGGTCAGGGCCGGCATGGGGGAACTGGGCTCCGCCCTTCTGGAAAGCCAGAAGGCAATCCCCAGGCATCTTCTGGACGCGGGGTATGCGTTTAAGTTTACCGATGTCGGTTCAGCCCTTGAGGATGTTTTCAATAAATAAATTTTTAATTGAAAAAGGCCTGGTTTATATGTATAGTAGAAAAATTCAAATGAACAGGGTATGCAATTTGCTGTAAAAATTGAATTATAACCCGGTAGTTAAAACGATAACACACGAAGGAGAGGAATCATGAAATTCGGATCAGTTGATGAGATATTAAAATTTGCCATTGACAAGGAAAAAGAGGCGGTTGCATTTTATTTGTCCCTGGCCAAGGAGGCCACACGGGCGTCTTTAAAGGAAACCTTTGAAAGATTTGCCAAGGAAGAGGAAAAGCATGTGGCCCTTCTTTCCGACATTTCAGGCAATAAGGCAAAAATCGATTCCTATCAGTTTAAGAAAATCACGGATCTGAAAATCAGCGACTATATGGTGGAAATTGAATACCAGGAAGGCATGCCCATGCCCGAAATCCTCAAAATCGCCATGAAAAGAGAGGAAAAGGCGGTTAAACTCTATTCCATGCTGGCGGACCAGACAGACCATAAGGATGCCAAAAAAGTATTTATGATCCTTGTACAGGAAGAATCCAAGCATAAACTGGGGCTGGAATCCATGTATGATGATTATCTGGCAAGCCAGGAAGGTTGATTTTTCAATCTGAATAAGGCTGATTGCGTGTTTTGCGGTCAGCCCCTTATCTTGTTTTACAGGGTGGGAAAATGAATTTTGAAGAAATGGTATCAAGCCGGCGCGCAGTTAATTTTTTTAACCCTGACAAGCCCATTGACCCGCGGCTGGTGAAAAAGATGGTGGAAATGGCGGCCAAAACCCCTTCCTCGTTTAATCTCCAGCCCTGGAACCTCATCATATTGACGGAGAAGGAAGACAAGCTGAGACTCCAGAAATGTGCCATGAACCAGGAAAAGGTGAGCGCCGCACCGGTCACCATGATTGTGCTGGCCGACACCCACGGATTTATTGAAGGGCATCAAACCGTTGAACGGGTGTTCCAGGAAAACATCAAGGCCGGAACCATGACGGAAAAGCAAAGGGACTGGTTCCAGAAAGCAAGGACAAAGCTGTATGGGAAAAACGAGAGAACCGTTCAGGCCTTTTCCTGTAAAAATGCGGGTTTTTTTGCCATGGCCCTGATGCTTTCCGCCAAAAGCCTGGGAATTGAGAGCCACCCCATGGACGGTTTTGATCACGACAAGGTCATGGCCGAGTTCAATATTCCGGATCATTTTTACATTCCCCTGCTCATCGCGTTTGGCTATTTTGATGACACCAAAACCCTGGCTCCTCCCAAATGGCGCAAAGGGTTTGATGACATTGTGGTCCGGTTTTAAGCGTATCCTTTTATCAATCCCGGAAAGAAGGAAACAAATGGAGTTGAAATACCTTTTCAAGCCGTCGACCATGGCTGTTATCGGGGTGTCCACCTCCCAGGACAACCACCCGGCCAATGTGATTTACACCAAAAATCACCTCCGCTATCCGGTCACTGCCTTCCCGGTTAATCCCAAGGGGGGAGTGCTCCACCGTGAAAAACTCTATAAAAGCGTTCTGGATATTGAAGCCAAGGTTGATATGGCCGTCATTGCCGTCCGGGCCGAGTTTGTGCCGAAGGTGATGGAGGACTGTATCCAAAAGGGAGTCAGGGGAGCGGTCATTGTCTCCGGCGGGTTTGCCGAGGCCGGGAATACGGCCCTGCAGCAGCGGGTGACGGATCTGGCAAGGGAGGCCGGGTTTCCCTTTGTGGGCCCCAACTGCCTCGGGATTTATGCGCCGGATCATGTGGATACGTTTTTTCTTCCCGGGGAGAGAATTATCCGTCCTGAAAAGGGCAATGTGGGGTTTGTCAGCCAGAGCGGCGGGGTCCTGGTGGACCAGATGGTGAAATTCGCAGGCCAGGGCATCGGGATTTCCCTGGCCGTCAGCATCGGCAACAAGGCTTTTATCCGGGAAACCGATATGCTGGACTGGTTTGCCGGGGACCTTGAAACCAAGGTCATTGCCTTTTATGTGGAAGGGTTTGAAAAAGGGGAAGGCCGTCTTTTTATTCAAAAGGCGGAACAGTGCAAAAAGCCCGTGGTCATCCTCAAGGCCGGGAAAAGCAAGAAGGGCGGGGAAGCCGTTTCCAGCCACACCGCCTCCCTGGCCGGAGACTACCGGGTCTTTTCCGAAATCATGAAACAGTATTGTGTGGCCGAGGCGGACAATGAATATGAACTCACTTCCTTTTGCGAGGCCTTAAGCTGCTATCCGCAGGGGATCAGCGGAAATATCGGGGTCCTGTCCCTCAGCGGCGGGCACGGCGTCATTGCCGTGGACGCCTGCGAGCTGCATGGCCTGACTGTCCCCCGGTTGGACCCCAGAACCATGGAGGCCATCCGGGAAAAGGTGTCCCCGGAAATCCGGAATATCATCTCCCTGGGCAACCCCCTGGATCTGACGGGAAGTTCCGTGGACAATGATATTGTGACCGCGGCGGCCCATCTTGCCAGGGATAAGGGAATCGACTGCCTGTTGGCCCTGCTCATCCCGTACTCACCGGGGGTTTCCGCGGATATCGGGGCCAAGCTCAGCCAGGTGGCCAGAAATGAAGGCAAACCCATGATCGCCTATGTGCCCAACGAGGAAAAATACAGGATTATCATTGAAGGCTTTGAACTCAACGATATTCCGGTGGCCTCCTCTGTGGAAGGGGCCGTTCTCATGGCAAGGCATTAAAGAGGTG
>JAAUSZ010000005.1 GCA_012031875.1 Desulfobacula sp.
CCGCCGGTGCTATGACTACCCAAACCCCGCAAAAGACCATTGAAGAAATCCTGGCCCGGTCAGGTTTGATTTTTAAGGCTGCCCAAGATATCCCGGGGTTACTTGCCGACCCCTCCCGATACCGGTCTTTCCTTGAAAAGATACCGGAACGGATCCCGTCAAATCAACTGAAAATAGCGGTCGCCGGTGTTATCAAGTCGGGTAAGAGTACCTTTGTGAATGCCTTTCTGGGAAAAGACTCGTGAAAAGAGGGGCCGGAGTTGTCACCTCCGTTACCACCAGGATACAAAAAGGGAAAAAAAATCAGGCCTGCCTATATCTAAGATCCTGGGATGAGATCAATGCCGGATTGCGCAAATTCCTTTTACCGGGCAAAGATGAGATCGCCAATAATTTTCCGGAAGATTTTGATATCCGGCGCAAGCGGGACAGGGAAGCCCTTGAAAAATTCTACCGGGAGCTGACCCGGGCCCTGGCTCCGGGCCATGGTACCGGCGGCATACTGAGTATCAGACACGCCCTTCACGGGTTTGATGCGTTAAAAGATCTGGTCGCCCCCGATGAAACCATTGTCAGTTTCGAATCCAGGGCCTTTGAAAAATATAAGGAGTATACCAACGACCCTGATAGAGCGTTCTATATCAAGGATGTCTGTCTTTTTGTCCCTGTGAAGCAGCTTGATCCCCTTATTGAGATCACTGATTGTCAGGGTGCGGATTCCACCGATCCCTCACAGCTTTCCAGAATACTGGCCTATCTTGAGGTATCCAACCTGATCATTTATTGCATCAGCTCCAGGACCGGGTTAAGAGAATCCGATCTTATCTTTTTAAATCAGATTAAAAATCTGGGGTTGCTGGACAATATCCTTTTTATCAATAACTGTGACCTGACAGAGCATGAAAGCCTTGAGGATATTTTGAAAATTGAAGCCGATATCCGTGAAGATCTGCGTTTGCTGGGGCTTGAACCGGATATCTATTCCTTTTCCCTTTTGTATAGCCATTTTTCGAATATAAAAACAAAACTTTCTCAAAAAGATAATTTCCGGTTTGAATCCTGGCAAAGAGAAAAGGCAATGATCCGGTACTGCGATCTGAAGAGCCGCGAATTCAATCTTCAGTTAAGGGGTAAGATTGATATAAACCGCAATGAACTTCTGATTTCCAATCCTTTAAGGCAGATTCTCAGTTTTTTGGGAGAGTTGAATTTCCAGATTCAAATTTTTCTTGATCTTCTTTCTTCCGAGGCAGGGAAGGCGGAAAAGGCAAGGAAGGCAGTATCCCATTTTTATCAGAATACATCCCGCATAGAGGCCCTTGTGACCCATTCCCTTGAAGCCGCAGTTCAGGGCCTGAAAGAAGAAATCGACACCCAGGTTCATCAGATGTTTTTTAAGGATACCGATGAGGTCTTACATGATATTCAGGAATACCTTTCGCTGCTTTCCATTGAAACCGGCGCCCTTATTCCCCATGGAAAGGAGACCGGATTTAATGCGACCCTGTTCCTTATATTCAAGGAATTGCAAAGACGGCTGGATTTATATGTCCTTGAGGCGGTTGACCCTTTGCTGAAAAATTTTGTGAATCGGCAGGAAGAAAGAATCATATCGTTTTTCCGGTCATTGTCCGAATCTTACCCCCTCAATCCTTTACCCGTTGATGAGTATCCGGATCTAAAGACCCTGCTTTTCCCGGGAGGCTGGGAGATACCCGGAATTGATGCTGCAAATACGGATGAAATAAAAAAAATACTGGGGCTCCGGTTGCCGGACCGGTTATTTGAAGTTCAGTATACACTTAGGCTAAGGGCAGGGGTCATGGCAGGGTTCGGATTAAAATCGGTTTCACGGTGGCTGTCTTCTTTTTTTGATAAAAACAAGGAGGTTTCCCCTGCCTTAAGAAAGGCAGGGGAAAAAATTAAAACCGGCAACCGGAATATTTTTAAAAAACAATTTACGCAATATGGGGCTGATTTAAAAACCCATTATTTTTTTCCGCTCATTGATGCGGCAGCAAGGGATTTTAAGGAGAAAGCAAAGGGCCGTTTCAAACACTACGAGACTTTCAACGCAAAAATAGAGCAGTTTTTTTCTCTTAGCCTGTCTGAAAAAGAAGACCGGACAGCCTCTGCGCTGCTTCTCAGGCAACAAATTGAAAAACTTAAGGATTCTATAGAATCCGCGCTTTTTGCTGAAAAAAAGGTGAAATAAAACAGTTGATATATTCAATATATATGATAAGACTGGTTTACTATTTTATGGATATTGACTCAAAAAAGAAGAAAAGATGAAACGATTCGGCTCCACAAATCTAAATATGCATGAAATGGATGAAAATGAAGTGTTTCTGATGCAGCTTCACCTTCTGGTGATTATGATTAAAGCGGCCCTGAAGGGGTATCCCGCGGGAAAATATCGTAAAGAGGCTGCACTGAATACAGCCGGCACTGTTCATCAATTGGTTTCAAATCTTGATCTATCCTTCCTGGAGTTAAAGACATCATCCCACCTGTTCCGGGAACGTGTAAAACTTTTAAGTGTCATGGCCGCCGCCATTATCAGCGAGGATTATCCTTTGGGTATCCACAGAAGAGAGGCTGTCAGGGACAATATCGACATCATTACCGAATATGCATTTCCCAATAAAAATCTCGAACTGTTCCATGAGGTATTAAGGGTCGCCTGATTATTTCTCAAGGAGGTTTTGTCATAATTAACAATGTCAAAATACTGGTTGTTGATGATGATCTGATGATTAAGAATCTAACCGTTACAGCCTTGACCTATTGTGTCAACCGAGAGGTCAAAGCCTTTGACAACGGCAGGCTTGCCTGGGAATTCATCGATTCCGGAGGGGAAGTGGATATTGTTATTTCCGATGTGGATATGCCGGAGATGGACGGGTTTGAGTTAATGGAAAAATTCAGGAAAAAATATCCGGATAAAATCTTTATTCTTATGTCGGGAGTTACGGATAATGAAAAAAATCTCAACTGGCAGGAGCGGATGCGTTCCTGGCAAAGCCATTTGAGATAACGGATCTTTTCAGGATTGTTCAATGCTTTGTGGTGGATTGAATCAAGGAAAGTCCAGCCTTTTTATTTCGCTTTCCACATGGGCCGACAACTGGTCCGGTGCGATATCCAGACGGGAAAAAATTTTGGTTTCCAGGGTCAGGGTATTTTGACTCATGACCCGGATACGGTTTTCAAATTCAGTGGTCTTACCATATCTTACCCGAATGTATTCGAGCCGTTCATCCAGGGAAACCACCCGGTCATGCAAGACCCTTTTATCTGAATAATTGACGATCTCCTGTTCTGAAACCGGTGAATCGGCCAGGTAGGAGTCAAGGATGACGTGCTGGCGAATAATACTCCCGACCTCAGGGTAGCCCATTTCCGTTAATAAACTTCCCCCCGTTTCAGAATGGTTTTCCCTTGTGGAAAAACTTCTGGTTTTGGTGATATCATGGAGGAGCGCGGCAGAAACAGCCAGTTCAGCATTAATGTCAGCCGAGTTTTTTTGAGTTCGCGACATAAAAAAAAGGTGACATTGGAGACCATGACCGAGTGGTCAACAATATGATCCATCATGTCCATGGTTCTGATCAGCTTAAAGCAATCGCTTCTGGAAAGGATATTCATTGGCAGACGGTTTTCTTATTCACCTAAAAGTGTTATTGAACATAGGCCCCTTGCTGCTATTATAGAAAAGGATTGAATTAAAGACAAGTGATAGGATTTTGATGTTAGCGAAAATAATTTCAGGCGGACAGACGGGAGCAGACAGGGCAGCCCTTGATGTGGCCGTTAAATTTAATATTGACCATGGCGGCTGGGTCCCCAGGGGACGAAGGACGGAGGATGGGCCCCTGAAAAGAAAATACAGGCTCACTGAAACACAGACCGATGATTACAGGGAAAGAACAAAACTGAATGTTATGGATTCCCAGGGGACGGTGATCATTTCCCGTGGTGATCTTACCGGAGGATCAAAGTTAACACAGACCGTTGCCAAACAAGTGGGAAGGCCCCACTGTGTTATCGATCTATTCAACTTTGAAGAATTTGAGGCTGCCGTTATTTTAAAATCCTTTATTTTGGAAAATCAGATTCAGGTTTTAAATGTGGCAGGTCCCCGGCAGAGTTCCGTCCCCGGCATATATGCAGACGTCAAAACCGTTCTTGAAGTTATGCTCTACCTCCTGTTCCTGGATACCCGCAAGGATAAGGAGATCCGGTCATATCTTCCTTCCGGGCCCTTCCGGGAAGAATTCCCCCAGGAGCTGAACGCGTGTATGGACCTTTTGTACCGGGACATTCCCCTGAGGACCCGGATTTTTATTGCAAGGACGGGCCAGACCGAGATCCTTGCCTTATATTTTCTATTTCTCGACTATATCCGGCACAGGGTCGGGTTTGACACGGAAAATAAATCACTTTTACAGGACTGCGCCGAATCAATGGGAGATACGGACTGCGGTATAGAGGATGCCGTGATGGTAATCCTGAAACAATTCAAACACGAACTTGAAAACGATCATATTTTAAGGGTGATCCAATGATACCGGTCCGGGATACCCAGCCCTCTTACAGTGTTCCTGTCGTGACCTATTCTCTCATGGCGGCCAACCTTCTTGTTTTCATCATCCAGATGCAGGTCGGGTTAGATAATGAGGCTTTTTTTATGCCTATGGGCTTGTGCCGGCCAAATTTACCGTCCCTGAGATGTCCAAGCATTTTTCCTTAGTCAATCAACTCATATCCGTTTTTTCCTATATGTTTCTCCATGGCGGAATCCTCCATTTTGTGGGCAATATGTGGAGTCTATATATTTTTGGAGATAATGTGGAGGAGCATTTCGGTTCTCTCCGGTTTCTCGGGTTTTACCTGATCTGCGGGGCCATCTCCGGATTTTTTCATTTTTTGTTAAACCCAACCTCGACCACGCCGACCATCGGGGCCAGCGGCGCGGTGGCCGGGGTCATGGGGGCTTATTTCCTGCTCTTTCCCAAATCAAGGATACTCACCCTTATTCCCATTATCATTATCCCCTGGTTTGTTGAAATCCCGGCCTTTATTTTCCTTGGGATTTGGTTTTTATGCAGGTCTTGAATGCTGCAGGAAGCGGGGCAGGTGCGGGGATTGCATGGTGGGCCCATATCGGCGGCTTTGGCGCGGGGTTTTTAATGGTAAAATTTAATTCAAAGGTGCCGGGAACAGGGCTCAATAAAAAGATCAGCCGGTACACAGCCCGGAAATACACTCCCAAGCTGCAGATGATTGCCGCCTCCAGCGAAACCGCCGGCCCGGATCTTTTTGGGAATATCGAGATTTCCACCATTGAATCCATTACCGGAGCCCATAAGCTGGTCAGCATTCCGTGGGGATTCTATAAGCCTTTATACAAAGTCAAAATTCCCCCGGGTGTAAAGCAGGGAACAAAATTGAAATTAAAAGGGATGGGCAAAGCCACTGCTACCGGATTAAAAGGAGATATGTATCTTACGGTAAATATTAAAAATGCAATTTAAAACCTTCCTCAGATCCGGCCTTCTCATTTTCCTTGGAATGACCATCCTTGTTCTTTTGCTTTTTATCAACCTTCCTTTAATCCTGGAATCTCAGATACAAAGAAAACTGCCGGATATCTTTCAGACCAGCGGGCTTGATTTTTCCATACAAAAAATAGGATTTTCCAATGCCTTAATTTCAAAGATTAAAACCCATCAGGGGCTTTCCATTGATTTCATCCGTTTCGACTATTCCCTGGGGCCCATCAAAGGACTTGTTATAGATAAGATGACGGTCTCAGGGCTAAACCTGAAAGCAGGGCCGGATGAAAACAATCGGTTCCATATGAAAGGGTTTTCCTTCCCGGATACCTTGAAATCGGGATCTGAAACCCGTGAACCTGAGTTTCCTGCCTTTTTACCGTCCCGGATCATTGTTAAGAACAGCAGGATCGTCATCAGTGCCCTTAATGAAGAATTTCTGATACCGTTTGAGATGATTTCCAATTTCCGGCGAAAAGAAAAAAAAATAATGATTCAAGCCTCTATTCATCCCTTTGGGGAGACCCTGATTTCAAATCTGACTTATGATTTAAAACACGGGGTTGAATTTGTCCGGGTAGAAGGCAAATCCCTGGACCTTGAGCATCTTGCTCCCTATATCCCGAAAAATATAAAAGAAATGAATTTAAGGGGAGCCGTTGATTTAAGGCTGGAATCTTTTTCCCCGGAAAAAGAGTGGCAGCTTGATATCTCGAGGCTCGGCCTTGTCAAACCCGCGGATATGGCCCTTGAAGAGATCAAGGCAGGGATACTCATCGATGAGCGCATCATCAGAGCAGCCGGGACGTTTAAGCTGGCCCATCCCCTGCTGTCAGAAAATGAAATCAAGTATGATTTAAAAATCGATACTGCCAAAACCCTGGCCTCTGAATTTTCCCTCAATTCCGGTCCCTTAACGGTAAAAGCCCCTGCCGCGGACATATCCTTCCCTGAAGTCAGGGTTTTTGGGAATGTATCCATGGATGAGAATAGGGTTCCCAGGGGCCGAATCCTGATCAAATCATCTCAGGGAAAAGTTCAATCCAAACCATATAAGCTGATTTTATCAGGCCTATCCTTTGAGTTTCCCATGCATTTCCCGGATTTCAAGGAGAATCCGCCGGGGAAATTTTCCGTTTCTTCCGTCATCTATAACGATCATTATGCCTTTAGCACCACCGGTGATATTCTCCAAAGCGGTGCTAAAAAATTCAAGGTCAGCAGCCAGTCAGGGTCTAAACTGATCCCGCGGTTAAGACAAAAATCACGGCAGAGGTTGATCTTGAAAAAGAAATACAGGCCTTTATGCAGTTTGAAACAAATCAGTTTAAATTGAATTTTGCAGATATCCGGAAGGCAATTCCTGATAAACAAAAGCCTTTTGAATTGGATTTTAATGCTTCCGCCCAAGGATCAATGGAATATGCAGACCGTCAACTGAAAAGCCGGATGCAGGTAAATATCATGGATAGCCGGATCAGTTTTCCGGAATCGGATTTGGCCTTAAAGGGCATCAAGGCCCGGATTGATTTTAGCGACCTCCTGGTTCCGGAAACCGCCCCTGGTCAGGTTTTAACCATTGAATCCATTGATGTTAAAAAAATCAGACTCTCCGAGGCAAAAATACGTTTCAAACTTGAAAACGCGGGATCACTCTTACTTGAAAATATCCGGTTCAAATGGTGCAATGGGATGATTTCAACGGAGTCCATCCGGTTTCCCCAGGAAAGGAATGAATATCATCTGACCCTTTTCTGTGACCGTCTGGAATTGACCGAGCTTCTCAAACAGATGGGGGCCTTCCATGCCGAAGGCGACGGTACGCTGAACGGCAGAATCCCTTTGGTTTACTCGGAAGGGAGGATTTCATTCAATAACGGGTTTTTATTTTCAACCCCCGGCAGCCGGGGGAAAGTCGTGATTGAAAACACGGACAACATCATTGCCGGCATTCCCGCGGACAGCCCTGAATTTTCACAGCTTGACATGGCGCGGGAGGCATTGAAAGATTTTGATTATGAATGGGCCAAATTGACATTCAATACAAAGGAAGATACCCTGAGTGTCAATATGGAATTGGAGGGCAAACCCGCGGGACTTCTGCCGTTTGAGTATAAAAAAGAATTGGGCCGTTTCATAAGGGTCGATGCTTCCAGCCCCGGATCACGTTTCCAGGGAATCAAGCTGGATGTGAATTTAAAACTTCCCTTTCATGATGTCATGAAATTTGGTAATCAGTTAGGATCCATATTGAATTAAAAAGGAGAGTTCATGAATAAATCTCAGATGACCGCGGCAATGCTCCTGGCCCTTTGTTCTCTTTTCGGCTGTCAGTCAAGCCATCAGGTTGAAGTCCAACCCGTTGAAATCAAGCCGATTCATATTACCATTGATGTGAATGTCAGGGTTGAAAAAGCACTGGACAGCTTTTTTGATGATCTTGAAGCCGCTGAAAACAAAATTAAAAAAGAATAGGAGGACTTATGAATACCTGCCATATATGGAAACCGTTTTCTTTGCTGGTGCTTTTTCTCTTGCTTTTATCTCCCTGTGTCTCGGCGGATGCGATAAAGGACAGAATGATCCAGAGGCTTCCGGCCATTGCCGAACTGAAGACAAAAGGAATCATTGGGGAAGATAACCGGGGATACCTGGGTTTTGTGACGGGCAACCGGGTTATGGAAGAGGTGGTAGTCGCGGAAAATAAAGATAGAAGGGCGGTCTATGAAATCTTCGCAAAACAGCAGAACACCGGTTTGGATGTGGTTGAATCCGTGCAGGGGGCAAGAAAGGCGGAAAAGGCAAACCCGGGGGAATTTTATCAGAACCGGGATGGGCAATGGGTTAAAAAATAAGGATGGCCCCACAGGGAATCAGGAGTTAGGAAGATACACGAGCATTTCAACGGGCCCGGGCGATGATTTGAAAGAAGAATCAGGCCTTGGGCAGGATTGCGGACAGCTCTTTTTGGATGCAGAAATAAATATCTTCATCACTGCCGAAAATATCAATGACATCCTTGTGGTTGATGAGTTTTTCCACAATAAAGGCGGTCAGGTAAAGACTGGCAACATTGGGGTTCGGAACAATTGTCCGCAGGGGCGCAATCATATAATCAATATCAAAATCCTCAGCCTTGCACAGGGTGTCGAGGCATCTTGCAATCTGGTTCTCAATGCTGGATTTGGAAACGGTTTCAACAAGGCCTTTTTCAATCAGCTTCATGGCAATCTTATTGGAAAAAGCATCGACATTATCCCGGATGGTGCTGATGGTTCTTATTCTTTCCCGCTCTTTGGATGTTTCAATTTTTGAAAGAAGTTTTGCTTCCCTGTTCCCGGTATAAAATAATTTTGCCATTGAATTGTCCTTAAATTTACTCCCGATAAATAACTATTAACGCATATGTATATAATAAAAGCCCTGTCTTTATCAAGGAAAAAATCTAAAGATCTTCGATAATTATTTGAACCGTGTTGGCCCTGAATTTATTGATTTTGATTTTAAACGCGATTTTTGGATAGTACGCAGGCAGGTTCCCGGGATCAGTAATATTGAAATGAAAGGCTTCAACCGGGTGGCTGGAAAACCCCGGCCGCTCAAGGGTCATTTTCCGGTGGGAGTTCGCAATGATATATGAAACCGCCACATGAAGATTTTCGCACAGGAAAACAGGTTCCGGGTTATCAATGCCAAAGGGTCTGAGCCGGTCGATTTCCCTTGCCAGATGGATATCAATATCCTGAGGATCAAGAACGGCATCAATGGTCAGGGTTTTTTGAAAATCTTTTTGGGAATACGAGGTTTGAATATGGGCCTGCAATTTTTCATTCAGGATGTCTAAATTGTCTTTTTTGACTGTCAGGCCCGAGGCCATGGCATGTCCACCGAATCTGACAAGCAAGGGTTCACACGCGGTGAGGGCCGCATGGATATTGATCTGATTAATGCTTCGGCATGAACCGACGGCATCCCCGTTTCCAGTGGCAAGTAAAACAACGGGGCAGAAATACTTTTTTGAAAGTTTTGAGGCGGCGATCCCGAGTACGCTCGGGTCCCATTTATCATCCCATAAAAATAAAAGCTTTGTATCCAGGAGGCGAGGCGTTTTCTCCAGTCTTTTTTCAATATCAGCGATAATCTCCTGTTCGATCTTCCGGCGTTTGGTATTCAACTGGTCCAAAAGCCCTGCGGTTTTTTCAACCCTTCCCCGATCCGTGTCCGTGAGCTGGGAAACGCAGATCCGGGCATGGGAAACCCTGCCGGCGGCATTGATTCTGGGAACAATTTTATAGGAAATATCATCGGAGTCAATTTTAGTGATATCCAGCCTTGAAATATCAACAAGGGATTTCAGCCCGGGACGCAATCCCTGTCTGATGCGCTTAAAGCCGGCAATACACAGCGACCGGTTGATATGAACCAGGGGGACCATATCTCCGATGGTTCCAATGGTAAACAGATCCAGGCTGTCCATTAAATTGGGTTCAGTGATTTCATCCCAGAATCCCTTTTCTCTCAGGGATTTCCTGAGGGCCATGACAAGGAAAAAGGCCACGCCCACGCCTGCAAGATAGTTCAGACAGGACCGGCAGTCTTCACGTTTGGGGTCAATCACGGCAAGGGCATCGGGCAGGCTCGGACCCGGTTCGTGGTGATCCGTGATGATGACATCAATGTCTTCCAGGCCTGCATCCCTGACCGCATCAAGGCTGGTGACCCCGCAGTCGACCGTAAGGATCAGATCCACATCCTGATCTCCGGCCATTTTGATATGATTGGGCTGAAGCCCGTATCCTTCCTTTATCCTGTGGGGGATATACCAAGACACATTTGCGCGGCAATATTCGAGAAAATCAATAAGAAGCGCGGTGGCGGTTATGCCGTCGGCATCGAAATCACCAAATACCAGGATTTTTTCCTTGTTTTCCAGCGCGGTATAAATTCTTTCTACGGCAATATTCATGTCTTTCAACAGAAAGGGATCCGGCAGGTTCTGAAGGTTCGGATTCAGAAAAGATTCAGCTTCCGGGGCCGTCAGTATGTTTCTTGCGGATAAGAGTTTTGCCAGGAGGGGATGGCAATTTAGTTTTTCGATGAGAAGTTCAACCGCGGCCTTATCAGGTTCAGAATATTTGAGTAGTGTATCCATGAGTGTATGAAATATTTTATATAAGCAAACGATTATAAAGTCAAACCGTGCTTCTGCATTTGAACGTCTTAATCTTTTATTGACTTGAAACCTGTTTAAATAGATACTGTGTCATTTTTAGGGGTTATGAATCAATAACCGGACCGCGCTATTTGAGAAAGGAAATTGAGAATGGAATTTGACGATTTAATAAAAAGACGACGCAGTTGCAGGGCATTTAAACCCGTTCCCGTTACCGAAGATCAATTGCAGGCCATTGTAACGGCAGGGCAGTGGGCCCCAAGCCCCCTCAATGAGCAACCCTTTGAATTTATATCGGTGACCGACCCCGAGGTCAAGGCCCGGATTCAAAAGACAGGGATTGAAGCCAAACAGATTATCGAGGATAACAACGGACCGGCCTGGGCAAAAAAATATCCCATGAATTTTATCGGAGAGGCGCCCCTGATCCTGGTGGTTGTCTATAACCCCAATAAAGGCGGGCTGGGGAATTATTTCGGACAGCCCCACGGTGCGCTTCAGTCCGCTTCCGCCTGTATCCAGAACATGCTGCTGAAGGCCACGGACCTGGGTCTCGATTCCCTGTGGTTTACGTTTTTCAATCCGTCTTCACTGAAAACCGTGCTGGATATTCCTGCGCAACTGGATGTGGCAGGCGCCATCCTTATCGGAATGCCTGCCATGGAGGCCAAGGCCCCTCCCAGGCGAACCCCGAAAATCCACAAGGACCGCTTCAGCAAGGAAAAATAGATAATTCCATGGACATGGCCTATAAAGAATACCGGGTGGACAAGACAAAAATCGGTTTTATTAAATTTATTTTGAAGCCCATGAAGGGGTTGCCGTAGCCACCACCCTTGATCCGAGAACAGGGCATATCAGGCTTGCCATCGCGCCGGACAGAATTGAAACGGCCGGACTGATCGTTGAAGATTTGAAAAAGGATTTTATGTTTGATGAAGTATAGCATTTATACCATTGGTTGCCAGATGAATGTCTATGATTCTGAAAAGCTTGCATCAATTTTAAATTCCTGCGGATTTGATAGAACCGATGATATGGACAAGGCCGATGTCGTGGTATGCAATACCTGTTCAATCCGGCATAAGGCAGAAGAAAAGGCCTATAGCTTTTTAGGCAGATTCGCCCGGATCAAAAAGAAAAAACCTCACCTTATCACGGTGATGGCGGGATGCGTGGCCCAACAGGAAGGCGAGAAAGCCTTTGAAAGGGTTCCGCATCTGGATATTGTTTTGGGAACCCGGGCCTTTGAAAGATTCAGCAGGCATATCCGGGCGATTCAATCCGGCAGCTCAAGGATAGCGGATATTGAAGATTCTGCCATGATTTATGAGTCTCTTCCGGATTCCGAATGTTTTGAAGGCAATCAGGTTTCAAAATTTGTCACCATCATGCAGGGATGTGAAAATTTTTGCACCTATTGTGTGGTTCCCTATGTCCGCGGCAGGGAAAGGAGCCGAAAGCCTGAGCATATTATAGAAGAGATCAGGCTTCTGGCGGATTCCGGGGTAAAGGAAGTGACGCTTTTAGGACAGAATGTCAATTCCTATGGGAGAAAAGAGGGTGGGATTTCCTTTTCCGAACTCTTGAAAAAAATCAACGATATTGCCGGAATTCTTCGTATCCGCTTTGCCACATCCCACCCAAAGGACCTTTCCATGGATCTGATGCATGCCGTCCGGGATTGTGAAAAAGTATGCAACCATCTTCATCTTCCGGTTCAGTCCGGGTCTGATGTGATCTTGAAAAAGATGAACAGAGGATATACACGGCAGTATTATCTTAATAAAATTGATGAATTAAAAGAACAATGCCCTGATATTTCACTCTCCACCGATATCATTGTCGGCTTCCCCTCGGAAACCATGGCTGATTTTAACGATACAATGGATCTTATCCGTAAGGTCGAGTTTGATTCCATCTTTGCCTTTGCATACTCCAACAGGTCTTCCGCACCTGCTGCAAAATTTCCGGATCAGGTTGGGGAAAAGGAAAAGCTTGACAGGCTGAATCTTTTATTACAATTACAGGAAGGCTTTACCGAAAAGAAAAACAAGGCCCAGATCGGAAAGACACTGGAAGTTCTGGTTGAAGGCAAAAGCTCAAAAAAACATGATGGGTTTGTGCCGCTTGAAAAAAACATGGAACAGATGACCGGAAGAACCGTGTCCAATAAAATAGTTCATTTCCCGTCGGCCCGTGTCAATATCGGGGATGTGGTCAGAATAAGAATTGAAGAAGCATATCCCCATTCCCTGTGGGGTTATCCGGAGTTTGATTGATGATGAAAAACAGATCCGTTAAAATCGGACGCAATGATTTATGCCCATGCGGAAGCGGGATAAAATATAAAAACTGCTGTCGAAACCTGAAGATGGAAATGAATATCAAGGAAGAATATAAAAGAAGGTATGATATCCGTTTAAAGGAACCCCACGAGATTCAAGGTATCCGGAAATGCGGGGAACTTCTGATGTCCATTCTCAACCAGGTTGAAGGGATGATTCAGCCGGGGCTGAAGACGGAAGAGATCAATACCTTTGTTCATGAGCAAACCCTGAAGGCGGGAGCAGTGCCGGCCCCATTGAATTACCGGGGCTTTCCCAAAAGTGTCTGCGTTTCCGTGAATGAGGTCATCTGCCACGGCATCCCCGGCGACCGGGTGCTAAAGGACGGGGATATTGTAAATGTGGACATCACTCCGATTCTGAATGGATATTATGCCGATGCCAGTAAAACTTTTTTGTCGGAACGCCTACGGAAAAAGGCAAAAAGATTGTCAGCGTCGCTGCAGAATCCCTGAAAAGGGGAATAGGCGCCGTTAAACCCGGGGCAACCCTCGGGGATATCGGTTATGCCATTCAAAGCTATGCAGAATCACAGGGCTGCTCTGTGGTTCGGGAATTTGTCGGCCACGGGGTGGGAACCGATTTCCATGAACAGCCCCAAGTGCTTCATTTCGGCGCCAAGGGGAAAGGGGTGGCCCTTGTTCCCGGAATGGTGTTTACCATTGAGCCCATGATCAATCTGGGGAAAAAAGAGCTTCATGTGCTTGAAGACCGGTGGACGGCTGTTACCAATGACGGCTCTCTGTCCGCCCAGTTTGAACAGACCATTCTTGTGACGGAAGACGGATGGGAAAGCCTGACCCCCTATGAGCTTTAGAAAACCTCCTGTTTTACCCCTTTGACATCAATGGATGTCAAATCACTGATAAATTTTTTCACCAGGCGATCATCCGACATGTGGGCATAGACTTGTCCTGTATTTGTTATCCCCCTGATCGTTCCGTCATGGAAAAACCATTGCAGAAGCTTTCGGGAGACGGCATCCCTATCGATGACAGGGACGGTTGAAGCATTGGGAAAGGCTTCGGGACCAGGTATTTTTCCGGAAACATCCACAAGATGTTTTATGAAATTGATGATTCTCGAAAGCCTTAACAGCGTAACCGCTTCCAACCTTGAGGTCGAGGCATTAAAGGGAAGGGCCGTGGACCGCATGAGGCTGAATGAGCCGGGAAGAATCCCCTGGTCCGTTAAGGCCTGAAAATCAAGACTTCCGGGAGAAGGGTAATAGATGGAGAGGCCCGCAAGGGTTCTTTTTCCGGCAAGGTAAAGAAGATCCTTCAGGGAGCTTTCCGCGGTCTGCCCCGGGGCCGCGGCAATGATATAGGATACGCATTCAAGGCCGTTGTCCTGGGCCAAGTCCAGGGCCTTTTCAAAAGCATTCCGGACATCCTGCCGCTTGAATCTGTTTAATTGGTCCTTTGAGGTTGATCCGAGGGAAAGGTTCAGGGCTTTAAAACCAAGGGCCTTCATGGCCAAAACAATTTCATTGTCAATGGAAGGGGGATAGAGTCCGTTCATGGCCCTTATTTCAATATCCCTTCCTTCCAGAAGCGGTTGAAGCCGGTTGCAAAGATCCAGAAACCAGGATTTACTGAAGCAGAGGTTTTCGTCTTCAAAATCAATGAAGCCGATATAGCGGCCCTCAAGCTGCCCTTTTATTTCATTCACGACGTCCTTCACCGGTCTTTGCCGGAAAGGGGCATACGCGGATGATGCCGACACCGAGCAGTATGAGCATTGCATGGGGCAGCCCCGGCTGGAAACCACAAGGGTGGAATATCTTTGGTTCCTTTTATAGAATTCATGGTTGATCAGGTCCGTGGCCGGGAGGACAAAGTCTTGAGGGTTATTGATCCACGAGGGATCTGCAATATACAACGCCCCGTTTTTTTTAAAAGCAATTCCCGGGACGGATTTTGGATCTGAGCCCGTTTTTAAGGCTTCACAAAGCAAAGGCAGGGTTTTTTCCCCCTCCCCCCGGAGGACATAGTCAACTTCGCTGCATTCCAGCACTTTTTCGGGGAAAAATGTCGGATGGTGCCCTCCCAGGACAATAATGCATTGGGGATAAAATTTTTTGACGATTTCCGCCGTTTTCAAGGCTTCATTGCTATAAGCGGTAAATAAAGAGGAGATGCCGACCAGAAAGGGCTGAATCCCTCTGATTTTTGTTCCGATATATTCATAGCTGTATCCAAAATGCCTGAATTCATGGAAAAGGGAAAAATTCGAAATATCCTTTTTGGGGTAGAAGGATCGAAGATAATAAAAATCTTCAGGATACTCAATAATTCCGGATTTCTCCGATGAAAGGGCATCCAGTATGTCAACGTCAAAGCCTTTGCCCCTCAAGCCCGCGGCAATGCAGGCCAGTCCGTAGGGAATGGTTCTTTTTTTTGTCAGGTAAAAATCTTCTATGGGGGGTTGAACCAGAACAATCTTTGATCTATTCAATGGATGACCCAACCTTTGGGAATTTTAAAATAAATATCAGACTGACGAGCGGTATAAAGGCCGAATAGAAAAGGACCGTTTCAAGACCGTAAATATCCGCCAGTTTTCCCACCAAGGGGGAGACGCCCCCCCCCAGTCCATAGGCAAACCCCATCATCAGGCTTGAGACCATGGACCTGGATTTGGGGGCGAGTTTTTGGGCCATGATGACACCCAAAGGAAGTGAGGCAAGCGCTGTGAATCCGGCGAGAAAGGCGCCCAGATAAACAAAGGGGCCGGGAAGATACAAAAATAACAGCAGGGCGGGAGCCATCAGGCCATGAAAGATAAAAAACAGCTTTTTTGACTCGGTTTTATCGGCCAGCCAGCCGGCCAGAAGTCCGCTGAGGGTGCCGGCCAGGGTGAAAAAAGACACGATAAACCCGACGGAGACAAGGCTGTGTCCGTTTTTTACAAGATGGATGGGCATAAAGGTCATAAAGGATTGAGAGGCAACGGCTCGAATCACCATGACGAGCCAGATTAGGAAAATGGATTTATAGACCTTACCCAGCATTTCTTTCATGGACCCGATAAATCCGAGACGGGAAAGGTTTTCACTCTTCGGAAGGGGAAGGTATCTCAGGCAGAAAATAAAAACAAGGGCGCCTAAAAAGATGGTATAGGGCATGTTCTCCAGGCCGAATTTTGCCACATACCAAGTGATGAATACCGGACCAAGGGCAAAGGCAAGGGTTCCGCCGGTATTGAAAATTGAGAGGCTGAGTCCGGTGCGGCTGCCTGAATATAGGGCCACCATCCCGGTGGTGGCCGGGTGAAACATGGATGACCCAAGGGAGCCAAGACATAGAGCAATCATAAGGGACCAGAAATTGGGTGCAATTCCGGAAAAGGGGATGAAGAAAAGGGCAAAAAAAAGACCTGATAAAACAAAGGTTCTGGATTCATATCGGTCGGCCAGGTAGCCCACCGCGGGCTGAACGATAAAGGCCAGCAATCTTGTTGCGCCCGTCAGCAATCCGACCTCGGCAAGCGTCAGGGAGAGTTTGTCGACAAATTCAGGCAATAGGGGGACAAAAAAGGAAGAGTAAAAGTCGCCCGTAAAATGCACCAGGGTCAGAATGAAAATCAGGAAAATATTCAAGGCTGTCTTTTACATGTTCTCTCGAAGGAGGGAAATGGTTTTCTGGTAGTCATCGGTATGGAAGATGGCTGATCCGGCCACAAAGGAAGAGGCCCCGGCATCGGAGACGGCTTTAATGGTGTCTTTGTTGATCCCGCCGTCCACCTGAATAATGGTCCTAAGGTTTTTTTCTTTCAGCAGGGTGGATAAGGTTCTTATCTTTTCGATACTGGACGCTATGAATTTTTGTCCTCCAAATCCGGGGTTAACACTCATGATCAGAATAAAATCCAGTTGATCCAGCACATATTCAATGGAGGACAAGGGGGTTGCCGGATTCAACGCCACACCCGGTTTTGCCCCTAAACTTTGGATGAGTTGAAGACTTCGATGGAGGTGGGTACAGGCTTCGGCATGAACGGAAATATAGTCGGCCCCGGCCTTAGCAAACTCCGGGATGATACGGTCGGGTTTTTCAATCATGAGGTGGACATCCAGCACCAGGTTGGATGCGCGTTTGCAGGCCTCGACAATGATGGGCCCATAGGTGATGTTCGGGACAAAGTGTCCGTCCATGACATCAATATGGATCCAGTCCGCGCCTGCCTTTTCAATGGCTTTCAATTCCTCGCCGAGTTTTGTAAAATCTGCTGATAATATGGAAGGGGCAATGATTCCCATAGGGGATCTCCTGTTTAATGGTTTTGTTACTTCTCTTTTCTTTTCAACCGGGCCGCAAAAAAGCCGTCCATGTTCTTTGTATCCGGATAGGTTTTTAAAAACCCTTCATGGGTGATCAATAAAGCATATTTATCAGAATGAAAATCTTTATCAATTGAAAAATCCTTCCGCTTATCCAAAAAAGAATGAATGACAGCTTCATTCTCTTCTTTTTCACAGGAACAAACGGCATAAACCAATATTCCGCCGGGTTTAACAAGACTGGCCGCGGCATTGATCATTTTTTTCTGTTTGGCTGAGAGCCGCTCGATATCTTTTGGGGATCGTTTCCATTTTGTATCGGGATTGCGCTGCAAAACACCAAGTCCGGTGCAGGGAGCGTCAACGAGGACCCGGTCAAAATAAACATCAAAATCTTTGATGGAAGCCTTTAACAGATCCAAGGGCTTGGTTTGTATATTGCGGATACCCAGTCTTTTTGCATCCTGTTGAAGGGATTCAAGCTTTCCGGGTTCAAGATCCGTTGCCGTTACCAGACCTTTATTGTCCATGAGCTGAGCCAGATAAAAGGTTTTTCCGCCCAGGCCCGCACAGGAATCCAGAATTGTTTCGCCCGGTTCAGGAGCAAGGTAGTCTATAACGATCTGGGCGGCCTCGTCCTGAACATGGAACAGACCCAGTTGGAAGGCTTCTAATTCCTGAACCGGGGATACCGGGTTTGAAAAAGAAAGGCCCTGGGAAGCATAATCGGTAATTTGAATATTTTTAGTGAATAAATGAAGCTGTTTCGAAAGACGTTGCCGGTTGGTTTTTAATCTATTGCAGCAGATCGTGATGGAGGGGATGGTATTGATCTGCCGGCATAAATTTTCGGCCTTTTCAACCCCAAACCTGTGAATCCATCTTTTTATCAGCCACAGGGGAAAGGAATAACGTATGGATAAAAATTTATCCGGATCATTTTTTTTATCCGGCAAGGAAAGGGCTGAGTGATGCTCAGCCGCCTTCCGTAGGACGGCATTGATAAATCCGGCTGTTTTCCTTCCCGACATGGCCTTGGAAATCTCAACGGCCGTGTGGATCGCGGCAAAGACCGGGATTTTATCCGTATGCAGGATTTGGAACAGGGCCATTCTTAAAATATATAAGGATGTTACATCTATTTTTTCAATGGGGGTATTGGAAAAGGAATGAATGATCCAGTCTATGTTTTCCCTTTTGCGCAAAATCCCAAAGATGAGGGCATTACAGAGGCTTCTATCGTTTTTGGGAAGATTTGAGATATCTTCTGAATACAGATCCAGGCTCTGATCAAGGGTCCGGAATTTTTTATGCCAGTCCAGCAAGACTTTCAGGGCAAGATAGCGGGGGTCCTTCATGGGTTAGACATCAAATTTAACCGGGGGGACAATGGGGTGGCCGCATAAAAATTCCCTGACATTTAACCGCTTCCCTGAAGCCCCCATGAGTTCTTGAATGATCAGGCTTCCCTGCCCTGTCGAAACATGGATACCGTTCCGGTCACAAAGGAAAATCGTCCCGGCATCCAAGGGGCAGGGGGGCTCCCCGGCCACAGCCTTGAAGATCTTGAGAGGCTTGCCCAAAAGGGATGAAAACGCGCCGGGCCAGGGTGTCATGGCATTGATATGGGCTTGAATCCGCCGGGCTGAAAGGTTCCAGTCAATTCTGCCGTCGCTTTTTTCAGCATTTTAACATAGCTTGCCTTGGAATGATCCTGGGGGACGGGAAAGCACTTTTCTTTAAGAACCGCGCGGAGGGTATCCACAATAAGGTCAGCCCCCATTTCCCCCAACCTTTTATGAAGCACCTCGGCAGTATCGGTTTCCGATACCGGCGTGCTTTTGCTGAGCAGGATATCCCCCTTATCCATTTCTTTATCCATCACCATGGTGGTGACGCCTGTCAGATCATCCATATTGAGAATGGCCGCCTGGATCGGGGATGGGCCCCTGTATTTGGGCAAAAGGGAGGCATGGATATTCACGGGATAAATCCTTGGAATGTCTAACACGGCTTGGGAAAGAATCTGCCCAAATGCGGCAACCACAAAAAAATCAGGTTCAAGGGAGGCAAGTTTTGCGGCAGAATCAGGGACATTTATTTTTCCGGCTGAAAGACGTCAATCCCGAGTTGAACGGCCGCCTGTTTTACCGGTGAGGGAATGAGCTTTTTGCCCCTTCCCTTGGGGCGGTCCGGTTGGGTCACAACAAGGCAGACAGAGAAATCATCCTGCAAAGCCAGTTGTTGTAAGGCCGGGACACTGAATTCCGGTGTTCCCATATAAATGATGCGAGACGTCTTTTTCAATTGGTTTTTAATTCTTTTGCCAGTTTTTTTTTATACAGAGTCCGTTTTAAGACACTGATGCGATTGATGAACAGTATTCCATCCAAATGATCGATCTCATGCTGCATAATCACGGAAAAGATACCCTCTGCCTTAAATTCCAAGGGGTTGCCGTCAATATCAAGGGCCTTCACCACGACTGTTTCATAACGTTTCACATCGGCACTAAAGTCAACCACGCTTAAACAGGCTTCTTTTTCCGAGATGATGCTGCCCGCGGCGTCAATGATTTCAGGATTAACCAAGGCTTTGAATTCATGGGTCAGGCCGTCATCATCCGGGTCTCCGGCATGGAGATCATACACGATAACCCGTTTGTTTACTCCTACCTGGGGGGCGGCAAGCCTACGCCGGGGGCATCAAACATGGTTTCTCCCATGTCGGCGATCAAGGTTCTGATTTCCTCATCTATGGATTCAACCTTAACCGATGGCTGCATCAGGGATTTTTCCGGATAGGTTAAAATATTACGAATGGCCATTTTTTTCAAAAACTTCCTTTGCAATTTCAATATCTTTTTTAATTTGGTCGGAAAGCTCCCGGATTCCGGCAAATTTTTTTTCATCCCTCAATCTTTTGATCATATTCACCCTGATCCTGGTATCATATATATCCTCATTGAAATCAAGGATATGGACTTCTATGGTAAACTGATGATCATCAAAGGTCGGGGAAAATCCGATATTTGCTACTCCCCGGAAATTCCCTTTTACGGTTTCCACAGTCACCGCATAAACACCGAGTTTTGGACATAATTCATCATGGAGCTTGATATTGGCGGTGGGAAACCCAAGCTGACTTCCCCCCCGATGCCTTCCTTTTATAACTTTTCCACGGATCTGGTAATGGCTGCCAAGATATTTATAGGCCTGGTTCACTTTTCCTTCCATCACGATTTCCCGTATCCGGGTGCTGCTGATTCTTTCATTTTGAGACCCGGCGACATGTTCCCATTTGGAAACAATAGTTTCAAATCCGAGCCGCTTACCTTCCTTTTTTAACAGGTCTGCATTGCCCAGCCGGTCCTTTCCAAAATAATAGTCCCCACCGATAATGATGGCCTTCATACCGATTTTATTCACAAGAATATCTTGAATAAAATCATGGGCGGAAATGGAGGCAAACTCCATATTAAAGGGAATACACAAGAGAACATCAATTCCGCATTTTTCAATCAGCTCAAGTTTCTGATCTCTTCTTGTAATCAGCGGGGGGCCTGAAATTCCAAGCGCCTTTAAGGGGTGGGGATCAAAGGTCATGGTGACGGAAGTGCCGTTGATTTGCTTTGCTTTATTGATTACCTGCTGAAAAAGACTTTGATGTCCTTTGTGAACCCCATCAAAATTACCAATGGTAAGCACTGCATTCTTAAATGGGAGCTGTATCTGATCCAAATCTTCAATTAACTGCATGATTGCCTTTTATATTTAAAACAATAATCTTGACAAAGTTCATAGGGACGTATATATAGCCTAACTGTCGTTTTTAAGCAATCTTTTATTACCCGTCTGCAGGTTGGTGGACAAAGCTTAATGCCGAAGTGGCGGAATTGGTAGACGCACCAGTTTCAGGGACTGGCGAGCGTATGCTTGTGGGAGTTCGAATCTCCCCTTCGGCACCACAACCATCAGGCTTGAATGAGTAATGCCGAAGTGGTGAAACTGGTAGACACGCTAGACTTAGGATCTAGTACCGCAAGGTGTGGAGGTTCAAGTCCTCTCTTCGGTACCATGTAATAACCGTAATATTAAAGATAGCTTCTTGAACCAATATATCGGTTCAAAAAATACGGGGTATTCAAAAATTCATAGGTTATGGTTCGGCCCCTCCCCGGGGCATGGATGAATCTGCCGTCTCCCATATAAATCCCGACATGATAATTTTTATCGTCTTTCAGGTCTTTAAAAAAGACAAGATCTGCAATTTGTAAATTTTGTATGGTGATGACCCTGCCGTTTTCAAATTGGGCGCTTGCAGTTCTGGGGACGATGATATCCGCCATTTGATGGGTGTATACGACAAGACCGCTGCAATCAAACCCTATATCAGGGAATTGCCCTCCCCACTGGTACGGCAGCCCTAAACTGTTGACAGCATATTGGGCAATGATTTTTCTTTGATTGGATTTAAGAGCGTCCCGGGAATCCGATTGGGCCTGTTCCGGTGGAATATGGTGTTCAAACGAGGTCTTTTTATGTGCCGAGCATGAAAATGATAGCCATACCATTATCCACAATACGGTATATATTTTGATTTTGTTCATCTGCCTTATTCAACTACGGGGATTTTGGATTTTGTGTTAAAGAGAGCTTTCCTTTTTTTGAAACCCTTATCAAGGGATAGAGGACTCCCGCGTCAAGTTTGGTATCCAGATCATAGGAAATCTGGTCCTTTCCCTGATTCCGGATGAGATCACTCATAAAACCGATACTGTTAAAGAGGTCAACCGAGGCGTTAAGCATCACATCTCCTTCGCCGTAGGCCTCAATTTCAGGTAACTGATTGGACACTCCTGTGATGATACGATGTCCCTCAAGGGAAACCGTATATGAAAGGCCTTTTAACTGAAGCGGGGTCCGGTTGGGGTTAATGATATGAATCCCGATTTTGAATTTCGGAACCATTCCCTCTG
Source organism: Desulfobacula sp. (assembly GCA_012031875.1). Taxonomy (GTDB): domain Bacteria; phylum Desulfobacterota; class Desulfobacteria; order Desulfobacterales; family Desulfobacteraceae; genus Desulfobacula. Next base: position 22,343 of record JAAUSZ010000005.1, read on the forward strand.
CCGGGACAGCCTCGAAGGACGTGATCGTCACGGTTGGTTTTTCATAGCCCGGCTGAAACCCGGCACAGCCGGAAGCAATCAGAAATAAAATACAAAAAACTACCCGGTTGCCGTTTTTTGTCATGAACTTATCCAATAATGTCAATTAAAGAGCCCATGGTTTCCTCATAGGTTTTAATCACTTTGGTATTCGCCTCAAACCCCTGGGATGCAATGATCTGATGGGTCATTTCTTCGGCGATATCGGTATTTGATAACTCCTTTAATTCTCCTGTCGTACTCAGGGGATCTTCCACAAGGGGACCCGGGGTATTCACTTTTGTAATGGTGCTATGAACCTGACCGTTTTCCCCTTCGGTATTGATGGCCCGGCTTTTTTTAAAATCATCGGAAAGGGCGTTGGCAACATTATTGGCGCTGACCCCGATTTGGTTTGAAAATGCGTTCAGGGCTGAAATATTATTGCTTACAGATGTAATCATAAAGAGCGGCTCCTTAAATTGGTTTTCCTTATCGAAAAAATAAAGTTTGCAATAATCATGCTAATTGCAATATTCTTTTTTCGGTATGAATTAAAAGGATCTGGTTCCATGATGACTCAATCTTCATGATGGCCAAATTATCAAAAATGAACAGAAATTGCAAATGATGTTCAACCCATTGAAAATCCATAGGAGGATAAGATGTTCAGCCTTAATAAAACCGTTATGCTCTTGATTGACGTGCAAGGGCAACTGGCTCAACTGATGTATGAAAAGGATAACTTATTCAAATCGCTTCAAATCATGATTCAGGGAATGAAAATACTGGGAGTGCCGATCATCTGGATGGAACAGATACCTAAAAATTTGGGCCCGACATCCGAAGAAATTTCAAAATATATGACGGGCAATACACCCATAGAAAAATTTTCTTTTTCATGCTGTGGAGAACCCTTATTCATAGACAGATTTGAAAAAACCGGAAGAAGCCAGGTTCTGTTGACAGGAATCGAGACTCATATCTGCGTTTTTCAGACCGGGTATGATTTGATTCAAAAAGGCTGTAAAGTCCAGGTGATAAAAGATTGTGTCTCTTCCCGGACAAAAGAAAACAAGGAAACCGGCATCCAGAGGATAATAGGAGCCGGTGGAGAGGTTTCCAGCCTTGAAATGATATTCTTTGAATTAATGAGGGCAGCGCAGGGAGATCAGTTTAAACAGATCGTAAAACTCATCAAATGAGTGGGAGTCACTGGAAATACGATGGAATCATACTGCAATCTGAAAAGAAGATATTTTTTTTGGGGGCAAAGTGTTTGTTTTTTCATAGGAACCCGCTGCTTCTTTAGCGGGGCCAAAGGCCTTTTCCTCGTTTGCGGCAGCCCTGTCTTCAGCCTGGGATAGGATTAACTCGGACATGGCTTTGGACACTTCCGACATCGCATTGGCAGCTACCTTTAGGTCCTGTGAAGATGGATCGGCAGGGGCCAGGGCAGCGTTTTTAACCTGACGCATTTTTGTGATGGTGGCTTCGGGGTCTCCGGGAACAGGAGCCGTATCGATACCAACCTCCCCCCCAACGGCATAATTTTTTCCGTTGGGCCCGCGTTGATAGCTAAAATTTGCCCCGGAGGTTATATATTTTCCTCCGGCTGCAATATGGGCCATTTCATGCTGCCTGACCTTTGTATCAGCCTTTTTAAGCTCTTCAATCAGTTTGATTTCTGCCGGGGTGAATCCTTGTTCGCTTCCGGATAAGGGTTTCGAATGTTTTTGGGGGTCATCCGTCTCATTGTTTTCCGGATTGCTCTGGTCGGGATACTTGTTAATCTCAAGGGGTTGATCAACAGGGTCGGCCGGGGATGAATTTATGGGAGGAGACGGTTTCAGATCGTTTTTTGATGGCGGTTCAGGAGAATTGCCCAAGGGCGTCTTTTGCCCGGCGGGAGTTGAAAATACAGACGCGCTGTTGCTGTAAGTGCTTGTTATGGTATTCATTGTTCAATCTTCCAACAAAGGATGGAATTGACCTGACAACCAACTAACCTATTATAAATACAAATAAATTGCTTTGCAATAATAAAAAAATATTTGACAAGAGTGTGACATTTATATAGATTGACAGACTTATATATCGGTTATCCCCTGCCAAGCAGGGAACACGGCATAACAGGCAATTCAGGATTATTTATGGATCGAAAAGCAACTGTCTCTCGGAAAAGCAAAGAGACGGATATATCCATCCTTATTGATTTGGATGGTAAAGGTAAGGCAGATATTTTCGACGGGAATTCCCTTTTTTGATCATATGCTGACCGCTTTTACGGTTCATGGTTTTTTTGATTTGAAGATTGATGCAACAGGTGACCTTGAAGTTGACTATCATCATACTGTGGAAGATATCGGATTGGTTTTGGGGCAGGCATTTTCAAAAGCACTGGAAAGCAAAAAACAGATTGTGCGTTTCGGCGACAGTTGTGTACCTATGGATGAAGCACTCTCAAGAGTCACCATTGATCTTTCCAATAGGCCGTATCTGATCTATAATTTTCCCCATGATCTCAAAGCAAAGGGGAAGTTCAATATCGAGCTTGCCAAAGAATTCTTTCAGGCATTATGTATTCAGGGGGCCTTCAACCTTCATATTAATTCCTATTACGGCGCCAACGAACACCACGTTCTTGAATCCATCTTCAAAGCATTTGGAAGGGCATTGCACATGGCCTCCAGAATAAATGAAAAAATATCGGGAGCGCTTTCCACGAAAGGGACTTTTTAAGGATTGGTCCGTTTCCAAGGGGCAAGCCACAAAACAGACTGAAACCAAATGATAATTATACCTGCTGTTGATATTAAACAAGGCAAATGCGTGCGGCTCTTACAAGGCCGCATGGAAGAGACAACCCAATACTCGGAAAACCCTCTTGACATGGCACAACGATGGGAAAAAGAGGGTGCCGGCCTTATCCATGTGGTTGATCTGGATGGTGCCTTTGCAAAGGAAGTAAAAAATCTGAAAACCATTCAGAGTATTTTATCCGGCATTCAGATTCCCATACAGGTGGGTGGCGGTATCAGAGACCTTAAAACCATTGAGATGTATATCAATATGGGTGTCTCAAGAGTTATCATTGGAAGTGAAGCCCTCTATAACCCGGGTTTTGTTAAAGAAGCATGTATCCGGTTTCAAGGCTGCATTGTTGTCGGGATTGACGCAAGAAACGGGAAGGTGGCGGTTGAAGGTTGGAGCCGGACATCGGAAACAAAAGCCGTTGATCTTGCAAAGCAATTTGAGTCCTGCGGGGTTGCAGCCATTAATTTTACAGACATACACAGAGATGGGATGCAGACCGGTCCCAATATAGAGGAAACCGCTGCATTGGCAGAGGCTGTGTCCATACCCATTATTGCATCGGGCGGGGTCAGCACACTTCAGGATATAAAAAATCTTCTTCAAATCGAATCTAAAGGAGTGGCAGGTGTTATTACAGGAAAAGCACTTTACGAAGGCACCCTGGATTTAAAAGAAGCCATTAGGATTTCAAAATAGTTATTATCAATGATAATAATTGACATGTGATTTTAAATAATTATTTTATTCTAATTTCATAACCGTTATTTTTGGAGTCGGTGCTGCTGCGATGCATATTCCTGAAGAAAAAATCTCAGAAGTCTTGAATGCTTCGGATATCGTAGATATCATTTCCGAATCCGTTATTCTGAAAAAGCGGGGACCAATTATTTTGGTTTATGCCCCTTTCATTCTGAAAAAACCCCTTCGTTTTCCGTTAACCCGGGCAAACAAATTTTTCACTGTTTCGGCTGTAGCGCGGGCGGGAATGTCTTGTCCTATTTAATGAAATATCATGGCATTTCGTTTCCCGAAGCTGTGAAAATGGCAGCTCGTAAATACAGTATCGAAATTGAAAGCGCAACCCTCAGTCCTTCCATGAAGAAAGAAATTGAAATCAAGGAGGCTTTATTTCGAATCAACCAAATCGTCATGGGATATTATCATGGCTTTTTAAAGGACTCACACCAGGCTGAAGCAGCCAGAAATTACCTTAAGAAAAGAGGCACTTCCGAGGATATCATTCAAGAGTTTCAACTGGGGTATTCCCCAGAGGGTTGGGATACCATCGTTAATCTGTTTAAAAAGCATAAGATTTCTAATAAAATCGCTCTTCAGTCCGGTCTGGTTTTGGAAAGAAAACAAAAGGACGGTTTTTATGACCGGTTCAGAAACCGCGTCCTGTTTCCGATTTTCGACATTAATATGCAGGTGGCGGGATTTGGCGGCAGAGTCATGGATGACGGCATGCCAAAATACCTTAATTCACCGGAGACCCCGGTATATTTCAAGAGCCGTATTCTTTACGGCCTTCATGCTGCTAAACAGTTTTGCAGACAGGAGGGTTTTGTCTATATTGTTGAGGGATATTTTGACTTTTTATCTCTTTATCAGCAGGGGATCAAAAATACGGTTGCAAGCCTCGGAACCGCATTGACATCGGACCATGTTAGAGTACTTAAGGGATATGCTTCAAGGATGGTGCTGGTTTTTGATTCCGATACTGCCGGCATCAGTGCCGCCAAAAGAAGTATTAAAATTTTCCTGCAAGAGGGTGTGGATATCAGGATACTTGTTCTTCCGGCCGGCAGTGACCCGGATTCATATGTTGTAAAGCACGGTCGAGATTCATTTGTTGAGCTTGCTTCGAACGCAAAAACCGTCATGCAGTTTCTTTTACAGGTTTCCATGGAAACGCATGGGTCTTCTGTTGAAGGACGAATAAAAATTTTGGATGATATGAAGCAATATTTGATTCTGATTCAAGACAGCGCCTTGCGATCCTTATATGTTAAAGAGCTTGCTGAAACACTTCATATCGATGAGAAGGCGGTTTTGGAAAAAGTAAGGGAATATTATCTGGGTAATTCCGTCTCTGCTCCGAATCAATTCAGAGAAGATGAAAACTTTCTTGAATCTGACCGAAGAGAAGAACAGATCATTTCCATGATGCTTAACCACCCGGAAACCATCCCCTTAATTAAGAACAAAGAAGTAACCCAATATTTTTATTCGGAAAAATTAAGATATATTGCAAACAAAATAATGAATGTCGACCCGGATAATAATACCTTTATCTCTTCTGCAATGGCAAAAATGGACAATAATAGGGACCAGGAGCTTTTGGCATCCTATGCCATTAAAGATTTTTTTTCGGAAGAAGATATCCGCGGAAGGGCTCTATCATTAATAAACAGAATCATCAGAGTAAGAATAAAACAGGAAAACACATTAACAAATAAAATTATAAGTGCGGAAAAGAGTTGTGATGCCGAATTGATGGAACTCTTAAAAAAAAAGCAGGAAGAAATTAGGCAATTACATCATCAATAAACACTTTAAGCCTTTAGGAGGCATTTTATGGCAGCGGAGACAAATCAGTCTGGAGAGGTTAGGACTATCAGTAATACAGCCATGGAAAAATTGATAAAAAAAGGAAAAAAAACAGGGTCTCTCTCTTATGCCGAAATTAACGATGCAATTACTGAGGAATTAAAATCGCCAGACCAGATCGAAGATGTATTCATGCAATTTAAAGAGCTTGGCATCAAGCTGATTGACAAAGAAAAAACCAATAAAAATGTTAAGAAACCCATGGATAAAAAGAGAAGTCACACAGCCCTTAAAAAAATAAGCCACGATAGTTCCAGAAGATTTGACGATGTTGAATCCGATGACCCGGATATGGTAAAACAATCCCATAAAGAAATGTTCTCCTCGAAAAGAGACCGTGCCGATATGGAATTCGGAGCGGTAACCGATCCCGTTAAAATGTATCTAAAAGAAATGGGAATGGTAACTCTTCTCAGCCGGGAGGGTGAGATAGAAATTGCCAAAAAAATTGAACGGGGAGAGAGAGATGTTCTTAGATCTATGCTGGATTGTCCCATATCTTTATCCACAATTTTTTTGTATGGCGATAAAATGGAAAAGAAATCCATACGTCCGAAACATGTATTAAGAGATGTGGATGAAGGAGATGGCGCCGTAGATGAGGTTTCCAAACAGGAAAAATTCCTTGAATCCTTGAGAATGATCAAGGATATTCACGAAACGCTTCAAAAGAAAAGAGACAAATTGCTCCTTGAGAAAAAAGGATCAAAAAAATATGAAACTCTTCTTAAAGACATATCAGACAATACGGAAATTATTTTGAAGAATTAAAAAAATGGCGATTTGAAACCAATGTCATTGATAATATAGAGAAAAATATCAGAACCACCATTGTATGGTTTGATAAAATAGAAGATCTTTTAAGCCGGTGCGCCCAAACCTTTAATGTAAAAACACAAAAAATGCTGGATCAGATGTCTTCTCAGAATGAATTTGTATCCTGGGCAACGGCAAATTCATCCATAACACAGAATCGGGCTGAAGTTTTATTTCAGGATATTGGTTCCATACAAGCCCAGACAGTCTTGAGGAGAAATGAGGTCAAGGGGACTCAAAGCTTTTAAAAAAGATTATTCATTGTGTCGATACCGGACGAAAAGAGGCGGATTCGGCCAAGAGGGAACTGGTAAGAGCGAATTTAAGGCTCGTGGTGAGTATTGCAAAGAAATATACCAACAGAGGCTTACAATTTCTTGACTTGATTCAGGAAGGCAATATCGGATTAATGAAGGCGGTTGATAAGTTTGAATACAGGAGGGGCTATAAATTTTCCACCTATGCCACCTGGTGGATCAGGCAGGCCATTACAAGGGCTATTGCAGATCAGGCAAGAACCATCCGTATCCCCGTTCACATGATTGAAACAATAAACAAACTGATCAGAACTTCACGATATCTTGTTCAGGAAATGGGGAAAGAGCCTTCTCCTGAGGAAATTGCTGAAAAAATGGATATCCCCATTGATAAGGTCAGGCGCGTCCTAAAAATTGCAAAGGAGCCCATTTCTCTTGAAACGCCTATCGGCGAAGAGGAAGACAGTCATCTGGGTGATTTCATTGAAGACAAGAAGTTTTCCATTCCTTCAGATGCTGCTATTGATTTCAGCCTGGCCGAACAAACCCGGAAAATTCTTGCCACCTTGACACCCAGGGAGGAAAAAGTGCTTCGGATGCGATTCGGCATCGGTGAAAAATCCGATCATACGCTTGAGGAAGTCGGAAAGGATTTTACCGTTACAAGGGAACGTATCCGCCAGATTGAGGCCAAAGCATTGAGAAAGCTGAGACACCCCACAAGAAGCAAGAAACTGAAGACCTTTATTGAGAATTAAATATTGACATATTATGGAAGTTTATACTATATAAATTAAGTTTTTTTACAAAAAGGGCCTATAGCTCAGTTTGGTAGAGCCACCGGCTCATAACCGGTCGGTCCCTGGTTCGAATCCAGGTGGGCCCACCAAGATGAAAAGAATCAGGGGCATAATATGATTGAAACACAACCCATAAAAGGATGCTCTCCTCTCATATGAATGTGCCTGAAGAATATCGAACGGGTAAAACAATTAAAAGCGTGGTAATCGACCACGCTTTTTTTGCTTATAGACGATATGGGCATGCCTAGAATTAAGGATATACTATCACTGCTCAATGAAATCGTTCCTTTTGATCTATCCGAGGATTGGGATAACTCCGGTCTTCAAGTGGGGACAATGAATACGGAAGTTAAAAAACTTGCCGTTGGATTAGATGTTTCCCTCCCATTATTAAATTTTATAAGAAACAAAAATTTTGACCTTCTTATAACCCACCATCCTCTTATGCTTCATCCGGAAAAATCCATTGATTTTGGCCGAATGCCTGGAAAGGCCATTGAAATAGCGGCAAAAGAGGATATGAGTATCATTTCTCTCCATACAAATATTGACAAGGCCAAGGGCGGGTTAAATGATTATTTCTCCTCAGCCATCGGTCTTAAAAATACCATCCCTTTTGTGCCTGATTTCCAACAAGAACAAACCGGTATCGGCAGAATCGGATATCCGGAAACAAAGCTCACTTTAAAAGAGTTTTGCATTCAGATAAAAGAAAAATTAAACCTCCCCTATCTCAGAGCCACGGGAAATGTGGACATGGATGTTGAAACGGTGGCTGTCTGCACCGGCAGCGGAAGTTCCTTAATTGAAAATTTTTTAAATTCCAATGCAGATGTGTTTATTACCGGGGATGTAAAATATCATGAGGCGCGGCGTGTGGAAGAATATTCAAAAGGGATGATTGATGTCGGTCACTTTGGTTCGGAATGGATGGTGGTTGACCTGCTCTTCGAAAAATTGACTTCAGCCTTTCATGAGAAAGGGTTTGATATAGAAGTGATAAAATATAAAAAAGAAAAAGATCCATTTACTATATTTTAAGGATGATACGATGAATGATATACCGAGTCAGGTTCAAGATATAGAAACTTTAATAAAGCTACAGGAAGCAGAGACGGAAATTGTAAGACTGAAAAGCGTTTTGGAAAAGTTTGAAAAAGAAAAGAGCAAACTGGGCGAGAAGCTTAAACAGTTTAGCACGGCCCTGGAAGAAAATAAGGAAAATTTTTCAAAGGCCGCGGATGTTTGTCATGATCTTGAAAGAGAGATCCAGATGGTCGATGATCGAATTGTCAAGAGCAATGAAAAACTCAGGATGGTTAAAACCAATAAAGAGTATCAGCTTTTTCTAAGAGAGGTTGATGATAATAAAAAACGCAAAGATGCATTGGAAACAGAGCTTATTGAACGTCTGGATGAAAAAGAAAAACTGGAAGGAAAGGTTCAGGAAACCCAAAAAGAATTTAACCTTCTTGAAACCCAAATAGACTCAGATCAAAAAGAGATTGAAAAAAAGACCATTGAAGACCGGGAGATGCTTGATGAATACCTTGAAAATCAGGCTAAAATAGGAAAAACCCTTGACCCTTCATTAATGAACAGATTCAATAAGATATCGAAGATGAACCAGGGTCTTGCCGTTGTCAATGTCAAAAATGAAGTCTGTATGGGGTGTTTTATGAATATCCCGCCCCAGTTGTATATCGAGGTCCAACGCGGGAAGTCATTGATTTCGTGCCCGCAATGCAGTAGAATTTTATATCATATAAAAAAATAAAGGATCGGTCCGACCAGGCAAAACGATCGCTGGGCATTAAGCCTGGAGGAAAGTCCGAACACCGCAGGACAGGACGCTCCATAACGTGGAGTCACGGTGACGTGAAGGAAAGTGCAACAGAGAATAGACCGCCTGTATCGTTTTTTGATACGGGTAAGGGTGAAACGGTGCGGTAAGAGCGCACCAGTTTTCCAGGTGACTGGAAAAGCTTGGTAAACCCCGTCCGGTGCAAGACCAAATAGGGAAACGTTTGAGGGTTGTCCGCCCAAGTTTTCGGGTAGGTTGCTTGAGGTGCACGGCAACGTGTATCCCAGATGAATGATCGTTGACCTGTTTGAGGTAACAAGAACAGGTAACAGAATTCGGCTTATCAACTGGTCGGGCCGATTTTTTTAACTTCTGGATGTTATGATGAATTTTGTATGTGAGATTTCCTTCAAGGAAAAAGTTAATATTTTTTCCTTTGAATACCTGAAGTGCATGCTTTTTGTTGTTGAGCTTAAAGATGATGGGTATATTTTTACAAAGAAGCTATATTCAAAGCTGATTACGACATCCCATATCCTCGAAGATTTTCTTGATTTTCACGGGGCAAAAAAGAATAAAGAATGGATATTTTACCGTGAATTGTCGGCTACGATTCGACATCTTGCGCTGGCATGCTATTCCCAGCGTCATATTTTGAATCGGTTCAAATATTATTTTTTTGAAGAGGTGCGGTATGAGACCTTCAAACTGGAGGCTCTCGACACACTGAAGATTTTGCAGGAATCCATTAAACTTGCCGCACCGGTTGTCATAGAAGAAGCCCGCCGGCTTCAAATCCGGTTACCGGATACAGGGTATGATTTGAGTTTTTTCCCCGGGATTTCTTCTACCCAACAGCTTGAGCACAATATTGATGATTTTAATTCCAAGGCCCAGCAAAGAGAAAACTTAACACGGATTTCCAGTGAATTTCTGGAAGTTGTGAAGGATTTTGAGCAGTTTGCCTTCTATGAACGGTATGATTTAAAAAAAATTCACACGCTTGTCCCTGATCAATTCAATGAAGTCATTATTCGAAGGTATGAGATGCTGATTCATAACATACAGTCTTCTTTTGATTCATATGTGGTAAATACCAAATCTTCTCCGGAAAATGAAATTTTGGAGCAACTGAGGAGTCATTTTTCAATCGTATTTCACTTGCTTCAGGTTGCCGGCAGCCTTTTGCATTTTTATGAAAGGCATCTTCATGATATCGGGTTTAAGGATGTGTATAAAAATGTGAGCGAAGCCCTTTCCAGGCTTATAGACCCCGATGTTGTCCTGGATCGCGCTATTAATTTCTGTCTGTATTATGCCTGGAAATTTTTATCTTCAGGAAAAGCAGTGGCGCTAAAGATATTGAATGAAAATATGGAAACCTCCACCATTGAGGTCGGAATTCCAAAAGACCGAGGATTTCACAGCCGTCCCAGCCTTTTGGTCGCCAAAATTGTTCAGCATTACGGCGGAGAGGTAAAAATGCTTGTCAATGCGGATGTGTTCGATGCCTCAAGCGTTCTGGACATCCAATGGGCCGGGGGAAAAATTAAAAAAGAAGAAATTGAAACCGTACAGTTCAAAGGAGATGTCCGGGCACTCAGGGATATTAAAATATTATCGGGTGTGAATTATGGGGAAGACCTCATGGGCAAAGGCATCCCTTTGCCGAAAGAACTGTCCTATTTGTGCTGATATGAAGGCAAAAAACCATTCTGCCATAATCGTTGCAGCAGGCAAAGGACTCCGGATGGGGTCAGATATAAAAAAGCAATATATGTTACTTAAGGGGATTCCCATCCTTACCCGAACCGTCATGGCATTCTACGCCATTGAGGATATCCAAAAAATTGTCCTCGTTGTTCCCAAGGATGATCTGGAATATTGCTCATCCAAAATCCTTTATCCCTATGGATTAATCCATAGGGTTCATCTTGTTGCAGGAGGGGATCAAAGACAGGAATCGGTGTTTAACGGATTGAAATATCTTCGCAATACCCTTGAATTACAAGACGATGCCGTTGTTCTTATCCATGACGGGGTCCGCCCCTTTGTCAGCCGGAGGATAATCCTGGAGTGTGTCGGGAATGTCGCTCCGTCATGCGCCTGTGTTCCGGCCATTGGGATTTTCGATACGGTTAAGCGGGTCCTTCCTGATTTGACCATTCAAAAAACCATTAGCAGGGAAAACCTTTTTTTGATTCAAACCCCTCAGTGTTTTTATTTAAAACCTGTTTGTGAGGCTTTTGACCATGCAATAAAAACAAATTTTTTCGGAACCGACGATGCTTCTGTTTTTGAGCATTTTGGGGGAAAAGTGAAAATCATAAAAGGCTCCAAGATAAATATTAAAATCACAACCCCTGAAGATCTGGATATCGGAGACCTTTGCCTTTCAAAAAGTTGAGATCTTGTTATCGATAGTTTGTTGTTGACATTGAAAATAAGTTAAGCATAATAAAAAGAATTATCTCTATCCACGCACATAACCCGGGGGGTACAACAATGGCCGAGAAACCTGCAATAAAGATTGGGTATCTGAAAATTACGGATCATCTCATTCTTGGTGTGACTGACTTGAAATTAAAAAAAGGCATGGAAAAGTTTGAACACTGTACGCTTAACCCGGTAGTGAAAAACGGCTGGAACGAGGTAGCGGACGCACTGGCAACCAAATCCCTGGATGGCGCCTTGATACTGGCGCCAACCGCCATGGATCTGTTTAAATCAGGCGTGGATCTGAAACTTCTTCTTTTTGCCCATAAAGCAGGCAGTATCCTGGTGAAAAGCAAAAGGGCCCATATTGAAAAAATAGAAGATTTTGCCGGCAAAACAGTCCTGATCCCTTATCAGCTTTCAGTTCATAATATGTTGTTTTACAAACTTTTGTCTGAAAAGGGGTTAAAACCTGGAAGAGCTACAGATAAAGGGATAGATGTAACATTGGAAGTTGTAGCTCCGTTTCAAATGCCGGAAGCCCTGGAATACGATGAAGAAGGTGAAATTGGAGGCTTCATTGTTGCAGAGCCCTTTGGTTCTCTGGTTATTGCAAAGGGGTATGGAGAGGAATTCTATCTTTCCAAGGATTTATGGCCAAAACACCCCTGTTGTGTTTTCGTCGTGCGAAATGAAATTATCCAGAAGCATCCGGAAGCTGTTCAGGAAATCTGTAATAGTTTTGTGAGATCCGGGCTTGCCATTGATGCTCAACCCGAGCCGGCTTCCATTATTGGAGGAGATTTTTTGTCCCAGGACAAAGATGTTATTTTTAAGGTTCTCACAGACCCGCCGGACCGTATTTTGACGGGGGAATTATTTCCCATCATCAAAGATCTGGATACGATTCAGAAATATATGATGGATGAGATGAAAATCATGACCAGCTTGATCGATCTTGAGAAATTTGTCGATACCGGCTTTGCAAAAACGGCGGGGGCGAAATAGAGCCTTTTTATGTTACCGTGGTCATGAATTTATAGATTTGTGAAATTGCCTTTTGGCTCCATTCAGGCTTTCCGGATAGGGTTCGGATTTTATTTTTGTTCAGCATAAAAGTTGTTTCTTCCGCACTATAGCCATCGGTTTTAAGACCCAGAATGGCTTTCATAATCGCGGCTTTATATTTTTCAATATCGTCTGGGGAAACATCTATTTCAATGGCTCTTGCGCTTTTGATATCCTCGTTTTCAGGCATGAAGGGGTGAACGGCTTCATCAGGATCAATGAGTTTTGACAGATCATCCATTATCGTATCAGGCGGGGTTGTCAATCGTGTCAAGTCATCAAGTGTTTCAATCACGGCTGATTCTGATGATTCCGTATCAATCAGTGCTGACAGGTCGTCAATTTCAATATCTTCAGGTTTGGAATCGTCCCCTATCAAGACAGATAAGTCATCCAGGCTAATCTGTGAATTTTTTAGGTCCTGAGATTCATCTTCGATGAGCAGAGACAAGTCGTCAAGCAGAGACAGGTCATCTGCTATGAGCAGGGATAAGTCGTCAATCTCAATAAAGCCGGATCTGTCTGATGCCATTTTTTCAAATGTGCCGGAATCCTTCAACCCATGATCCGCATCATCCATTTTTGAGGGTGTGTATATCTCATCCGTTTCGTCAATAATCAAAGCGTCTACCGCCTGATGAGCAATTTTTTGAGCGACAGGTTCGATGCTCCCCCTGAACCGGTTCATTTCCTGCAGCGCATTGGCTATATTGTTCATGGCCTCGGCTTTTTTTTCTTCGGCCTCAGCCCGCTTTTCAATGGCCACCGCTTTTCTTTCTTCGGCCTCAGCTCTTTTTTCATGGGAGATGGCAATTCTTTTCTGTTGCTCGGTAAGGTCACTGAAAAGAGATTTTAAAAGGATTGCCCCTTCTTTGTTCAGGTGGATGTCGTCATCCCGAAAAACTGAGAGATTGAGGCTGTGATCCGTATCAGAATTGGACAGGGTGCCAAGTCCTTCCTCTATTTCTCCCGGTAATATCCCGGCTTCGAGAGAGTCATGGATATCAATGATGGTTTTAATGGTTTCGGGCCAATAATGGGGCATCCCGTTAACCAGTTCATGCGGCAGCCGGTTTTTAAATCTTCTTAATATAAACTTAATCGTGGCTTTGCCGACTTTCAGTTCCTGAGCAATATCCAAAGCAGATAATGATTTTTCCCGGGTCATTTTTGCCTCATTATTGAACCATGATATATCATACCAGATGAATCGGTCTTTCGAACGAGTTTATTGAATTTTTGGGAATAAATAAAGTCCTGTACAAATTTATTTTGCTTATCTCATTAAACCACAGCAAGGACAAAGGATAATCCGGTAAACTGTTTGACAGTGTTTTTTTATGCTGTTATATTGAAACCAGCCGTAAACACTGACCAAAACACGTTCTACAGTGAACGATCGATGTAACAGAAATATCTTATTTTCATTCACATGCATCCTGCATGGGATGAAACAACAGGATTTAAACTTATTTTGAAAGGCAGCAAAAGCCTCCTGCTGCCCAGAGGAGGGTAAGATGGCCGGCAAGTCAACCGTAAATCCAAAATCATTAATTCATCATGTTGAAGAAGTCAAAAAAGGGAAGAGAGCATTTCAGGATGCCTTTCAAGGCGTTGCCAGGATGATTCTTGAAGCGGGGGTTCGCAAAATCACGGTAAAAGGGAGAACAACATATCAGTTCGATATCTTCAGCCAGGGAAAGAAACATCTGGTGGGGATGTACGATGAAATCAACAGTTTTGTCTCCTTTGTGAAAGATGCTTCGGAAGGCGGGTCATCCAGGGAAATGGCTTTTGTGCTGGTGGGTGAGCCGGGGAATGGAAAGACCTTTTTTGTTGAATATCTCTGCGCCCGGTACCGTGATTTTTTAAGCATCCCTCAAAATAGAAAATATACCTTCCGTTTTACCAATCTGAATCAACTGGGAGGCTACGGCAAGATTGAGTTTATTGAATCGCAGACCTATGAAGACCCCATGATCCTGGCCATGAGTCTTTATGAGACAAGAGAAAAGACCCAGGAGTTTTTAGCCCAAAAATTTAAATATACCGATGAGCAAATTGAGGCGCTCTATGAAAAGTACCGGCCCTTGGGCGCCTGCTCCGCTTATATATTCAACCAGATCCGGGAATGTGCAGACAATGATATTGCAAAAATGCTGTCCTTTATCGAAATTACACCCGTACCCTTAATTGAAAGCCTTGGCACCATTACAGGGAAATATCCGGCAAAAGATAAAATCACCTCTTCAGCCGTTGATCTGATGGGTGAGGAATCCATCCAGCGCCTGCTTCACATTTCCGATTCAAACAACCCCTATCGATTCGATTTGCGAAGGGGCGCCTTGGCCAGGGTGGCCGGCGGGGGCATTCATTTCAGTGATGAAATTTATAAAAATAAAAAAGACCTGGTCCAGGTCTATCTGGGTGTTATCCAGAACCGGATGATTGAACTGGATGGTTTCAAATGGCCCATCGATACTTTGATCATCGCCACCAGCAATAATTCAGAATTTGACACCTTTCTTTCCGAAAAAGAAGAGGCCCCGATTGTTGACCGATGCCGGATCTGTTATGTGGCCCATAATACCGATTATAAGATTCAAAATTTTGACGGAGTATGCCATTGGTAAAGACACCAAACGGTCCCTGGATTCAAAAGTACTGCATCAGGATCCGAATTTGAATTATGCGGCTTCCATCGGTGTTGTCCTGACGCGGTTGCCCAAATCCGATAAACTCACCCCGGTTGAAATCATGAAGCTTGCCGCAGGGGAGGTGGCCGGTGAAAAGAGCCTGAAAACCCTGGCTGAATTGATTGATATCCTTAATCAGGATACCGATATCACCAAACGGTTCGGACAAAAGGGTCTGGGACAGAGAAACCTGGGCCGGGCAGTCCAGTTGCTTTTGGAAAGTTCTGAAACCAATGAAGGGCAGTGCATGTTTGCCCTAGATATTTTCAATGCCCTTGAAAGAACCGTTCTGGATTATGTTCAGGAACCTGCGGACCGGGCAAAGTATAAGGAAGATCTGAAGATTGCCAGGGGCCTTTACCGGGAGCGGATCATGACCGAGATGTTCAATGCCTATATGGATGAACCCCTGGCCATTAAAAAGGATGTCATGAATTACGTCAATATGATCATCGGTGTGGATGCGGAACATCTGGGTCCCGATATGATGTGGAAATATAAAGATCCCCAGACAGGCGAACTCAGGGCTCTGAAAATCGATGAACGGTATATTAAAAATGTAGAGGAACGACTGGGTCTGAAAACCGAAGAACAAAGGGCGTCTTTCAGAAATTCCATCCGGAAGATTTACGGGCAGAAGCTATCCGTGGATGCCAACTATGATTTTATGGACAATCTTGAACTTGTCAAAGCCATTACCGATGTCCGCCTGAAATCCGATATTGCCGGAGCGGGATCTTTAATCGGGGCCCTGGCCAACAGGACCAATGAGGAAAATCAAAAGCTGTATGACCGGATGATTTATACCATGAACGAAAAGCTTGGGTATTGCAGGACCTGCGCCCAGAAAACCATTGAATATTTCTGCAGTCAAGAGGACGACAAATAAGCAGGGGAGGTAAAGCCCATGATAACCCTTGACGAACTTCTTGAAAAAGACAGAAGACGGGAAGAAGACGGTTTTAAACGAAAAATCCGTATCGGCCGGATTGTCAAGCCGGGAACCGGCGGTAAAGAGAAAATCATCATTGTTCCGACCACGGTGGAAGAAAAATTTGTCCATGACGAGATCCACCCCGATCAGGAACCCGGCGAAGGCGAACCTACGGGAGGAACCGGCGAGGGAGAAGAAGGGGATGTCATTGGAGAACAGCCCGTTCGACCCCAGGAAGGAGAAGAAGGAGAAGGGGAGGGACCGGGGCAGGGCGAAGGAGGGGAGCATGAGCTTGAATCCAATGCCTATGAGCTTGGCAAAGTGCTTTCCCAGGATTTCCAACTGCCCAATCTAAAAGACAAGGGAAAGAAGAGAACCCTGGCAAGGTATATTTATGATCTGACGGATAAGAACAGGGGGGTGGGCCAGATCCTGGATAAAAAGGCGACCTTGAAAAGAATCGTTGAAACCAATATCATCCTGGGAAATATTCCGGATGTCGGGAATATTGATTCAACAAAATTTATCATTTCACCTCAGGATCTGATTTACAGGATATTATCCCGGGAAAAAGATTTTGAATCCCAGGCCCTGGTGTTTTTTCTCAGGGACTATTCAGGTTCCATGAGCGGAAAGGTGACCCAAACGGTGGTTTCCCAGCATGTCATGCTCTATTCCTGGTTGCTTTATCAATACGAAAAACAAGTGGAAACCCGGTTTATCCTTCACGATACAGAGGCCAAAGAGGTATCTGATTTTTATAAATACTATTCCTATAAAGTGGCCGGCGGGACCAAGGTGGCCACAGCCTTTAAGCTGGTTAACGATATCGTTGAACAGGAGGGCCTGGCCCGGGATTATAATATTTATGTGTTTCACGGGACCGACGGGGATGACTGGGACAAAGACGGAAAACAGACCCTGGCTGAAATTGAAAAAATGCTCAATTATGTGTCCAGAATCGGGATTTCCATTGTGGAGCATTCCTATGTGGGATCAAAGGAAACGGAAGTTGAAAGATATTTAAAAGCTTCAGGAATGCTTACCAAACACGGCAATCTCATCAAAATGGATGTGCTGGATGAAAACGCGGATGATTCAAGAATCATTCAAGGCATAAAGCAGCTCATTACATAAGAAATCCGGCGGCTCAACCCGAAAGTGAGATAATGATATGGAACTTGTCAATCAACATGTCAAAGGCATCATGGAAGAGTGCAAATTAAGGGCCATGGATCACGGCCTTCAATTTGACGATGAAACCCTTGAATATATTGTGACCAACCGGGATATGATCGAACTCAGCCCCAAGGTTATGATTCCGACCTTATACGACTACTGGGTTCATGATGTCCGCGTCCTTTCCGGAAAAGGGATGTATGAGGCCTATCCTTCAAATCCCTATGAAACCGTCATCAATACCCGGCCTGCCATCTCATTCTATAATGACAATAATCCCGACTGGCTGAATGTGATGATTTTCTATCATGTCCTGGGCCATATCGATTTTTTTCAGAACAATCTCTTCTATAAAAACACCTGGGACATCGATCTGACCGGCCAGGCCCTGTCAGATAAGCGAACGATTGCAAAACTTCGGTCTGAAAAAGGAAGATGGGTGGATTATGCCATCGAATTTGCCAGGGGCATTGATAATATCGTTGGATATCATAAGGAACTGAACCTGAACATCCGGAAGGAATTGAAACAGCCATTAAATCGGACGGATTTCTATTTTGATATTTTTTGCAGAAAATAAAAAACGTGTCCCATAACGACTACCTCAAGGAGATCAACCGATACAATGAGGGCCTCCAAGACAATGAGGATTTTTTTAGCCTGGTCATCAACAAATATCCCGAGTTCGAGGAATTATACCGAAAAGAGCTTCTGATCAAACCAAAGTCTGAAATAGATATCATGGAGTACATCATCCGGAATTCCCCGTTTCTGAAGGAAGATGAAAATGAATGGATGAAATCCGTTATGCAGATTGTCCGAAACACCTCATTATACTTTCAGCCCCAGATCAGGACCAAAATCATGAATGAGGGATGGGCCAGCTACTGGCATGATTATCTGTTCATGAGAGATGACAGGATCTGCGGCCATGAAGTGGATTATGCCAAAATCAATGCCGGCGTCACCTCCATGCCCAAGGTCGGGCTCAATCCCTATGCTTTGGGAATGAGGTTGTTCCAGCATATTAAGGATATGGAAGACCGGGGATGTTATTCTTTTGATTATACTTTGTTAAAAGATGAAATCGGAAAAAAGAAATTCAATAAGGCAAAAAATACAGGAGCTGACTATATCCTCAGGGTTCGTGAAAATTTCAATGATTTTACATTTGTCAATTCTTTCATTGATCAGGATTTTATGACCCTGCATAATCTTTTTGTGGCAGGCAAACGCTTTAATAATGAACGAATGTCCATAGAGTACTATATCAAATCCAAAAAGGCGGAAGATTACAAGGAAATGCTTGTGGAAACCCTTTATCATCCCCCTGAGATCTCTGTGGATATTTCACTCAGTAAAAACGGCATCCTGTATCTGAGTCATAAATTTGAAAATAAACCCTTGAAGGTGGATTATATTGAAAACACCATGATCGGTATCGAATATTTATGGGGCGGCCCCGTTCATCTGGAGACCACTGAACCTGCCATAGCCCGAAAAACGGCCGCGGATTATGCCAATTTCTGGGATCCTGCGTCCCAGCAGGCTGAAGAAAAAAAGCCTGAGCCCGTCAAATGGAAAAGAATGCTTTATATCATGGAAAACCGAAAACTTCATAAACGGGAGATATAGGCCCCTATGGAAACCCATCCTTCAAAAACCATATCCGTGGATCAAACCCTGGAGCTGCTTGATAAAAATATGACGGATGTCCAGAGGCTCAAGCCTGTTCCCTTTGAAGAATTCCTGGCCATCCTGAATGCAAAACCATCCCAGATCCTGAGGAATATATTTCAGGCCTTCCATGATATGATCAAAACTTATGTGGTTGAGCCTGAAGAAACCTTATCTGAAGAAGGAGACCAGCTTTCATTCACCAATTATGATTGTTCACGCTTATTTGTGGAAGGATCTGAAAACCCTTTTTTTACGGATATGCTGTTTGCAAACCGGTTTATGAAGCAGATGGAATACCTGCGGCACGGGGCCCAGCAAAACAGGATCTATATTTTTTATGGACCCCATGGGTGCGGGAAAAGCACGTTTTTAAACAACCTGCTCAAAAAATTTGAACAATACGCCAATACTGAAGAAGGGCTCAGATATGAAATCGTGTGGCGGCTGAACATTAAAAAACTTCAGGATAAGGAAAAATCCCTTAGCGTATCCGCCTTTGAAAAACTCATCCACTATGTAGAGAAGGGGGAGGATGGCTTTAAGCAGGGGGCCAATGAAAAGCTGTTCGGAAGCACGGAAACTGAATATATTGAGATCCCCTGCATTTCCCACGACAACCCCTTTCTTGCCATTCCCAAGGATCAGAGAAGAATCGTCCTGGATGAATTGATTAAAAATGATGAATTCAAATGGCGCCTTTTACGGAAAAGGAATATGAATGGGTGTTTAAGGAAGAAGTCTGCACCATCTGCTCATCCATTTACCATTCCTTGCTGGAGCGGCTCGGCAACCCATCGGAAGTTTATAAGATGCTGTATGCCAGGCCTTATTATTTCAACCGGAGGCTGGGCAACGGCATCAGCGTATTTAATCCCGGAGACAGCCCGGTAAAGCAGGACGTCCTTTCCAATGAGATGCTTCAAAACCGCATCAACGCCCTGTTTCAGGACAGCAATATTATCAGCTATCAGTATTCCCGGTTTGCAAAAATCAACAACGGGATTTATGCCCTCATGGATATCAAATCCCATAATATCGAGAGAATGGTTGAACTCCATAATATCATCAGTGAAGGGCTGCACAAGGTCGAAGACATTGAGGAAAGAGTGGATTCCCTGTTTTTTGCCTTGATGAATCCCGAGGACAAGCGAAGCATCCGGGATTTCCCGTCATTTGAGGACAGGATTCAATATATCGATATCCCGTATATTCTCGATATGAAGACCGAAGTCAAAATATTTATCAATATTTTCGGACGTCATATCGAAGGCGGTTTTTTACCCATGGTGCTGGAAAACTTTGCCAGGGTGATTATCTGCACCCGAATCGGTAAAAAATCCCAGGCCCTGGCCGAATGGATAAAAGATCCGGGAAAATATAAAAATTTTTGCGATGACCAGCTCATGCTGCTGAAAATGGAATTATTTTCCGGCAAAATCCCCAAATGGCTTGAGGAAGAAGATATTAAATCACTTGACAACAAGATGTTGAAAAAGATAATTGCAGAGTCTGAAATTTATGGGAAGGAAGGATTGTCAGGCCGGGATTCCATTAAATTGTTTGATCAGTTCTATTCCAAATATGCCAAAGAGGATCGACTGATTAATATGCTGGATCTGTGTACCTTTTTCAATAAACTGGATGATCCGCCCAAAAGAATGATTCCGCCCGGATTTCTGGAGTACCTGCTCAGGATGTATGATTACAGTGTCCTTCAGCAGGTAAAGGAATCCTTGTATTATTATAATGAAGAGCAGATTGCCAAAGATATTAAAAATTATATTTCCGCCGTTACCCATGATGTTGATTCCGTTATCAAGTGTATTTTTACAAAAGAAGAAATTCATGTCACGGAAGCCTTTCTTGAAAGCATTGAAAACAGGCTTCTTTCTTCCAATATGGACCCAAAAAGAAGGCACGAAATCCGCAATGATGTATTAAAAGAATATACCACCCGGACCCTGACCCATGAGATCATGATAGAAGAAAAAAATATTACGGAAACCAGGCTGTTTGAATCCCTTTATGACCGATATGTGCATAACCTGAAAAAAAGAGTGCTGGAACCCTTTATTGAAAATGAAAATTTCAGAAATGCCATCAAGGATTTTGATACTGAGAAGTTCAAGGCCCATGACAAACGCATTAAAAAAGATGTTAAATTTCTCATGGGCAACCTTTCCAAAAAATTCGGATACACTGCCCAGGGGGCCAATGAAGCCTGTATTTACGTTATAGATAATGATCTTGCCAATAAGTTCAAATAATATACCCAAAGATTGTTGCCATCAAAACCGAAGCGTCATCATTATCCCGACAGATGGGTCACACAAGGCTTATCTGACATCGCAGTTATACAAAGCCAAAAAAAGCCCGGTCGTATTGGTATTGAAAGATGCGCGTACGGCCCGGAATTTATGGAAGAACTGAAATTTTTCTTCCGGAAGGCAAGCTTGTTTTTTTTCCGGAGGTTCCGGTCCTTTCATCCAAATCCCTGTCCTATCTTAGAGAGATCTCCATCAAGAGGCTGGCCGCGTTATCCCACATCATGGACTCACAAGCCCATCCTTTGCTGATCATTGCCACGGTGGACACGCTCATGCAGAAATTGATGCCAAGGGACAGCCTGAACGCTTTTGGCGAGCTGGTGATGGTGAATGAGGAATTGGACAGGGAGGCCCTTATTCTCAAACTTGAATCCGGAGGCTATTTACGAACTTCCCTGGTGGAAGATCCGGGAGAGTATTCCGTTCGGGGAGGGATTTTGGATATTTACTCCCCCGGGCGGACCCATCCGGTCCGGATAGAATTTTTTGGAGACCTTGTGGAGTCCATCCGGTATTTTTCTCCCTATACCCAACGAGGCATTAAAGATATTTTCGAGTTTATCATCGGCCCTGCCAACGAAGCGGTTCTGACCAAGGAAGAACTGCCGCATATTCTGGCCCGGTTGAGAGAGGCAGGAACTTCTGCCGGCCTTGATGCCTCAAAAGTTCGGGAATATGCCAATCTGATCCGGGAATCGGGCAGGTTTCCCGGCATAGAAAGCATGCTTTCCATTGTTTATGAAAGCCTGGATACCTTGTTTGACTATATCCCGCCAAAAAGTTTCTGGATTCTGGATAATCCTGATGAACTTGGATCCTTTGCCGGTGAAGTTGAAAATAAGGCCGCCCTTTATTATAAAACAGCCGTGACCGAGAAAAGGATATGCGTTGAGCCTAAAACAGTTCTTCTCCAATGGGACCGGGCCCAAGCGAATATCTTGTCCAATCAGCATACGGCTTTCCATCCGTTTCATCTGTCCCAGGTCCCATCCGAAGATGAACCCCCGGTGTTTTTATTTGAATACCAGGATAATCAGTCCCTTTCTTCACAATTGAAAAGAGAAGGCTTTAAAGATAATCCCTTATTGCCCCTGGCTGAATGGTTTAAGCATCATGGGGCCGGGCAGACATTGTGTGTGCTGACCCAGGAATCCCAGGCCAAAAGACTGGTTTCCCTATTACAGCCCTACGGGTTGGAGCCCTTGCCCTGCAAATCCTTTCCCATTGCGATGGAAAGCCCTCCCGGCATTTATTACCTGTTTGGAGAATTATCCTCCGGGTTTGTTCTGAAAGACCGGTCCCTGGCCCTTGTTACGGAAAACGAGATTTTCGACAGAAAGAGAGTCCGGAGACAGGGATATTCAAAAAGGGATTTGAAAACCGAACTGATCGCGCCCGAAGAATTGAAAAACGGGGACATCATCGTTCACGCCGAACATGGCATCGGCCGGTATGAAGGACTGTGCAGCCTGACCATCGACAGAATCGTACAAGACTTTATTCTGATTGTCTACCAGGATGATGATAAACTTTATCTGCCCGTAGACCGTATTGAGATGATCGGTAAATACATCGGTGTGGAAGGCTATGAACCTTTACTGGATAAGATCGGATCCAAGGCCTGGATAAAATCCAAAGCCAAAGCCAGGGAGGAAGTTGAAAAGCTGGCGGCGGATTTATTGGACCTTTATGCCCAAAGAAAGGCCAATATCGGTTTTTCATTCAGCCGTCCGGACAATTATTATGATGATTTTGAAGCATCCTTTCCCTTTAAGGAAACACGGGACCAGTTAAAAGCCATTGATGATGTCCAACTTGACATGGAATCCACCATTCCCATGGACAGGCTCGTCTGCGGCGACGTGGGATATGGAAAAACGGAAGTGGCCATACGAGCGGCGTTTAAAGCTGTCAATGACGGGAAACAGGTGGCCGTTGTCGTACCGACCACCATCCTTGCAGAACAGCACCTGTCTACTTTCAGGGAGCGGTTTTCCGGATACCCGGTCAATATCGAATGCCTTTCCCGATTCAGATCCCGGAAGGAACAGGCCGGAATACTCAAGGCCATCAGTTCCGGTCTGACGGATATTGCCATCGGAACCCACCGGCTCTTGCAGAAAGATGTTGATTTCAAATCCCTCGGACTCCTGGTCATTGACGAGGAACAGCGCTTTGGGGTCAAACACAAGGAGAGCCTGAAAAAGAAAAGAAGCGCGGTGGATGTCCTTGCCTTGACGGCAACCCCCATCCCCCGGACCCTTCATCTCTCCCTGACGGGAATGAGGGATATCAGCGTCATCAAGACTCCCCCCGCGGACCGGCAACCCATTATTTCCTATATTTCAACATATGACGCTGCCATAGTCAAAGATGCCGTAAAACGGGAGCTATCCCGAAAAGGCCAGGTTTTTTATGTTCATAACAGCATTAAAACCATTTCAAAAATTTCTGAAAATCTTGCCGAGCTTGTTCCTGAGGCAAGGATCGGGATCGCTCACGGCAGGCTTTCGGAAACCGAACTTGAAAACGTGATACTTGAATTTATCAATTCCCGGATCGATGTTCTGGTTTGCACCACCATTATAGAATCCGGACTGGATATCCCTTCGGCCAACACCATGATCATCGACAAGACTGAAAATTTCGGGCTTTCCCAAATTTATCAGCTCCGGGGCCGTATCGGCCGGGGCGATCACCAGGCCTATGCCTATCTTTTCATTTCCGATGAAACCCGGTTGACCAAGGACGCCCAAAAAAGATTGTCTGCATTGATGGAGTACAAAGATCTGGGTTCCGGATTTCAAATCGCCATGAAGGATCTCCAGATCAGGGGCGCCGGAACTGCCTTGGGCGCTTCTCAATCCGGCCATATCGCGGCTGTGGGATATGATATGTTTTTAAAATTGCTGGACCAGGCCGTTCATGATTTAAAAGGCGAAGAAACCATTGAACCGCTGGAGCCGGAAATTAACGCGGCCATGTCGTCGGGATTCCCCGAAGACTACATAGAATCGGTTGAACAACGCCTGACCCTGTACCGGCGGCTCTCCAGAATCACCCTTATCTCAGACATCAATGATATGAAAAAAGAGCTTCTGGATCGGTATGGAAGATTGCCGAAAGAGGCGGAAAATATGCTCTTAAAAATCATGTTGCGGGTTTATTGTATCCAGGCAGGCATTCAGCGCCTTGATATTACGCCGGATGTATTGACCCTGACCTTTTCCGGAAAGCACAGAAAAAAGCCTTTGAATATGTTGAACGGACAGCTTAAGGAGCTTTTTCCATTTGAATTCATCAAAAAAGACACCATCCGGATTCAACTGGGCCGGAATAGAAATAATATTTCCAGAGCCCTCCTGGAAACGCGGAATATTCTGAAGGCCCTTGCTTAATCATCCATTCTTTCCCTAGCCCCCATGCCATGGCTATGAAAATTCCGGAATTTTTGGATAATCCTTTATATTTTCAAAAGATTTATTATAATAGGCCAAACTTTTTAATAGCCTGTACAAAAAAACGTTTTTTCAATCTTCCGGGAAAGGCTAAAAAAATGAAATCACTTCTAAAAAAAGAGTCCTTTTTTTTAAAA
Organism: Desulfobacula sp.; assembly: GCA_012031875.1. Classification (GTDB taxonomy): domain Bacteria; phylum Desulfobacterota; class Desulfobacteria; order Desulfobacterales; family Desulfobacteraceae; genus Desulfobacula. The sequence continues at coordinate 47,383 of JAAUSZ010000005.1, forward strand.
AAATTTATCGAAATCCTTGACCAGGGCATGATTCCTCTTGAAATCATTGATACCAATGGAAACCGGTTTTCCAGTGCCGGGGAGGAGGTAAAGTACAGGCTTCATATCAAGAATAAAAAATTTTTCCGCGCCCTTATTTCCCCCAATGCGTTATCCCTGGGAGAAGCCTATATCAAAGGGTATTTCGACATCTCGGGCAGTATTAAAGAATTGTATGATATCGTGTGTGCCCGGTTGCTCCATAAAAACCAAAGAAAAAACCCGATTCAATCCATTGCAGGATTTTTTGTTAACCCCAAATTAAGGGAAAAAGAAAATATTGAATACCACTATGATGCCCCCAGTGAGTTTTACCGGCTATTTTTAGGAGAAACAATGGGATACACCTGTGGATATTATCCTGATGAAAAAACCGGCATGGATGACGCCCAAATCGAGAAAATGGATATCATCTGCAGAAAACTCAGGCTCAAGCCGGATGAGGTTTTGCTGGATATAGGCTGCGGATGGGGTAATTTTGCGGTTTTTGCGGCAAGGCAATATGGGGTGAATGTGACAGGGATCACATTAAGCTCGGAACAGAAGGCCTATGCCGAGCGCTGGATTGAAAAAGAGGGGCTTTCCCGTAAAATTAAAATAAAAATCCAGAATTACAGGGATCTGGGTTCTGAGAGATTTGATAAAATTTCCTGTGTCGGGATGTCCGAGCATGTGGGGAAAAAAAATATGCCCGCGTTTTTTCAGACGGTCTATCGCTCTCTGAAAAAAGGCGGGCTTTTTATGCAGCATACCATCACCACCCATCAAAAACTTAAAAAAGGATATGAAAATACCTTTCTGAATAAATATATGTTCCCCGGCGGAGAGCTGATGCTTGAACAGGATCTCATTGATCTGGCCGCTTCTTCAGGGTTTGAACTTTTAACTGCGGAAAATTTCCGGACCCATTATATTAAAACCCTGAATGACTGGATTATACGGATGGAAGAACAAAAAGACCTGATTTTGAAACTCATTTCAGATCGAATTTACCGCATCTACCATATTTTTTTTATTGGATCCCTGATTTCGTTCAGAGACAAAGAAATTTCTTTGTTCCAGAATTTATTTTATAAGACAGACGATCAAAATACCGGAACAGAACACTTTATCAGCCCCTATTCAAGAAATGAAACCAGAATTGCCTGATATTGAAAAATTTGAAAGGCTGGTGTTTCAGAAAAGGAATACCCTGGATCTTCTTTTGTCCTTTTCCCTTAAATTGCTTGAGGCAAGGCATGCAGGGATGCTGCTCGGCACCGACAAAACCTATTTTAAATTCCTTCCGCCTGAAAAATGGGACAGGGGCGTCATGCATAAATTTGACGGCAAAGGAATTTCAGGCCTACTTTTCAAATATTTGGGAACCGCCATCGTTAAAAGAAAGGGGCTTTCCCCTGTCATGCTTTACAGGGAAACACAGTTCGGAGAAAAAAAAGAAAGCGACGGGATCATCTCCTTTGTGCTTCGAACCCACAGGGACTTCTATGAAAAAGGCCTCAAGATCATTATTATCGATCATTTACAAGACAGTCTCCAGGGTTCTGAAAAAGGGCTTGTTTTTTCAACCCATTCCTATGACGGGAAGATATTCAGCCGTCTGCCCGGGCTGAGGATCAATACCGCCATTGTCCGTCAATTCCAGGCGAAAAACTTTCTTTCCGCCTATGTCCCGGATTATGGCGCCATTGTTTTTAACACGATCAATGAAGGTCTGATACTCAATGAAGGCGATAATTTTGTGAATGGGGAAGAGTTAACCAAGCGGCTGGACATATTGATTACTGCCATTGAAATGGCTTCCATTGCCTATATCGGATCTGCAAAAGGCCGGCAGGCCGCGCATATTATATGGAGAAAGGAAAAAAATCTCAGGCGGACGGCCCTGGAGTTAAAACAAAAAGCGATTCAATTAAATGCCCAGAAGGAGTATTTAAAAGCTGTCGGCGCGGTGGATGAACGCCAGCTCAATATGGAAGCCGTCAATATCTCCGACGGTGTCTATGCGTTTATGGATATGGTGGGGTCTGCCCGTATTCGAAAGAAATTCCAACCCAGGGATTATTTTCTGATATTGAACCTCTGCCACCAGATTGCCGCCGATAATGCAAGCCGGTATGCCTGCAGGGTGGATAATTTTATAGGGGATTCCGTATTTCTGGTAAACGCCTCACCGTTTGACGAACCAGGCGTGCATTTACCGATAAGCCCCCATGAGCGGGTCATGCTGATGATTTTTGCCATTGCCTCGATTTTTAATGAAATCCGGCTGTTGATGTCGGGGCTGCATCCCATGGACAAAGGGGGCAGGGTTAAGGAATTGATTGACTGGGCAAGGATCAGTCTCGGTTTCAGGGCAGGGGTGGAAGTGGGCCCGGCAATGATCGGCCCCCTGGGAAGCCGGAAACGAAAAATTGTTACGGCCATCGGCAAGGCGGTAAACACTGCATCAAGATTGGAAAGCACCGGGATTCAAGATGAGATTCACATCAGTGAGGAGGCCTTCTCCCTGATACGGGAGGCCTGTGTCACCCAGGATATACGAACCTTATGGAAAATTCTTCTGAAATCAGATTGTTTCAATAGCCGGAATGCTTCCGGGGCCTATTTTATCGATTGTTACAAGCAGTTCTTCAATATAAGCCAAGACGTGATCTACGAGAGAAAAAATATTGCCTATAAGGAATTTTCAAAGGATATTTCCTTTATGGTCAAATGCATTTCAGATTCATAAAGATTATGAGGGTGAGCGGATGAATTCAAGGGCATGTTTTTCAAGCTCGGCCATCAGTTTCTTAGTCCTGTCCCCTGGTTTTCCAGCACGGATTTTTGTTTTATCAATCTGAATTACGGGCACGATACATTTATTGGTTCCGCTGATGAAGACCTCATCTGCAGCAAGAAGATGATCCAGGGGAATGGGTCCCTCTTCCGTCTTATATATTTTTGCGCCAGGGCCAAAATTGCCTGCCGTGTAATACCTTTCAGAACACCCTCTCCGGGCGTTACAAGAATATCCCCGAAAAAGGCAAATAAATTGCTGGTGGTTC
>JAAUSZ010000274.1 GCA_012031875.1 Desulfobacula sp.
ACCCGTTTTTGATAAAGGGGGCCTGGACAAATTTTTCCGGACCGAAAACCACCACCCGCCACCCACAGGAATCCTATGGACACCGGTGCGGAATACAGCATCCCGGCCAAGGACAAGACGCCTTCTCGTCCTTGAAGGAAGCGTTGATCCAAAGGTTTTCCCTGGGACGACGGGGCCCGGCTGGAGGCGGAGATAACGATTCCGTCACTTCCCACCACCATGAATTCCCAACTGCCGGTTTTCTCGGATGCCTGGAGCGGAATTCTGAAAAAATCAGGATCTGTGGGCGCGACAAGGGTATACAGCATCCGGCCCTCCCGGATGACCGGTACCCGGATGGCCACAAATCCGTTAAAGAGGTTTCCCACAAAGGGGACCCGGGTTTCCCAGACCGTTTTCAGGGACTCTGAATCCCGCAGGGGGGTGATGGGGGGCCCCCGGGCGGAAACCGCAGATTTATGAGGGGTTCATTCTCGTTGGTCAAGATTACGGTGCGCCATTCCGGGTGCAATTCCCAGATCCGCTGGGTGTCAGTCCGGAAATCCGCGAAATCTCCTTGGTCCAGGGCATGGGAGGCGGCCAGTCCCTGCAAAAGACCGACCTGCCCGCCGATGGCCCGCTCCACCACCAGGGCCGCGTTGCCGGCCGCCTCGTTGACCAGATGCGTGACGGCCCTGTCCTGCTGTTGAATAAACAGCAGGATCATGACGGCGGTAAACAGGACCAGGGGCACCAACCCGGATAAAAACCATAAAATACGGGACTGTATTATTTTTTCTAATTTTACGGACATTAGCCACTGTTCTGTTTCAGGGTTGCGATGCAAGGGTTGAACCTGGTCCAGGGCCCAGGCCTCCATTCCATGTATGGGAACAACCCGGCGCTGTTTAGGAACCGGTATTATCTTGCATCAATTTTTGGATTAAAACAAGGCCTGAATGCATGGGCCCGGATCAGGCCCTTCAAGAGCCGATCCGGAAAAGGGAGAGACCGAGTCAGACCGGCAGGACAGGAATGGCCACGGTGAATTCCGTATACTGGCCGGGGATGGAATTGATTTTAATTACGCCCTTATGCTGCTTCACGGACCGCTGGGCGATGAACAGGCCGAGGCCGGTGCCCTTGTTGCCCTTGTCTGAATAGAAGAGAGAGAAGACTTCTTTTTGGTATTTCCTGGCAAGGCCCTTGCCGTTATCCCGAATTTTGAACAGGGTTTCCTTATCTTTGAGTTCCACACTGATTTTGATCTCCAGCTTCTCCCGGACACCCTTCACCGCCACACAGGCATCCACGGCATTTTCAAAGATGGCCAGAAGGGCCGCGAAAAACACGGTCTTATCAATCCAGACGGCCGCATCGCTGTTGGGTTTGGGCGTGTCCTGGACCAGGGCGATCCCGTGCTCCTTCATCCTGGGCGCCATGGTGGTGACCAGTTCCTGGATAAAATCAAAGACATTCACGGATTTGCGGTCCAAGGTGCGGTCCTTGGAATGATAGAGAATGTCCAGGATCATGCTGCGGATGAGCTTTATTTTCTTTTTGGCAATGTCCCACCCGTCCCGTATCATTTCCGCATCCTTGTTTTCAAGGCCCAGGGTGATCATATAATCCCCCCCGTCCAGTCCGGACAAAAGCCCCTTGATGCCGTGGGAGATGGATGAAATATGGAGGCCCAGGCCGCCAGGTGATCCTGGAGCTGGTGGATGACGGTGACGTCCGTGGCCATTTCCATGACGTAAAGAATCCGGCCGTCCGGGTCCGTAATGGCCGAGGTCTGCATGAGCAGGTTCCGGGTCTCGCCGTTATTCAGCGTGACCTCCATTTCCGTGGTATGGGATTTTTTATCCCGGAATGTTTTTTTACGGGGCAGTCGGGCAGGGGTTTGCTGAGGCCCTGGTAGACATTATAACAATACCTGCCGGCAGTATCTCCGTATTGCTCCCTGAACATTTTATTGGCTTCGATGATCCTGAAATCCTTATCCACAATAATAATATAACAGGGCAATTCATCAAAAAGCTGGACATAGCGTTTTTCAGATTCCGCCAGTTTCCGGGTCTTTTCCCTGACCAGGGTTTCCAGGTTCCGGGTGGACAGGGACAGCCTGATCCGGTTTTCAATCCTGTCCATGGCCCGTTTCAGCGCTATTTTAACGATATCAGGGATCACCGGCTTGGTGATGAAATCCACCGCGCCCATCTTCAGGCAGTCAATGGCCGGCTGCAAATCCTTCAGCCCCGTGATCATGATGACCTCGATATCGGGATAGTCCTGCCTGATCCCTTTGAGAAGGCCGGTCCCGTCCATTCCGGGCAACCGGATATCCGTCATGACAATATCGAAAGATCCGGTTTTCAGCTTTCCGGCGGCCTCGGTTCCGTCCCCGGCCAGGAGGACCTCATGGTTTTCCTGGACAAGGATGTCCGCAAAAAGCTGCCGGGTCTTCTCTTCGGGCTCGACCAGCAATATCCTCATTTTGACAGGATTTCCCTTGCCTTTTTCAGGACTTCATCCGCGTTAAAGGGCTTGGCGAAAAACGCCTCGGCCTTTGGGATGGAGAATTCCCGGCCGGACAGCCCTGAAATAACGATGACCGGGGTATGGAATCCCTTGGATTTGGAAATTTTCCTGAAAACCGGGGCCCCCATTCCTCAGGCATCTCCAGATCCAGGGTGATGAGATCGGGTTTTTCTTTCAAGAAGACATCCAGGGCGATTTTCCCGTCCGTTGCAATGCAGGTCTCGTATCCGTTGTGCCGGAACATGATATCCAGAAATTTGGTCACATCCGGATCATCATCCACAATCATTATTTTCTGAGTCATTTTTCTTCCTCATTCTTTCATATGGCATTGTCCGCAAAGGACCGGTCCCTTGCCCGAGTCAAAATGGCATTGCCTGCACCGGGAATGAAAGGCCCGCACCAGAGGTATACCGTTTTCAGGGCCGGATTTCAAGCCATGGCAGTCCGAGCAGGCCTTATCCTCGGAAGACTCCCCTTCCACCCGCTTTTTCCCTTCATACACATGATGGCAAAGGGCGCAATTGTCCGAGAGTCCGGCTTTCTCATTATGGTCATCATGGGAAAAAACCGCACCCGGCCGGCGGGGCCTTTCAAAGGCGGAAGGGTCCAGCCGTTCCAGATCGTCCCGGGAAAAGACAAGCCCTGATATGCCCATAATCAGGATGAACACCGTAAAAAACATCCTTTGCTTCATTTTACTCTCCCGGTCTGTAAATTTTTTTTCCATGGTTTCGAAAAGAATATCCCCCAGGAATTTGACTTCCATATTCAAGTCATAATGATGGATGATATCTTCCAGGCCGCTGTGGCAGTTATGGCAGGGCGCAATGAGGACCTCGGCCCCGGTGGCCGCGAGCTGCTCGGCCTTGGCCCGGTTGTTTCTCATCCTCTCCTTCTTGTAGGGGGGGCCGCAGTTGATGACCCCGCCGCCGGCCCCGCAGCAGAGGTTGTGTTCCCTGTTGGGGATCATTTCCACAAAATCGCTGCATGTCATGGCCACGATCTTCCGGGCCATGTCATGGAGTCCCCGGCCCCTGGACACATTACACGGATCATGCAGGGTCACTTTTTTGGTGAATTTTTCCTTGATGGTGATCCTGCCTGCGGTCAGGAGTTCATGGTAGAATTCAATGGCGTGAACCACTTCAATGGGGGCCATGGTCCAGGCAAGCTGACGGTTGCCCACGTCATAGGTGGAGCGGAAGGCATGGCCGCATTCACCCATGACGATCCGTTTGACGTTCAGGCCGGCCGCGGTCTCGAAAAAGGTGCGGGCGATGCGGCCGGAAATTTCATTGTCGCCGGTGAACATGGCCATATTGCTGTTATCCCAGCCCGGCCGGGAGGGCATGGTCCAGTTCATCCCCGCGGCATGCATGATCACGGCCGCCTGGTAGATAAGCCCGGCCTGGAATTTGGGTTCCGGTGCGATCACCGAATACATGATATCGGCCCCCTGCTTGTCCAGGGGTATCCTCAGGTCCTCAAATTCTTCCCGGCCGTCTTCTTCCTGCCATTGCAGGGTATCGATCCATTCATCTTCCTTGACCCACATCTGGTTCATGGTCACGGAATGGGAGTTCACCGTGTCCTGGATATACTGGGGCGTGATTTCCAGCTTGTGGCAGATGCGCCTGACCAGGAGCATCATATACGCGATGTCAATGCCGAAGGGACAGTACATGGAGCATCTCCGGCAGACATTGCATTCCAGGTGGGCAATGTGGACGGCCCGGCGCAAAAAATCCTTTCCCACCCTTCCCTTTTTATCCAGCATCTCCCAGATGGTCTGCTTGACCTTGGCCGCCGGTGAAAACCGGGGATCCCGGTCATTGGACAAAAAATAGCTGCATGCATCGGAACAGAGGCCGCAGCGCATGCAGGTATCCACGTAAGCCTTGAACCTGGCCCCGGTCTCCTGGTGGAGCACCTGGTTTATCACCCGGGAAATTCTTTCCGGGGTCAGGCGCTTAAGTCCGTTTTCAACCGCCTCATCCGTGGCTTTTTCAATCATTTCCGCGCCGTTTTCATTCATGGGGGTATCCTGTGAGTTCATCATGTTAAATTTACCAGTCCTTGGCATGCCGGACATGGCCGAATTCCGATCCGGTATAGGCCCGGGTCAAAGGGGCCGTAAGCATATGGGAGAAGCGTGAAAACGGGATGATCATCAAAAGGAATTCTCCGGACAGGACATGGGCCATGACCATCCATTCGTATAAAAACACCTGGTGATAGGCCAGAAACCCGGTGACAAAGGGCAACAGCACCATCAGGATCAAAAGATGGTCCTTTACCGAGGTCAGAAAACGAACATCCGGCTCCAGCCGCCGTCGAAGGGAAAAAAAGATGAGGGCCAGGATCACGGCCAGGGTCAGCAAATCCGCGGCTGTATCGTGAAGGGCCGGCCAGGAAAGGTTCAAGGACTCCTGGATCAGGACAATATGGGAAAAAAGAAAGACCGGCACTGCAAACAAAAGGATGTGGAACAGATAGGAAATGCCGTAATAGACGGGCCGCAGCCGCGTGCTTCTCGGGAAAAAAGGAATCAGCCACGCACAGATGGATCTTAAGCTGTGTCTCACCGTCATATAGGAAAGAAGATAAGCTTCTTTTTCACGGATTTCCCTGATAATAAGGATGAGCTTCATCAAAAGACCCAAAATAAAAATCATAGCCGAGATCCAGACCATGGGGCCCATGATGAAACCGATAAAGGCATTCATTTTTGTCTCCTTTGCCGATGGTTGCAGTGTTTCATTTTTTTTCCTTTTCCGTTCGCAGGTTAAACAGGAAGAATCCGGCGTTTATAAATCCCTTTTTCAATGCCCTTGACCAGGATTTTTGACTGGTCCGGACTGAAGACCGGGGCCGTCAAAAAATCGTAATTGCCGGCAATGATCCGGTTGTTCACAGCCAGATGATATTTCCCCTGTTTTTCAATGACAACGGCCACAAAAGACCCGTCCGGGCTGATGGCGGGGGTAAATATCTTATCGGCAAAAAGAGTCCAGGGGGCCTGGTTCACGGCCAGGTTCCAGAATCCTTTGTGTTTAAATACCGCGGCCAGGCAGGACCCGT
>JAAUSZ010000275.1 GCA_012031875.1 Desulfobacula sp.
AACAGGCGGAGGAGGCCCGGCGGATCTATGCGGAAAACTGGAAGAAATGGTGGAAGTCAGAACCCGGGACCTGGAAGCCGCGAACAAGGAACTGGAGGCTTTTACCTATTCCGTTTCCCATGACCTGAGGGCCCCCCTCCGCCATATCAACGGATACATCAGCCTTCTGACGGACCGCTTTACCGCTTCCCTCCCGGAAAAGGGCCGGCACTATCTGGACACCATCGTGGATTCTGCAAACCAGATGGGCCTTTTGATCGACAACCTCTTGCATTTCTCCAGAAGCGGGAGGCAGGCTTTGCATCTCACCCGGTTTGACATGAACGCGCTTTTTGACGAGGCCTTCACCACGGTTCAACCGGAGGGGCCGGCAGGTTCAATCCAATGGATCATTGGCCGGCTGCCGGAAGTTTCAGGAGATTATTCGCTTCTAAAACAGGTGTGGATCAATCTTTTAGACAATGCCGTCAAATTTACAAAAAACAAAAAAGAGGCAAAAATAAAAATCGGCTGCCGGGAAGAAGACGGGGAACTTGCCTTTTTTGTCCGCGACAACGGGATCGGATTTGACATGCAGTACGCGGGCAAACTCTTCGGGGTGTTTCAGCGGCTGCATTCCGCGTCGGCCTTTGAGGGGACCGGCATCGGGCTGGCCAATGTCCGCCGGATCATCCTCCGGCACGGCGGACGCACCTGGGCCGAAGCCGAGCCGGACAAGGGAGCCGTATTCTATTTTACCCTGCCCAAATCATAAGGAGGCGACATGAAGGACTTTAAAACCATTTTATTTGTCGAAGATAATCCCAAGGATGTGGAGCTGACCCTGGAAGCCTTGGGCGAGTATAAGCTTGCCAACCAGGTGGTCGTCGTCAATGACGGGGTCGCGGCCATGGACTACTTAAGATGCCGGGGGAACCATGCAAAGCGAAAACCGGAAAACCCCGCCGTCATCCTCCTGGACATCAAGCTGCCCCGCATGGACGGCCTGGAGGTGCTCAGGGCCATCCGAAGCGAGGACGCATTGAAAACCATCCCCGTGGTGATGCTCACCTCTTCCCGGGAAACCCCGGACCTGAAAACCAGCTATGCGCTGGGGGCCAATGCCTATGTGGTCAAACCCGTCAGCTTTAAGGAATTTATCGATGCCGTAAAGCATCTGGGCGTATTCTGGGCATTGATCAATGAAGTTCCACCCCAATAAAGAGGGAATCATGAAAAAGACGCCGTTAACCATCCTTTATCTTGAAGATTCACCCCCGGACTTTGAACTGGTTTCTGAAACATTGGCCAAGGCGGGATTTGATCCAAAGATGAGCCGTGTTGAAACAGAACAGGACTTTATCTCGTCCCTGATTCATCAGAAATACCAAATGATCCTGGCGGATTTTAAACTGCCCGGCTATGACGCGTTTGCCGCCCTGGGCAAATCCGCGGAAATCTGTCCCGACACCCCTTTTATTGTGGTTTCCGGCTCCATTGGGGAGGATACCGCCATTGAACTGATCAAACAAGGGGCTGTGGATTATGTTTTAAAGGACAAACTGGACCGGCTTCCCTTCACCTTGCAGCGGGCCCTTGAGGAAGCAAGTCAAAAAAAGGCGCGGAAAAAAGCGGAAGAAGACCTGGCTGCCAATTACGCGCTGCTCTGCATCGCTGGCGAGACTGCAAAATTCGGGGGCTGGAGTGTGGATCTGCGGAATAATACCGGGGCCTGGTCGGACACGGTGGCGGATATCCATGACATGCCCCGGGGCTATTCCCCCTCTGTAAAGGAGGCTGTCGATTTTTATGCGCCCGAATGCCGGGAAAGGATTTCGGCAGTGTTTATGAATTGCGCCAAAAACGGCGTTCCTTATGACGAGGAAATGGAGATCCTGACCAGGACAGGGAAGCGGGTCTGGGTCCGCACCAACGGGGTTGCAGTCCGGGATGAAAATGGAAAAATTGTTAAAGTCCAGGGCTCTTTCCAGGACATTACCGAAAAGAAAAAAGGGGAAGCCCGGCAGGAAAGATTGGCGGCAGCCATTGAACAGAGCGGAGAAGCCGTTATCATCACTGACCCGGAAGGAAAAATCCAGTACGTCAACCCGGCCTTTGAAAAAGCCACAGGGTATACCCGTGAAGAGGTTCTCGGCCAAAACCCGAGGATTTTAAACAGCGGCAGACAGGACGAGGCATTCTACCACGGGATGTGGTCCACCCTCTTAAAAAAGGAAACCTTCCACGGGCGGATGGTGAACAAACGCAAGGACGGCGCCCTGTTCACCGAGGAGGCGGCCATCTCTCCCGTGTTTGATACCGGGGGCAGGCTGATCAATTATGTGGCCGTAAAACGGGACATCACCGCGCAGATCCAACTGGAGGAACAGTATGCCCAGGCCCAGAAGATGGAATCCGTAGGGCGGCTGGCCGGCGGGGTGGCCCATGATTTCAACAATATGCTCACCATCATCCTGAGCTATACCCAGATGGCTTTAACCGAAATAGACCCGGCCAGCCCGGCTCATAAGGATCTTAAGCAGGTTCTCAATGCCGCGGGCCGGTCGGCTGAAATCACCCGGCAGTTGCTGGCCTTTGCCCGTAAACAGACCGTCAGCCCCAGGGTTCTCGATTTAAATGAAACCGTGGAGCATATGCTGAAAATGCTCCGGCGCCTCATGGGGGAGGATATCACCCTGACCTATATGCCCGGATCGGGGGTGTGGCCCGTCATGATGGACCCCTCCCAGATCGACCAGATCCTGGCCAATCTCTGCGTCAATGCCCGGGATGCCATTGCCGGAGTTGGCAAGGTGACTATCCGGACGGATCACCTGACCCTGGATGAGGCCGATTGCGCAGGCCGGCCCGGTATGGTTCCAGGGGAGTTTGTCCTGTTGACCGTGAGCGACACGGGCTGCGGCATGGCAAAAGAAATCCTTGACCACATCTATGAACCTTTTTTCACCACCAAGGGCACGGGCCAGGGCACGGGACTGGGCCTTGCCACGGTATACGGCATCGTCAAACAGAACAACGGGTTCATCAGTGCATACAGTGAGCCGGGCCAGGGAACCGCCTTCAGGATTTACCTGCCCCGCCATGCCGGCGAAACCCATCCGTCACACGCGGCCGACGAAACCAAAATACCCCTGGGACGCAATGAAACCATTCTTATTGTTGAAGATGAAGCGCCTATCCTGAAGATGGCGCAAAGAACGCTTGAAGAATTAAACTATTGCGCTCTGGCCGAGACAAACCCGGACCGGGCCCTGGATCTGGCCCAAAACCATTCAGGGCCCATCCATCTATCGGTGATCGATGTGGTCATGCCAAGGATGAACGGTCCGGAACTGGCCCGGAAACTGAAAGCCATCCATCCTGATCTTAAAATCCTTTTCATGTCCGGATATACGGCAGACGTCATCGCCCACCGGGGGATTCTGGAGGACGGGGTGAACTTCATTTCCAAGCCCTTCTCCAGAAGAGATCTGGCCCAAAAAATCCGGGAAGTACTGGATCAGGGACCCGGCCCTTTGATTGTAGAATGACGGGCCTATTCGCTCAGCACCAGGGCAATCATATCATCAATGGATTTTTTCAGCCCCGGTATCTTGCTGGCGCTCCTGCCTGCGACATTCAGGACCTTGATCTGGAACTGGGGCAGCCATTTTCTCAACACCCGGGCCGGATTTTTTTCCGTTTCAAGATCAATGTGAAGCCAGGGTTTTTTATGGGCCTTGGCAAAGCTCATGGAATCCGCGGCCCCGGCTGAAAGTTTGCCAAAGGAAAAAATAATGGTGCCGTCGGAATTAAGGACATTGTTTTCAACGGATTCGGAAGTTTCACCCTCTTCCTTGGTCAATTCAATCAGGTCCGTAATCTGGTTATTGATATCCTTTAATTTTTCATTGGAGCCTGCCTGCTTCCGTATTTCTTTAAAGGTCTCCACACCGGCCCCGGTGATGGCCGAGGTCAGGTTTTCAATGGTGGTGATCAACCGGTCCAGTTTTTCGCCCAGTTCATCAAACCGGGCCATATCCATGGGCGCCAAGGCTTGCGGTCCCCCTTCCGCGGCTGTGGAAACCGGCCCGGATTCTCGTGACCCGCCAAGTTTTACCCGGATCTCTTCTTTGGTCATCCCGCTGTTCTGGTAATATCCATAGATTTTTTTGACCAGGTCTTCGGCTTCCGGGGGATATTCTTTCACCCCCTCATGTTCGACAGGGTCCGGGAAAAATTCTTCAAACCGGCTGAGGTATTCACGAATGGTGGAGGACGAAATATTGAGGTCTTTAGCCATCACGGCAATGGATTTCATAACGTTTCCTTCATAATAAACCGCCACGGATTGACGAAAGGAGCGGCCCCGGATCAGCGGAGCGATTTTTTGATGCCTGTATTTTGATTTATAGCCAATACGCTGTTTTTATTCAACCCTTATTTCCCAAAAAAAACCTTGAGAAAAAGCAAATAACTCGATAGGATATCTGAAATATGCGCCCGATTCCGGGATGGGCATCATAAGGCATTGGGAAAGATATTCACAAAGCGGCGGATAAATGATCAGATTCTAAGATGATCCCCTGCAGGAGATTACGGTCAAACCTATTTTTGAGTCATACACGGATTTGGAGGTTCAATGTCGGAACAATTCGATCACACCGTATTGATTGTGGATGATGAGGAACAGATTGGAAAGGCCCTGGGCCGCCTGATCAAAGGGGTAGGCGCCAAATATGTGTACATGCCCTCGGGCCGGGAAGCCCTGGACTGGATGAAAACAGCGGCAAAGCCCTTTTCCCTCATCCTTTCCGACCAGAGAATGCCGGGAATCCCGGGTGCTGTTTTTCTTGAAAAGGCAAAGGAAATCTCCCCGGATACCATCCGGTTTCTTATTACCGGCTATGCCGATGTGGATGCCGTGACCGAGGCCGTCAACAAAGGCTCCATCCACCGGTATATTTCAAAACCCTGGGACAACAAGGTTCTGGCGGAAACCGTCAAAGCCGGGCTGGAGCAGTATGAACTCATCATGGAAAACCACCGGCTCTTTGCCCTGGCCAAGGAGCAGAATGCCAAACTCTATGCGCTCAATACCGACCTGAAAAAAAGCGCTGCCGTTCACCAGAAAGCCATCCTTCAAAAGGACAGGCAGATCGAAGAATTAAATGCCCGCCTTGAAAAAGGATTTGAAAACAGGAATTATATCAATGAAATTGAAACCCTCCTGAAACAAAAAGATATGATGGAGGAGGCAAAGCTCAATTCCCTTTATGGGGCCATCATCACCGAACTTTTTGAGCAATTCCAGGAAATCGCCACCCGGAACGGATTTGAGATGCCGGAAAGCATTCCGGGGGAATAAGATGCCGGAGAATACCCCCGATCATATCCCCGATAACAGCGAATACGGCATCCTGGTGGTGGACGACGATGAACCCATCGTCAAAACATGAGACGGGTCTTAAGGCGCAAGGGGTTTACCAAGGTCATTTCCGCCCTGAGCGGGGAACAGGGCATCAAGCTGTTGGAGACAACAACGGCCCCTTTTTTTCTCATCATGTCCGACCAGCGCATGCCGGGCATATCCGGAAGCGAATTCCTGGAAAGAA
>JAAUSZ010000276.1 GCA_012031875.1 Desulfobacula sp.
TCTGTATGCTGGCCTATGCCTACGGCAGCCCCAATGTGGCCTTCGGCCTGTCGGGCAATGCCTGCTACGGCCCCCGGGTGTCCGCCTGCGCCACCTTCCAGGGCGACTATTCCGTTTTTGACGCGGGCCAGTGGCTGCCCAAACGGTATGAGGACCCCCGGTTCAAACTGCCGGAAACCATCATGGTCTGGGGCTATAATATTGGCGCCTGCTGCCCGGACAACCTCTTCGGCCACTGGCTCATTGATATGATGAAAAAGGGCACCCAGATCATTTCCGTGGACCCCCGGTTCACCTGGTTTGCCTCCCGGGCCAAGCACTGGCTCCAGCTCCGGCCCGGCTCAGAGGCGGCCCTTGCCCTGGGCTTTCTGAATGTGGTCATCAATGAAAATCTCTATGACAGGGAATTTGTGGAAAAATGGACCAATGCCCCCCATCTCATCCGGGAAGACACGGGCAAGGTCCTGCGTGAAAGCCACCTGAATAAGGACGGATCCGAGACCAATTTCGTGGTCTGGGACGAAACCGCCAAGCCGCCGCGGTCTGGAACACCACGGAAATGGCCTTTGCAGGCAGTGTGAAACCGGCCCTCTCCGGGCGGTTCAAGGTCACCCTTGAAGGCGGCAAAAGGTGTGGTGCCGCACGGCTTGGGACGCCCTGCTCAAAGAGGTGGAGAAATATTCCCCGGATGAGGTGGAAAAGATCACCTGGGTCAAGGCCGATGTTCTTCAAAAGGCTGCCCGGCTCTACGCCAAAAGCAAACCCGCGGCCATCCAGTGGGGCGAGGCCATCGACATGTCTCCCAATGTCACGCCCACGGCCCATGCCCTGCTGATCCTCTGGAATATTACAGGTAACAATGATGTGCCCGGCGGCAATGTCATCGCCCGCTATGCCTATGACGTAGTCGCCTATGCCCTGCCCGGCGCCAAGGGCGTCATCAAACTCAAGAGCCCGGAGCTGGACAAACCCAGAATCGGCACGGACCGCTACGGTGTCTTCAAGAATTTCTATTGGCGGGCCCAGACGATGTGACCCTGGAACAGATTTTTACGGAAAAACCCTATCCCATCAAAAGCCTCTGGATTCAGGCGGCCAACCCCCTGGGTGCCCTGGGTATGGACCTGAAGCAATGGCGGGAAGCCCTGAAAAAGGTCGATTTCGTAGTGCATACGGATCTGTTTATGACCGCCACCTCCCAACTGGCCGACATTGTCCTGCCGGCCGCCACCTTCCTTGAAAAAGACAGCGTCCGGAGCTGGTGGGTGCCGCTCCAGACCATGAAAAAGATCGTTACCGTGGATGAGTGCAAGCCGGACCCGGAAATCAATTTCGAGCTGGCCAAACGGTTTGATCCTGACTTTCAATACAAGGACCTGAACGAAATCCTGGACGCCATTGTGGAGCCTTCAGGCATGAGTTTCAAGCAGCTTCAGGACCAGGTCTATTCCTATCCGCCGGAGGGGCACCCGAGCCATCCCTACCGCCGCTATGAAAAGGGGCTGTTGCGCAAAGACAGGAAGCCGGGGTTCCAGACGCCCTCGGGCAAGGTGGAACTCTATTCCGTCAACCGGGAAAACTGGGGGGTGGAAGCCCTTCCCCTTCACGAGGAGCCGCCTTTCTCACCCATCCGTCGGCCTGACCTGTTCAAGGAGTATCCGCTGCTGCTCAATACGGGAAGGCGGTCACCGGCCTTCTTCAATTCAGAGCACCGCCAGATCCCCTGGCTCCGGGCCCTGGATCCGGACCCGACCCTTGAAATCCACCCGGAAACCGCGGCAAATCTGAATATCGGCAATGGGGAATGGGTGATTGTGGAGAACTGGATGGGCAAGGTCCGGTACAAGGCCAAGACCACCAAGGCCGTGCCCCGGTGGATGGTTATGGCGGCCCACGGCTGGTGGTTCCCCGAAAGAAGCGGCAAAGATCCTGAACTCTACGGCATTTTTGAATCCAATGTCAATCACATCACCCCCATGGGGTATCAGGGCAAAGACGGCCTCGGCGCCCCCATCAAGAATCTGCTCTGCAAAGTATACAAGGAAGCGGCTTCACAGGGGCCGCTATGGGCGCCCGATGATATGAAAAAGGATATGAAAAAGAAGAAGCCTGCCGCGCAACAGACCAAAATCCAAGAAAGAGAAGGGGGGACGTCACAATGGCTGATAAAAAGACGGATTACGGACTGCTCATCCATTACGAATATTGCACGGGCTGTTTCACCTGTATGATTGCCTGTTCCCAGGAGCACAACTGGCCTGCGGGCATGGCCGGCATGAAAGTGATGGAGGTCATGCAGGACCTGCCCAAAGACAAGGCCTATCTATCTTATATTCCCTTTCCTACGGAGCTGTGCGTGCTCTGTGCAGGACGGGTGAAAAAGGGCCTTCAGCCTGCCTGTGTTCAGCACTGCATGGCCAACTGCATCTCCCACGGCACCATAGAGGAGCTGGCTAAAGAAATGAAGGGCAAAAAACGGACGGTGCTCTGGAACCCAAACTAACCCCGCCATAACTGCCTGAAAGGCAACCGGGAACCGCTTCAATGCAGGATGGTTTTTGAATTACCATTGAAGCGGCTCTCGGTTACTTCCCGACACTGCCTGCCCGGTTGACCTGTCACACGATGATAAATCCAATTTAGCCGATGAATTGATCCCATAAAATAAAAATTATAAAGCGATATGTTTTTGTTGACATAAAGCTATATTATAGTTATTTAGCAACCATATGTTATATCAGTTATGGTATAACGAAAAATCGCAGAATCGGGTCGCCTTCCCTTTAAACCGGGGCTTTCAAAGGCAGGGCCCGGTGAGTTTCATGAAATAGTGAGATGGCCGGTTCCCAATGCCGGGCAACACACTCAACGGAGGTGAAGAGCAATGAGGTATGGCGAAGCAGGATTTAATCTGGAAATCGATTTGACAAGAGGGAATATCGAGCGGGTGGAAACCGACCCCAGGATCATGGGGCAGTTTCTGGGGGGCCTTGGCACCAGCGTCAAAATTCATTATGACAGGGTTCCTCCGGAGACCCGGGCCTTTGATCCTGAAAATCTCCTGATTTTCAGCAACGGGCTTCTCTGCGGCACGCCCATGTTCAGCGCCAACCGGACCCTTGTCAGTTTCATTTCGCCGCAGACAGGCCTTCTGGCCTATCCCATGATGGGGGGGTTCTGGGCCGCGGAACTGAAATACGCCGGGTATGACAAGGTCATCATGCGCGGGAAATCTCCCAAACTCATCTATATTTATATCCACAACGACAAGGTGGAGATCCGGGATGCCGCCCATCTCAAGGGAAAAGGCGCCATTGAAACCCAGGAACTGATCCGTGAGGAGCTGAAAGATCCCCGGATCCAGGTGGCGGCCATCGGGATTGCCGGAGAAAACAAATGCTTCACCGCCTCCATTGAACAGTCCCGGTCCAGCGCCAGCCGTCTCGGCGGGGGCGCGGTCATGGGCGATAAAAATATCAAGGCCATTGCCGTCCGGGGAACCAAACCGCTGTACCTGGCCCGGGGTGAAGAATTCATGAAAGTCATGAAAGAGATTACCGAATATATCAATTTCAGGAACACCAACCCTCTTCCCGGCGTCATGACCATCCTGTCGGGTATCGGATCACCTGCGGAAATGAAACATGTGGACGAACAATGGCACACCACCAGTTTTGCCTGGGGGAACGCCCGGGTCCGGAGAAAGGATTTCTGGACCAAGGACATTGAGGAAAGCTGGAAAGGGGTCCAGCTCAGCGCCATCAAACGGTTTATCAGTTGTTTCAACTGTCCCCAGCAATGCGGCGGGCTTATTATGCACAAGGATGTTCCGCCCTATATGATGAAATGCTTTTCCAAGCTGACCTATCTCATGGGCGCCTATGTGGACGATCTGTCCTTTGGATTCGAGATCGGCAAAAAAGCCTTTGAATATGGTCTGGATTCATTTTCAACCCCCCAGATTCTGGCCTTTGCCGTGGAACTCAGGAAGGCCGGTATCTTCTCGGACAAGGATTTTGAGGGATGCCCGGAAGATAAGGAAGGCCAGTTCAACTGGCTCCTGGACAAGGTGGCCCACCGGGAAGGCATCGGCGATATCCTGGCCGACGGAACCTACTGGGCTGCCAGAAGGATCGGTAACGGGGCCGAGAAATATGATCATAACACCACCAAAAAACATGAGCAGATGAATATCAAGCTCGGCATGCTGGATCCCCTGTATTACCTCATGTATGCCACCAACGAGAAGATCAGTATTACCCAGATTGAAGGCAACTGGCCCCAGGCCCCTTTCCCCTCAAAAGAAGACCGGGAAGCCTTTGTCAAGGATTGGCCCCAGCTCCCGGATGACAGGATGAAACAGTATTTTCTGGACTGGGAACCTAGGGGGGAAAAGGCAAATCCGTACTATCCCACGCCGGATATGTGTTGCGAAATCGTGGACTGGATGGAAATGATCCACAATATCGACGATGCCATCGGGCTCTGCTGCGGCATGGGGTCCTTCTGTCTGAAACCGCCCTATCATATCCATAATTATCCCAAGCTGATCTCGGCCGCCACAGGCATGGATCTGGATGAAAAAAGCCTGCAAAGGCTTGTCAACCGAAGCCGGAACCTGCACCGGGCCGTGAATCTGATGAGGGGGATGACCCGGGCCGATGAAAAGCCGCCTGAGAGCCATTGGAAACACCGGTTTCCCGAGTATGAAGAACAGCTTCTCACCCGGTATTATAATTATAAGGGGTGGAATGATGAGGGCGTCCCGACCCGGGAAAGACTGGAAGAACTGGATCTGGCATATGTTGCCGATGAATTGGAAAAAAGGGGGATTTTGAAAAATGGCCAAGACCACAAAGAAAATTAAAACCATCAAAGTCAATGCAGACAAATGCAATGGATGCCGGACCTGCGAGATCGTCTGTTCAGGCTTTCATTCCGAGCCCAAATACAGCGCCATTAACCCGGCGGCATCCCGGATCCATGTCACCACCCACCGGCTGAAGAATATCTGGCTGCCTGTGTTTGCGGGCGAGTATACCCCGGCTGAATGCAACGGCCGGGACAAATATATCATTGACGGCAAGGAATATGACGAGTGCAGCTTTTGCAGGGCTGCCTGTCCTTCCCGGGACCTGTTCAAGGAGCCGGATTCGGGCCTGCCCTTGAAATGCGATATGTGTGAAGGCAATGAAACCGGCCCCCTGTGTGTGGAATGGTGCCTCAACGATGTCCTGGTCTATGAGGAAAGAGAAGAAGAGGTGGACGAGGAAATCATGATGAATGAGATGGAGGTCGGGCTTGATGCCCTCATCACCAAATACGGGCTGGACCGGATAGAGACGGCCGTATCTCGTATGTCAAAAAGAAGCTGAGATAAAAAAAGGGCAGGGGATATGGATAAAGAAAACATGATGGGGTACGGGGAAGCCTTGAAGCTGACCCTTGATACGATCCTGCCCCTGGATGACCATCGTACGGTGGATCTTGCCGGCTGCCGGGCCGGGTTCGTTTTTGAAGATCTGTATTCCCGGGTGGATTCCCCTTCCATTGATGCTTCCATGAAGGAGGGGTATGCGGTCGGTCCGGGAGAT
>JAAUSZ010000277.1 GCA_012031875.1 Desulfobacula sp.
GAAATCGAGAAGATCATCGCCCTGAGCCCGGACCAGAAGGAAAATATTGCGGCCGCCATCCCGGCCGACCCGGCAAGAATTGATGTCATCAGCGGCGGGTATGATGAGGCCTGCTTTTTTTATGAGCCCAAGGTTTTTGAAGGAACCGTGGAGATCCTGTACGCGGGAAAACTCAGCACGGCCAAGGGTGTTCCCTGGCTGTTGAAAAGCCTTGGCCGGATCAAGGACCGGCCTTTCCGCCTGCACCTGGCCGGCAGCAGCACGGGCCGGGAGCTGGAAACCTGCCTGGCCCTGGCCAGGCCCTGGGGGAAAAGGCCGTTTATCACGGCCCCTTGAGCCATGACGCCCTGGGGGCACTGATGCGGCGCTGCCATGTCTTTGTCTTGCCCTCTTTTTTTGAAGGCCTGCCCCTGGTCCTGATGGAGGCCCTGGCCTCGGGGTGCCGGATCATCGCCACGGCCCTGCCCGGCGTCACGGAAATCCTCGGAACCCAGGAAAGCCCCATGGTCAGCCTCATCCCCCTCCCGGAACTGAAAACCATTGACACCCCCCACCCGAAGGATGAGGAAGGTCTGGAAATTGAGCTTGCCCATATCCTGGGCCGGGTCACGGATGCGGTGGTCAAAGGGCCGGCTCCGGATCCGGACTCTGTCCGGTCGCTGTCCGAGCCCTATACCTGGGGGAAAATTTATAAAAAGATTGAGGCGGTGTATACCGGCCTGGTTCCGGGAGTGTAACCCATAAGAAATTCAGGCCGGGATGTCTTATCAAAAAAAAGGCGGGCATATGAATAAATCCCCGATATATTTTTCCAAGGTGCGGGTTCAAGAGGTCGCCCAAAAAATGAAGGACGTGGGCAAAGAGTACGAGCAATTGTTCACAGACCTGGGAAACCAGATGTTCGCAGACATGGCCGACCTTCATGATGCTTCGGAAATGACGGCCGTCTGCACCCGGCATGTGGACCAGGCTCTTTCGGCCTTTGGGCAGTATTTCCCCGATGTCTCCCCCGTCGCCTGCACCAAAGGCTGCTGCCACTGCTGCTTTTTTCCCGTTGAATGCCCGCCCCAGGTGGTCATCGATATCGCCCGCCATCTCCGTGAAAAGGAATCCGCCGCCAACCTGAGCCTGCTCCGGCGCAAGCTGACCCAAGACATGAAGGACCGGAAGCCGCCGCTCTACAGGGCCAAATGCCCCTTTTGAATGATGAAAACCTGTGCTCCATCTATGAAAAACGGCCCCTGTCCTGCCAATGTTTTACCTCGCCGGATCCTGTCCAATGTGAGAAATCCGTTGCCGACGCCGGGCCATTTCCCAGCATCCCCTGCGCCACCGCATTTACCAGGCCGCCACCACCATGCTCCTGGCCTGCGCTCAAAACAGGCCGGCCCCATGACCAGGTGATGTTCATCCCGGCGCTTCTGTCCATCCTGGAAATGGAAGACGGGCTCTGGCAGGGCTACGGCGTTTGAAATGCCGCCTGGAAATTGACAAGAAATCAAGAGGCTGATATTGTCATACCATGGCAATGATACATGAAATCCGAGCCGAAATTGAGAGACGACAGTATGAGTTTTCCAAACATGCCGTCGATCAAAGCATCATCCGAGACATCAGCGTGGCTGAGGTGGAGGAGGCGATAGCCGGTCGAAGCGAAGTGATTGAGGACTACCCGGATGACAAATATGGTCCGAGCTGTCTCATTCTTGGTTTCACAAAGGCCAGCCGACCACTGCATGTTCAGTGCAGTTATCCGATTAGGCCGCTTATGAAGATTATCACGCTGTACGAGCCTGATCCGGGGTTGTGGATCGATTTTCGGTTTAGAAGGTAAGATGAAAGGATATTCCGAATGAAAGAAACAATGGTAGATACGAAAGTGACCTATACTCTGGAACATGGCGGCAGGTTTTTTATTGTTGAAAATGTTCCGGCGCGGGAGTGCAAGGAGACCGGGGAGCAGTTCTTCGCTCCTGAGACGGTTGAGCATATCCAAGGCATCATCAAAAGCCGGAAAAGGCCGGATAGAATGATCGAAACTCCCGTGTACAATTATGCGTGAGGCTGCCGTCAGCCAACCCGGTGTTTCACTGAGCTGAGCCACAAGACAACCCCGGTCTGCGGTTTTTGTATGCATAATGCTGAATTAATTATTTGCAGACCGATTAAACAGTGCTATGAAATTCTGTAATCTGTCAATTTCTAATTTTGGTCGGATAATACTCAGATTGTAAAGATATGCAGATCCGTTCATTAATTTGTTAAATGTAAAAAATGGAGATTATTGATGGCCAAAAGGAAAATTTGTAAGATCAGATATTGTGAAAATCAAATATATAAGTACAACTTATGTGAGCAACATTTCTTTGAAGAGGAGGAAGAAAAAAGACAAAATGAAAATGCCTTAATTCTTCTTCGAGAAGGGCTAATAGACAATGAGCCATTATCAAAAGAAAGCCTGCGTACAGAATTTTTTAGACTTATAAAATATTGGTCAGATACATGTCTAACGGCAAGAACTAAAACTCAAATTGGATGCATTCCTGTCGACCAATTCGAAGCAACAACATCTTGGTGCAAAAATTTAGCGAAACTCATTATTGAAGAAGAAAGGGCATTCAGAAATGGTATTGCAGATTTTTCTCATAGCACAGGTTTTATGAGAAAAGATTTATGGGAAAGATTTGAAAAAAAGAAAAGGAAAAGTAATTAATTAAATCAATTAATACAATCGGCTCCACACGGAACCCGCAAAAAGCGCGAGTCCGGTGAGCCGGACGTTATGTTGCACGGAGAGTACAGAGTAAATGACAGCAGCCGCATTCTCATTCTTAGGTTTGGTCATTGGCGCAGTGCTTCAGCACTACTTTTCTCGTCACCAAGAAGTATTGCGTTCTCATCGTGAATCACGGACAAAAGCTTATACGGACTTTCTCCGTTGCGTCTGCGAACACATTTCTCCTGAAAAGCTTTCTACATTAAGCAAGCATGATCTTGATACGAGAACGGCAGATGCAAAGTGCAGAGTATGTTTATATGGATCTGTACCCGTCATCTCTGCATTTGCTGAGTTCGAGAGGCTCGGCGCAACAATCAACACGCCCCAGCAAATGGAGGCGTTTACCAGTATGGTTCATTTCATGAGAAAAGATTCGGCAATTTCCGCCCAGGCCCCATCCTCTGATGTACAGGCCATACTCTTCGGGGGCAAGCGAAGTGCAACATAACAAAAAGCTCATGTCGGACGCAGCAGACTACGCGGTAGCTACGCATAGCTTGGTGTCGGGCATAATAGGAGAGATGAAAATATGACGACAAAAGAAAAAATGAAAGAAATCATCGAAGCGCAACCAGAGGATGCCACGTATGAGGAAATTGTCCGAGAATTGGCATTCACCGGAATGGTTGAACGTGGTCTTAAAGATGCGAGACAGGGCTGCACTATTTCCAATGAGGAAATGGGAAAGCGAATTCGGCTGTGGCAGAAATAAGATGGACTGACGAGGCCGTAATCTGGCTGGAAGACATCTACAAATATATCGCCGAGCATAACCCGTCGGCTGCCGCTCGTGTTGTAGAGGGAATTTACCGGAAGGTTCAAATTTTAAAGGAGTTTCCGGAGATCGGTTACCGCTACCGGGTGGAGCTGAGGGGAATATTAGCGTCATCCTCTATGGTCATTACCGAATTGCATATCTTTTTCGACGTCCGGATATGGTTGAGATTTTGGGTGTCTTTCATGGTGCTCTCGATATGAGGCGTTACCTGTAAATAAAAAGTTTGCCCAACAATCGGCTGCTACAGACGCGGGCTGAAGAGCCGAGGCGTGTCAAACTTTATAATGTATTTTCATTACCGCTGATTAACTGTTTCAAATAATCCCGGTCCCGGCGAAAACCAATAAAGTCCCGGAGCGGAAACTTTTTCTTGCATTTTGTCTTCCATAGGGCTAAAAGTATCTGATCGGAAACTTTTATATGGACAATACATTGAAACCTTCAACTCAAATTAACAGCCCTGAAGAACTGGGGCAGTATCTGCTCGAGGCGCGCAAATCCCTGAAATTAACCCAGAAAGAGATCTCTGAGTTTGCCGATGTCGGCCGGAAATTTATCATAGAGATTGAAAAGGGTAAGGCAACGGCCCAGCTTGGAAAAGTATTTGAATTGTTAAGCAGCCTGGGCCTTGAGCTTCATCTGATCAAGCGCGGAGAAAACTGATTTTGGAAATTTTGAATGTTTTTTTCGGGCAAACCCGGGTCGGCTCCTTAAGTATTAACAGCAGGCGGCGGTTTTCATTTGAATATTCCAGGCAATGGCTTGAATCCCCGGAGGCTTTCCGGATCTCGGTTTCTTTGCCCCTGCAGGAAGGCGCTTTTCTCCATGATACCGTGAAATCTTTTTTTGCCAATCTGCTGCCGGAATCCGCCGTCAGAAAATTAATCTCAAAACAGCTCGGGATCTCGGATAAAAATGATTTTGCGCTTCTCAAACGGATCGGGGGGGAGTGTGCAGGAGCCATATCCATTCTGCCTGAGCCGGAAATGCCGGAATCGTCGGACCAATATCAATATCTCCCCCTGTCGGATGAGCAGTTGGCGGACATCATCGCGCAGATCCCAAGACGCCCTTTGCTTGCAGGCCGGGAGGGGATACGGATGTCGCTTGCAGGCGCTCAGGAAAAACTGGCGCTTTTCTATAAGGATCCGGACTTTTATATTCCCATGAATGGAGCCCCGAGCAATGCTATCTTGAAACCCGCCATGGCACATTTTCAGGGGTCTGTTGAAAACGAATGCTTCTGTATGATGCTTGCGGACTCTGTCGGCTTGAATGTTCCGCCTGTTTCAATTGTCGGCAGGGGCTCCCAAAAGGCCCTGGTGGTAAAAAGATATGACAGGGGTTTCGATCATGGAGTGGTTCGACGGATTCATCAGGAGGATTTCTGCCAGGCCCTGGGGCTGTCCCATGAATTGAAATACCAGGCCGATGGCGGGCCGGACCTTAAGGCCTGCTTTGATCTTGTCCGGGCCTATTCCGCAAATCCGGTTAAAGATCTTCAGCAATTGCTGGAATGGGTGTTTTTTAATGTCCTGATCGGCAATATGGATGGGCATGCAAAAAATCTGTCCCTGATGTATCAGGGAAAGCAGATCCGGTTGGCGCCTTTTTATGACATGATGTGCACGGATATCTATGAAGACCTGTCACAGAAACTGGCCATGAAAATCGGAGGGGAAAACAGGCCCGAGTGGATCATGGAAAGACACTGGCACAAATTTGCAGAGGAAATAAAGATAGGCAAGGTCGTCCTCCGGAAAAGATTAACGGATTTTTGCCTTAAGCTGGTCCATCAAATTGACGCCGCCCAGACTGATTTTATCGAAAAATATAAAAGTGACATCCTGCCGGAGGATGTCATCATAAGGATCAGGAAAAGAGCGGAGGGAGCGCTCAAGACCATCAGCGTCAGATAACCCGGTTCCGGCCAGAATCTCCAGCCCGCCGTGGAAAACAGGCCGCCATTGGAGTCTGAGTAGGGGATGGGGCAGGACTTCCTTTGAGGGAGGATGAGGCCCAGACGCCAG
>JAAUSZ010000278.1 GCA_012031875.1 Desulfobacula sp.
CCGGTTGCCGCCCCTCACAAATGGCGCTTTGTCCGTATCGGCGGTTTTGACCATGTCCTGATCAATTCCGGCGAGGATATCTCATCCATTCCGGACCTGGATCAAAACTCTGGGCAGCCCTGGCCTGCCCGACCCAGGGCCTGGAATTCGATCCGGTCACCCTGGCCCACATGGACAAAGACAAGGACGGACGCATCCGGGCCCCGGAAATCATTGAAGCGCTGAACTGGACCCTCTCCCTGATCAAAACCCCGGATGATCTGACCCGGGCCAACCCCCATCTTCCCTTGTCCGCCATCAATGAAGAAAGCCCGGAAGCCAAAGACATCCTTTTCTGTGCCGGGGAAATTTTAAAAAATACGGGCAAGGCTCAGGCAGACGCCATCACACCGGAAGATGTGGCGGATAAGGTCAAAATTTTCGCCAACACCCGGTTTAACGGCGACGGCATCATCCCTGCCACGGCATCGGAGGACCCGGCCCTCCGGCAGGTCATTGAGGACATCATGGCCTGCCTGGGCTCTGAGCCGGACCGCAGCGGCCTGCCCGGAATTACCAAGGAAAAGGCGGACCAATTTTTCACCGAAGCCAGGCAGTATTCAGAATGGTGGCGCCGGGCTGAAGGAGAAAACACGGGGATTTTACCCCTTGGAGATGACACCGGAACCGCGGCCGGATATTTTGAGGCGGTCCGGCAAAAGGTGGACGACTATTTCACCCGGTGCCGGCTGGCGGCCTTTGACCCCGCCGCGGCCCCGGCCATGAATCCGGCCAGAGACCAGTATGAAGCTGTTTCAAAAATGCCCCTGTCCTCAAACACACAGGATATCGCAGCCTTTCCCCTGGCCGCGGTCCAGGCCCGGGCGGGCCTTCCGCTTCACGGAGCCGTGAACCCGGCCTGGGCAAAGGCCCTGTCGGATTTCAGGGACAGGGTGGTGACTCCCCTGCTCAAAGAAGACAAGGATATCCTCGGCCCGGAAGAATGGGACCTGATCAAAGACAGATTTTTCCTCTATGAAGCATGGAAAGCCGATAAAAAAGAAAACCCTGCGGAAAAACTGGGCCTGCAGCGGATCAGGGAAATTCTGAACAGTCAAAGCGAGCCCCTCATTGCCGGGCTTTTTGAAAAGGAAAAGGCCCTTGAAGCAACCGCATCCGCCTTTGATTCCCTGGATCGGCTCATTCACTATTATTGCCGGCTCCATGTCCTGCTCAACAATTTCATATCCTTCCGGGACTTCTATACACCTGAAAAAAAGGCGGTGTTCCAGGCCGGCACCCTGTATCTGGACAGCCGGAGCTGCGATCTCTGCGTCCGGGTCAAAGACCCGGCCTCCCACAGCGCCCTGGCCCAGACGGGAGGGGTGTACCTGGCCTATTGTGAATGCAGCCGCAAGGATTCGCCTGAAAAGATCTTCATCGCGGCAGCCTTCACCCAGGGCGACTCGGACAGCCTGACTGCGGGAAGAAACGGTGTGTTCTATGACCGGAAGAACCAGGACTGGGACGCCACCATTATCAAGATCATTGATCACCCCATCAGCATCCGGCAGGCCTTCTGGTCTCCCTATAAACGGCTATCCCGGATGATCCGGACCCAGATTGAAAAATTTGCGGCTGAACGGGACAAGGCCGTGGATAAAAATGCCGCGGCAGCGGCAACCGCTGCGGGACAGACGCCGGAACCGGGCAAGCCGCCTGAACGCAAGGCCTTTGACGTGGGGAAATTCGCCGGAATCTTTGCCGCCATCGGGCTGGCCGTGGGCGCCATCGGGACCGCCATTGCATCGGTCATCACCGGGCTCATGGGCCTGCTCTGGTGGCAAGTCCCCCTGGCCATCATGGGCCTGATGCTGGCCGTCTCAGGCCCCTCCATCCTCATGGCGGCATTAAAACTTCGCCAAAGGAATCTGTCCCCCATCCTGGACGCCTGCGGATGGGCCGTCAATTCCCGGGCCCGGATCAATATTTCCTTCGGCAACACCCTGACAAGGACTGCGGTGCTGCCCAAGGGGTCCTCGCGATTGCTCCAGGACCCCTATGCGGAAAAAAAAAGGCCCCCTGAGACTCTTTATCCTGGTGCTCCTCCTGGTGCTGGCCCTGGCCGGGCTGATCATCCTGAAAATGAGATAGACCTCAGTGTTTAAAGCTTCTCTGGCCGGTATAGACCATGGTGGCCCCGTTCTCGTTACAGGCCTCCACAGACTGGTAGTCATTCAATGATCCGCCGGGCTGGACCACGGCCTTGACACCCTGGCGGAGCCCCACATCAATGCCGTCCCTGAAGGGGAAAAACGCGTCGGAAACCATGGCCGACCCTATGAGGCCGCCCTTGACGGCCTTGACATCAGCCTCGATTTCCGCCCTCTTGTCCGGGTCCGTGAGATCGGCAAAGGCCATCCCATACCGCTCAAAGCAATAGCGGTCCGCCAGCTTCCGGTAGGCCTTGTCCACGGCGATCTCCGCCACGCCCACCCGGTCCTGTTCCCCGGTTCCGATGCCCACGGTCACATTGTCCTTGACATAGATGACGGAATTGGAGGTAATGCCCGATTCCACCAGCCACCCGAAGAGCAGGTCCTCATATTCCGCGGGGGTGGGCTCCCGGTTCACCTTATAGGTCTTCCCCCTGTATTCCGTGGAGGCCAGGGTCAAATCCGTTTTGGACAGGGTTTCCGGCACAAAGGACCACTGGGCCACCAGGCCCCCGTCCATGAGGCTTTTAAAATCCACCACCCGCTCGCCGATAAAGGTCTGGAGTTTGTCCATGGCCGTGATCCGGATGACCCTTAAATTTTTTCTCGCTTCCAGGATTCCCAGGACCCCTTCCTCAAATTCCGGGGCCACCACCACCTCGGCATACTGGGCCGCAATGGCCTCGGCCGTGGCCCGGTCCAGGGCCTTGTTCACCGCGATGCAGCCGCCGAAGGCCGCCACCCGGTCGGCCATATAGGCCTTGTGAAAGGCCTCTTCCAGGGTTTTGGCCCGGGCCGCGCCGCAGGGGTTGTTGTGCTTGACAATGACAGCGCAGGGGGTATCGGTGAAATATCTCAGGATGTTCAGGGCATTGTCCGTATCGGTGAGGTTGGTCTTGCCCGGATGCTTGCCCGACTGAAGCAGTTCAATATCCGACACCAGGTATCGGCCCGGGGCAAGGGTCCGGGTGCCGCCCAGAATGAGGTTCCCGTTGACCAGCCGGTACAGGGCCGCTTCCTGGCCCGGATTTTCCCCGTACCTCAGGCCCTTGTTCACCCCGTCAATGACCCAGGACACCTTTTCATAGATCAGGGTCTGGCGCTTTTCCCCGTCAACAAATGAAATCTCCATTTGGGGAGTGAAATGATCATCCATAATGGTCTTGTACATGGCTTTAAGGTCTTTGGACATGGCTTATTCTCCCGAATGATAGCAGGATGCGACACTGCCGAAGGGTTGCGAGGCAAGATATCCGGCAATGGCCCGGTCATAGGCTGCGGTATGGTCAAAGGCTTTTTGGGCCAGACCGAACCGGTCTTCAAGGGAAAGACACCCCTCTGAAGCCTTCAGCTTTTCAAGAACCCCCGGATAGGATAAAGGGTCCACCACCGAGGCCACCCGGATAAAATTCTTGGCCGCGGCCCGGATCATGGTGGGCCCGCCGATATCGATATTGCCCCGGGCCTCTTCCGGGGTCACGCCCTTTTTGGCGATGGCCTCGCTGAAGGGATACAGGTTCACCACCACCATATCGATGGCCAGGGCCGAGGTCCGCTTCAGATCGTCTTGATGGGCCTCATTATAGGTCTCGGTCAACAGCCCCAGGTAGATTTTGAAATCCAGGGTTTTCACCAGCCCGCCCTGGGTTTCCGGCTGGCCCGTATAATCGGACACCTGTTTCAGGCAGGTCCCTGCTTTTTCCCCCAGGATCTGCGCGATGGCTTGATAGGTCCCGCCCGTGGACAGGATCAGGATATCGGGATTCACCGCCACAAGACCGGGGATCAAGGTCTCCAGCCCGGTCTTATCCGACACGCTGGCAAGGACGGTCCGGATTTTGACCCGGTCATCAATTTTCTCAACAATATTCTTGCTCATGGCCCTTCCTCAATTTGGTTATCAGAACGTGTTCATTTATACTGAAGCTTCATAATATACTTAGGACGATGAAGTCAAGCCGGTTAAAAGCCCCCTCAGATCCCCCATCAAGGCCTTGAGCCGCCTCTGGTGTTTGGGCGGCACCATGAAGGCCGGGATTTTTTCATTGTGCACAAAAAGCCCTTGCCCGGCCGTATCCTGGGGGCTGCCGGCCTTGCCGTTAAAGGCTTTCCCGGATAAAAAAAAAGGCGGCCATATCCGATAGGTTTCCGGAAAACCCGTCTTGATCCAGGTGTTCTATGACCTGGAGAAAAAGGGTGTTCAGGGTCAGCACCAGGGGAGGAACCCGGGCAAACCCCTCCCTGCCGCAATGGGCCTCGGACAGGAGGGCCCGGCACCCAAAGGGCCTGGCCTCATAAACCGTGCACAGATCATCCTCCAGCAGGGGGCAGACCCCAAAGGCCGGGTCGTTTTCCTCCTCCGGGACCTCCCTGTCTTCCATGCACAGGCGGGCAAAGCCGTTGGTGGTCATTCGCGGGATATAGCGGGCCACCGGAAATTTTTGTTCAATCCGGCTAAGAAGGTCTTTTTTCTTTTCATCCCCCAGGGAATCCATGAGAAAGCCAGCCTCAAGACTGGTCAGGGTGACGTTGCAGGTGCAGCAGCACGCGCATTTTTCCCGGCACACCGGCTCTGCATCCAGCCCGGCCAGGGTTTCATGATAAAGGTCATAGGTCCTTTTCAAAAGCGCCACACCCGCCTCTTTCCCAGAATGGTTCATATCAAACCCCTTTATTTTTTCATTGAATCCCGGTATCTTAACATCAGATCTCTTTGGATGTATCCTGTTTTTTCTCAACAGTCAAATGGATTGCCTTGGGCATGCAAAGGAGAATCCCCATGATCCCGTCAAGAATGAATCAATTTTTAAACGACACCCTTCCCCAGAATATCCGGAAAAACAGGCTCATCAAGGACGGGCCCCTGCGGTTTCTTGAATTCGGCCCCCTGGATGTGGACCGGCTCAAACGCCTGGGCATACGGGTGGACCGGCTGGGGCCCCGCCTGGTCTCCTGCATGTGGAATGAGGAAAGCCCTCTCGAAATCGGCGGATACCTGGTGGTGGACAATCTCTCCATGGGTTCGCCCTCCATGGGCGGGACCAGGATGCTGCCGGACATCACCCCGGATATTATCCACAACCTGGCCCGGGGCATGACCCTTAAAAACGCGGCCGCAGACCTTCCCTTTGGCGGGGGAAAGTCCGGCATTGTAAAGCCTGAAGCCCTGTCTGAAAAAGACCGCCGCGAGATTATCAAGGGCTTTGGCAGGCTTTTAAAACGGTATAAGGAAATTTATATCCCGGGCCCGGATGTGGGCACCAATGATGCGGACATGAAAGTTTTCGCCATTGAAAACGGGCTTAACAATGCCGTTTCCAAACCCGCGGACATGGGCGGCAACCGTATCGACGAACTGGCGGGGCCGCCAACGGCATCGTGGTGGCCG
>JAAUSZ010000279.1 GCA_012031875.1 Desulfobacula sp.
CCGGGGCCGTCCCCTGTTTTCCAGAAGGACATTGATGACCGAGACCACCGAGGCCACGGAACAGGAAGACTCGTGGAACTGTTTGACATGGTGGCGGACGAGCCCGTCCTTGATAAAATTTCCCGTGTTCCGGCAGGGGGCTTTCTGATAGACGGCCCGGTTTTTTGTGAAGCCCCCTGTTTTAAGGAGCTTGGAAACCAGGTACTGGATATGAAGATAGGGGCGGATTACCCATTTAAATAGACTCATCGCGCCTTCTCCGCCTTTGGAGTCAGAATATCCTTTAAATACCGGCCCGTATGGCTTTTCCGGGATCGGGCGATTTTTTCCGGCGGCCCCTGGGCAATGATCTCCCCGCCGCTGCTGCCGCCTTCGGGGCCCAGATCAATGATCCAGTCCGCGGTCTTGATCACGTCCATATTGTGCTCGATGATGATGACGGTATTGCCGGCATCGGTGAGCCGGGACAGGACGGAGAGCAGGAGTTTGACGTCCTGGAAATGAAGGCCCGTGGTGGGTTCGTCCAGGATATAAAGGGTTTCCCCGGTTTCCCGTTTGGCCAGCTCCCGGGCCAGCTTGATTCTCTGGGCCTCTCCGCCGGAAAGGGTGGTGGCGGCCTGCCCCAGCTTGATATAGGACAGGCCCACGTCCATGAGGGTGTCCAGGATCCGGGTGATGGCCGGGTGGTCGGCGAACAGCTCTCTCGCCTGCATGACCGAGAGGTCCAGGACATCGGCAATGGAATGGTCCTTGTACAGGATTTCAAGGGTGGCCCGGTTAAAGCGTTTGCCCTGGCAGACCTCGCAGGGAACATAGACATCGGCCAGAAAATGCATTTCCACCTTGATATAGCCGTCGCCGGAACAGGCCTCGCACCTCCCGCCCTTGACATTAAAGGAATACCGGCCCTTCTGGTATCCCCTGGCCTTGGATTCCGGCAAAAGGGCGAAGAAATCCCGGATATGGTCAAAGACCTTGGTATAGGTGGCGGGATTGCTCCTGGGGGTCCGGCCGATGGGTTTCTGGTCGATATTGATGATTTTATCCAGATGGGAGAGCCCGGTGATGGTCTCATGGCGGCCCACACTCAATTGGGAGCCGTGGAGGGTCCGGGCCAGGGCCGGGTAGAGGATCTGGTTGATGAGGCTGGATTCCCGGCGCCGAGACCCCGGTGACGGCCACCAGAAGCCCCAGGGGAATGTTGACGGTGATGTCTTTCAGATTGTTTTCCGTGGCCCGGACAATGGTGATCCATTTATCTCCGTGGTCTTCCGGGGTTCTTCGCTTTTCCGGGACGGGGATTTTATCTTTTCCGCTCAAGAACCGGCCCGTGATGGAGGCGGGGTTCTCTTTGATCCGGGCCGGGGTTCCCTGGGCCACGACCCTTCCCCCCAGGTGGCCGGCTCCGGGTCCGATATCCACGATCCAGTCGGATTCTTCCATGGTTTCCTGGTCATGCTCCACAATGATGAGGGAATTGCCGATATCCCGCAGGTGGTGAAGGGTGTTCAGGAGTTTGATATTGTCCCGCTGGTGAAGGCCGATGGAGGGCTCGTCCAGGATATAGAGGACCCCGGTCAGCTCGGAACCCACCTGGGAGGCCAGCCGGATCCGCTGGGATTCGCCGCCGGAAAGGGTGGGCCCGCTCCGGTCCAGGGACAGATAGTCCAGGCCCACATTGACCAGAAACCCCAGGCGATCCGAGATTTCCTTTAAGAGTTCTTCGGCGATGAGCCCCTGGTTGCCAGTCAGATCCAGCCCGTTGATGAATTCATGGGCCTCCCTCACGGTCATGGCCGTCACATCCTTGATGGAATGATCCTTGACATGGACGTGGAGGACCTCTTTTTTCAGGCGTTTCCCCTGGCAGGAGGGGCAGACCGAGGCGGACATGAAGTCTGAATAGTATTTTTTCTGGCTTTCGGACTGGGTGTCCCTATACCGCCGCATGAGGGTGTGGATGAGGCCTTCATGGGTCCGGGTGAATTCCCCCTGGATCTTGGCTGAATTCCAGCTCACCGTCATTTCCCGGTCGTCGGAGCCGTACAACAGAAGGTCCCGGTCCTTTTGGGGCAGGCTTTCCCAGGGCGTGTCAAAATCAATGCCCCATTGATCCTCCATGGCTTTCAACTGGCTCATTCCCCAGGAATGGTCATTTTGAAACCGCGGCTTTTTAATGAAATAGTTTTTCCAGGGAACAATGGCCCCCTGCCGGATGGTCAGGGTCCTGTCCGGGATGATCTTGTCCGGGTCCATGGCCAGAAGGGTGCCGATGCCGTTGCAGTCCGGGCACATGCCCAGGGGGGAATTAAAGGAGAAAAGCTGGGGGGTCAGCTCGGGGTAGGCGATCCCGCAGCAGGACCGGGCCTCGCTCATTTTCAGGTCTTCCCTGCCCGGGATATGGACAATGATCTGTCCGTTTCCGAGCTTTAAGGCGCTTTCAACGGAATCCGTGAGCCGGCCTTCAAAGGCCTGGTCCTGTTTCACCGCCAGCCGGTCCACCACCACTTCAATATGGTGTTTTTTGTTTTTGGCCAGGGACTGGATATTTTCAAGATCCTGGACCACCCCGTCCACCCTGACTCGGGCATACCCGCTTTTCTTCAGGTCTTCAAATTTTTCCCGGTGCTCGCCCTTCCGGTTTTCCACGATGGGGGCCAGGATGAGGACCTTTGAATTCTCGGGCAGGGCCAGGATCTGGGACACCATGCCCTGGGCATGGCCCCGGCCCACGGTTTTTCCGCACTGATAACATTTCTGGGTGCCGATGCGGGCAAAGAGGACCCGGAGATAATCATAGATTTCCGTGATGGTCCCCACGGTGGAGCGGGGGTTTTTGCTGGCGGCCTTCTGCTCTATGGCGATGGTGGGGGAAAGCCCCCGGATGGTGTCGTATTTGGGTTTTTCCATCTGGCCGATGAATTGCCGGGCATAGGAGGAAAGGGATTCCACATACCGGCGCTGGCCTTCGGCAAAGATGGTGTCAAAGGCCAGGCTGGACTTGCCGGACCCGGAGACACCGGTGAGCACCACCATCTTTTTTTTGGGGATGTCGATGTCGATATTTTTGAGATTGTGTTCCCTGGCCCCCCGGACAATGATCCTGTCAAGCTCTTTGGAACCCGGGCCCGCGTCCTTCCGGGGCCGGGTTTTGGGTGCCGCTGCTGACCCGCCGTTTTTCATACCCTTTTGGTTGCTCCTGATTATATCCAATTCAATGTCAGTAAATCATAAGCATGGGGGCTTAAAAGTAAAGTTGGTTTTACCAACCCGGATGTACTTTAATGAGATATGATAATCCAGGTTCTGACATGGAAGCAGTGAGCTTGAGATCTTCTTTTCCCATACAAATGCCATTTTAAAAATACAATAATACATCCGGCAAACGATTATCAGGTTGATATATTATTGAGTTGAATATTGAAGAATCGGCTGTGACAGCAATACTTGTTCATATAGTATAATTTTTTTATGGAACACTCTATGAATATAAAATAAGCAGAGCCGATTTAATGACTCTGCTTTTAAAAACTGGTTCAAATTTTGTTTCTATTTTTTTCCTCTATTTACTCCTGCAAGACCTAAAAGACCAAGACCGAAAAGAAGCATTGTTGTCGGTTCGGGAATGGTCCGCGTGCCAATAACGCCCTCTCCCACTTCTGTCCACAGATCCAAGCCTTG
This sequence comes from Desulfobacula sp., assembly GCA_012031875.1. GTDB lineage: Bacteria > Desulfobacterota > Desulfobacteria > Desulfobacterales > Desulfobacteraceae > Desulfobacula. The sequence continues at coordinate 3,682 of JAAUSZ010000279.1, forward strand.
CTCAAAATCTCCGTTTGATAGGCCTGGAAAGTTTATATTGTCAATCAGTATGTTTGATCCGGTTGGCCCGTCTAACAGAAACAGAAGCAGTGCATTATCCAAATCAAAGAACTCTGGGGCTTCTACTTCGAACACAGCATGGAAAAACTCGCTGCCAATACTTGATGGGGCTTCCAGTCGAGTCCCGATGGAGATATCAGCAAGCGATACATCCAAGTATCCTGTGGTGGTTGTAAACCGATAATCGAATTCGATTTTGAAGGTTTCATTCGGAGTATCAACGAGTTGCGAAGCTCCAGCAGGCGATCCGGTTGTTAATTCCAATACAGTCCCCTGTGCCTCCCCGTTTTTTGCTTCCCATGCCATCCAATTAGACGAGCGAGATACTATTCCATGCGCATCCCGTTGCTCGGGCATGATACGTACGGCATAATTCGTGCCTATCTCCAGATTGCCCAGCGTAACTGCTACTACGCTTGCTCCTAATGGCACCGGGCTTTGGCCTGTCACAATTTGGTTTGTATCATTGTTCCATAGCTCGTACGTTATCCTGCTAACCACAGGACCTGTGGTAGGCACTTCCCATGTAACGGTAGGAGAAACACCTGATCCTTTAATAGAAAGGTTTTTAACAAACTCCATCTTCTGTGCACTACTACGGTCTGGCGTTGTTCTGGTGGCAACGTCTGTTCCATTTGTCAGTGTGATTACCGAAGGCGATAGCCATCCATTAGTCTGGGCCTCAGCGAAACTGGTTTCAATTACAAATGAGCCTGGGCGCATTTGATACGCTAAATTGATGAGTGATATTGTCCCTCCCGTCGCCTCGTGTGTCGCCGTTGCCGTAGTTCCATTGTTGCCGTCAGGGACCACCAAGGAGACACCCACAGTAAAATTATCCCCTTGCCCGGTAAAAACCGGGCTGGCACCCTCATTGTCCCGGAATGCATGGCTAAAAGCTTGGGTAATTGTTGTCGCAGACGCAGCTGTGACAAGACCAATCACCATTAGAAAAACGAATAAGCATAAAACCTGTTTTCTCATCCTTCCTCCTCCTTTATGATATGATACAAAACCATCTACAATAAGAGAATTCGCATTCCATTATTGAGGATACAAATCTCTTTAAACCGGAATCGACATAACGATTGTGACTTTTCGTCTATACTTTACAACAGACTAGTTTTAGTTTAAGAGAGCAATATTTATGCCATTCCGTTCGGGTCTGAATCTCTTAACATGATGTATTTACAATATTTTTATATATTTTTTTTCTCAGAAATTATTGTTATATTTTGGGAATTTTTTTTCCTAAGGGTTTACCCTGAGTTTTTCAAATAACAATTTGTTTTTATAAAATATTTTATGTCCAAATTGGAAATTTGGTTGTAAAAAAGTTCACAATTGTAAACATTTGAAAAATCAGAGTTTCAAACAATGTTGCTGAACTGGAATTCAAATATATAGAAAAAGAAAGAATCAAATTAGTCAAGCTGCCATTAAAGCATATTGGAGATACATTTGACGGTCATTTTCCAATTTTTATAGAAACCAGAGACTTAAAGATATCCGAAAGCCCTGATTTGAATTTGGAAGAATCAAGCAATTCTCCAATCAGGGTACCCATGGCCTGGGTAAGAAAAATTTTCAAATCAAAATTCCCTTCTGAAAGAAAAATTTGATAAGAACTTTCTATGAATAAACAGCATCCCTATGCCCTGGCCTATTCCCCCTGCCCCAACGACACCTTTATTTTCAAGGCCCTGGCCCGAAAATTGATCGATCTTCACGGATACCGGTTTAATATTGTGCTGGAGGATGTGGAAACCCTGAACCAGCAGGCAAAAATGGGGGTTCACGATATCACCAAGCTCTCCTTTGCCGCCTTT
>JAAUSZ010000280.1 GCA_012031875.1 Desulfobacula sp.
TGACCCCTTTTCCACCATCTGTTTTGCAACCGGTTACACAAAAGGAACAGAGGGAATCATGAGAGAATTTGACAGGGGGGTACTCCGAGGTCACATTCTCAAAAGTGGCCGTATTATTAGGCGCTGATGAGGCAATCATTCACAAGGAATACCATCTCTGCTCGGGTGATCCGCTGATCATCGGTGAAAAAAACGTCAGACCCGTCTGTAATACCAATTATGATGTGGCCGACCAACTGGCGGATGTGGGCATGGAGGCCATCCACCCGAAAGCATCAAAGCCGCTTGAGATCAAAAATATCCCCATCCGGGTGAAAAACGCCTTTGACCCGGATCACCCGGGAACGCTCATCACAAAGGAGTTCATCGCTCCGGAGTCAAAGGTTGAAATTATCACCGGCTCCAAGCAGGTCACCTGCATAGAAATCCATGATACCAGAATGGTGGGGGCGGTGGGATTTGATCTCCGTATCATGCAGATTTTGGACAAATACCGTATCTCTTACATCTCCAAGATGACCAATGCCAATACCATTGATTTGATCATCGAAGAGAAAGACTGTTCGCCCCATTTACTGGCTGAACTCAATGAGGTCATGGAAAAGGTCTCGACAAGACCGGTGGCCATCGTCTGCGCCATCGGCTCAAACATCGCTCAGCCCGGAATCATGGCCAGAGCGGCCCAGGCCCTGGCTCATAAGTCCATCAATATTATTGCTGTTTCACAGACAAGCCGGCAGACCAATATGCAGTTTATCGTTGAAAGGGACCGGTTCGCTGAAGCCCAGACCGCACTTCATGAAGCACTGTGCGTCTGAAACAAAATTCATATATAAGCACCCGCTTTTCCGGGAACCGTTTAACCGGTTTGGTGATGGGGGAGTAAATTTAGGAAGTTGATTATCATTCAGAATTTAACTTCGATGGACAGGGATAATCTTATGGCCAAACAATCCGGCTTCTTTGCAGGCTTTTAAAAAAGGCCCTTTTAAAAAATTGGCTTCGGCAAAGGGTTTTTTCATTGTGTTTCTGTGGAGTGTTTCCAAAAATTCGTCCGGTGTTTTCCCATCTTCCCGCCATTCATCTAAAATCTGCTCTATCCAGTATTTGCCGTCGTTTTCCCCGCAGCATTTGGCTTTATAACGTTCCTGGATACCATAGACATCCTCCCAGGTGCTGATTTGTTCCTTTAACACTTCAGGCCCGAAAGAAATTTTTATGTCCCGGGGGTCTATATTGTTCCAATCCGTGGAATCCAACTGAAGTTCCAGTTCAATTTTATAAGGACGAGAGGAGAAAGGGTAAAATGCTTTGCGCTTTCCATTGGTTCGGGTCATTAAGGGGTCTTTGGGATGATATGCCGGATCTTTGGTCAGTTTATAAGAACTGTTGCACTCCTGGCAGGCCGGCGCCAGATTTTTAAAATTGATCGAATTAAACGGATAGATGCCCTTTGGCAGATAATGATCATAGGCTTCTCTTTTACTGTGGTAAATGCCTTTTATATCGTGGATACCGCAAAAGGGACATTTCCCCTCTTTGTTTTGGGCCATAAATGCTTGATAGTGATCGTCGATATTTCCAATTTTCTCCTTTAGATCGGACAGGCCCAAGAGGTTTTGGGAATAAAGGCCCTTAAAAAAACGTGACAACTGCTCTGCAAGCCCAACATTGAAAGCTTTCAAATCGCTGTACCGGACCGTTGCAATGGCAGGATCGTTACGGCAGGTTTTTTCAAGCTCATTATTGTCATCATACCATGCGGACAGTTGCGCGATCTGATCTTTTGTCAGGGTTGAAAAAATTTGATAAATCCGTTCAATGTGCCCATTAAAAAAATCTGCACCTTTTGTATCAGAATAATGAAAGGTTTCCATCAGCTCCTTTAATTCCGGCATATCATCAAACAGGGCAAAATGGTAAGGACCGGACCCAGGCGCCTTGCACCAGACTTCATGAAAAATAAAATCCAGGAAATGCTTCATGATTTCCATGGGGTGCGGAACATACACATAGGGGAACAGCATCAGGTTTCGTCCTTTTCCATACTGTCCAGAAGGGTTTTGGTAAACAGTATTTTTTCGATGGAATCGCCAAGTTTCTGATGGACTTCTTCAAGGAGTGCTTCCCGATTTTCACCTGTTGCGAACCTTTGTTTCATATCATTCAGAATTCTATCGGCATAGCCGCCGATGGTCTCTTTTTTGCCAAAGGTTTTCATGGTGATTTTATTGATTGAGGCGCCAAGCGTATTGTAATCCGGTCTTGATACAGTGACGGATTGATCCTCTTTTTTAAATACCAGGACATTTTCGGGCCTGCTGTCGGATATCAGAAACGGGGTATGGGTGGTGATCAGCATTTCCCGTTTGGTCTTTCGATAGGACATACCAAAACAATCCCTGATCCGTGAAATCAATTTTGAACGCCAGTCCGGGTTGAAATGGGTTTCCGGCTCATCCAGCAGAAAGAGTGCGTTTTTATTCTTAAACAGCAGGCAGAGCCCCAGGGTGTGGAGAAATTGATGTTCCCCGTCAGACAGGGATTTGGCATATACCGGAGCGTTTACCCCCTCTTTTAGCAGGATCAGATCCTCAAACCGGATCACCCGCTCATCCAAAGGCAGTATGGGCACGGTTTCATTCACATACAGGCTGGCCGACCGATACAACGCTTTTTTCATTGCATCACTGACCGGGTAAAGGTTCAGAGCGATCAGGGCCTGGAAACTTTGAAACAGATCCAGTATGGATGAGAAATGGTTTTTGAATGCTGTTCGGGTTTCCGGCGTGACCCAGTAATCCAGAATCAAAGATTCTGTTTCTTCATCCATAAAAGAGCAGGTGGCGCATTGGGCCAACCGGTCGATGACACCTATTCTTCGGACTGATCCGTCTTCTCTTTGAACATTTTTTTTAAAGGCCGAAGTTAATTCAACCTCAGTTCCGAATGGGAATTCCGTCCTTGATCTTTCAAACTCTTCGAGTAGTTCCACGTTATATTCGACCCGCCGGTGCTGCCGGATGATGATCCGGAATTGTTTTAATCCTTTTACCCCGACATCGGTTTTAAACGGTTCAAGCGATGGTTCATCCTGGAACAGAAAATTGCAGATCAAGAGGGCCTGGCTCATCTGGGAATCCAGAAAGGTCATCCGGCCTTCCGGCTCCGGATAATCCGACTGCCGGGTAAGATGATAAAGATAGGCATCATAATTGATAAACCGCATCTTAAAAAACGGGAGGCTTAGGATTTCATTTTCCCCGGATGAATAGGCTATAACATGCTCGGGCAGCATTTCAGCGGCCTCGGTTCTGGGAAGGGGGGTATCCGCATCCACATCCGGGTGATTGAGCAGATACACCCTGGCACTGCTGCCCGGAACTTTCACAATCCTGATATGAACCAGGATCTTTTCATCCCCGTATTCCGGGCTAACCGGCGGAAAGGTCAGATACTCCAGTTCAAAGGCATCGGGCACACTTCTTTCATCCCGGAATCCGCCCGGATTTTCCTCCTCATCATAATCAAACCCTTGGGGGCGGATGGTCAGATACTGGCACTGAAGGTGATAAAAAATGGCGGCCAGAACTTCCAGAACGTTTGATTTTCCGCTGCCGTTGGGACCTGCCAGCACATAGGGGGCAAAACCGCCGCGGCTTTCGGTTCGATCCCAATCATTTTGAAAATAAAGCTCAAACCCTGCCTGAAGGCACCGGAACGGTTCGTTTATTTTCAACCGGAGGAGGATCATGAGACCTCACGGATCTCCATACGGTTTTCCTGCTCATTAAACACCTGGGCAACCTTGCCTGAGGCAAGCATTTCAAACAGCAGGTCCCGGACCCGGTCATAGTCCGCTACCCCCAAAGGCGGTGCATCCTCATCCATGAGATCCAGGAACTTTTCTTCCGCCTCCGGCCAGAAATCATCCAGGGTTATCGATTTGTTTTGAGAGCCTGAAAGAAATGTTTTGAATAATTGGTGAAGGATCTGCTCTCGGCTTTCCGACGTCTTAACCGGTTTGTCCAGAACGGTAAGGGTTGGTTCACCCACGTAAGGCTTGGCAGTGGTGATATCTTTTGGTTTCAAGTGTACTGCCAATGGAATCCGGCTGAGATCCAGTTCGCCCTTGAAGGCCTTCTGGCTCAGAGCGCCGAACAGGGTTTCAAGATCATTGAGATTGTTCTTGTATTTTGCTTTGAGGGTTTCGACTTTTTCAACAATTTCTGCAAATTGATTTTGGAGGGGAAGAGGGGGGATTGGGATCAAAATCTTAGCTAATTGCCCCATACTTATTCGAGTTCGTGTTTGACCATGAAATAGCTTTGCCGCTAAAAATAAAAACTGTGGCAAATTCAGCAGGCCTAATAGATATGAAGAATTTACAATATTCTTTTTTGGTCTGCATAGAACACAATCTGCTTTGTTAATTGATTTATCAATGTTATGGGGTACAGCACAAGCTCGGATATTTGGAGTGCCCATTGTTGCAATTATTATATCTCCCGAATAGCAGGTATATTTTTTCAGCACTTTCTCATAATGATCAATATTTACATACGCTTTATCATTATCCAAAAATTCCCAAACACCGACATTATTTAATCGGATAACCCTTATACCAAAAGATTCATAGTGCGACGTCTTTAAATTAGATCCAAAAGGGTCCATCCGAAAACTTTTCAGTAATTTTCCGTAATATTTTTTCTCCCACCCCATCTCATTCCGCACCGGATCACCAAACATCTCCAGAAAAGTGCTTTTCAAAAGCTCATCCAGATCTGTGATGCTCTTTTTGCGTCTGGCAATCAGGGATTCGACTCTGGACAGCAGGGTGGCGATTCTATATCTATTTTTTTCATCCTCAAAATATGGAATCTTAAATGACTCAATTTCAGTTATAGTGATTGATGGATATGCATAATCTCTGATTAAACAAGACGGATGAAATTTCTGAAATACGAATTTTAGGTACTCGGAGTCTAATTTTTTTTTGGGTATCAAAACAGCAAGATGGCTGACAACATAGGCATCATTTCTAAGCACATAAACTCTATTCTTAGTTGCGGACATTCCACTTTTTGCAAAAGAATCGATCCTTTTGGGAAGAGTTTTAGGCGATATTTTTTTGCTGTTTCTGGTTTGATTAACTCAAGGTCAGATTCTGACTGGCCATTAATTAAACCTTCTAAGCTTCCTGCGCGAACAAAAGGAATCCCTTCTTCTGAAAAATCACTTTTCTTTTTTGGAGCTCCTTGACCAGAGGTAATTTTAGCAATTTTTATTAAGGGTTCATATTTCATCCCACTATCCCCTTCAATTCCAGCAACTCGCGCACAATCCCGGCTTGAATTTGAGCCAGATCTTTGTCCTCGATTTCCCCGACTTCATTGGCAATCAATCGGTCCAGAATCAGGGATGGTTTTCATATTCAATATCTTCAAAGACCGGTTCCAAATATTGTTTAGGAGACAGATCATATTTCTCATCCCTGATCTCCTGGTAGGGGACAAAAAACCTTTGGGTTTTTTGCGGTCCC
>JAAUSZ010000281.1 GCA_012031875.1 Desulfobacula sp.
TCACATCATTGACCCCCAGGGAGGTGACCGCCACGTCAAACACGTCCGGGGCCAGGGCCTCCAGGTATTCCAGGGTTTTTTTCGTGGTGACGCCGGTTTTGGCCTTGAGCGTCCATTCCACCCGGTAATCCGGCCCGAAACAGGCCAGGATCTGCCCGGCCAGGGCATTGTCCTGAAGGTCCACCCCCACGCCGGCCGCGGCCGAATCCCCCAGGATCAGGAGTCGGATCTGTTTTCCTCCATCCCCCCGGACGCCCTTTCTCGGCCCTGCGGCCTCGGGCAGCCGGGGGGTGTTTTGCTTGACCTGTCTTCCCTGAACCATCAGGACCGGAGCAAGAAGGTATTTTTAGAATGGACAGCAGCATTGTTTCGGAACCCCTTTGTTTGATCATGTTTTTTCATATCGAATTTTTTAAGTCACTGCAACCTTGCTCCTCTGAATTGCGGATAATTAAACGGATTGCCTTGTTATTGTTTTATGATTAATATAAAAACGTATATGCAAACATGCCTTTGAGAGGAAAAACAATGGGCAAAAAAGAAATCATAAAAATTCTGCGCAAATATAAGAAAGAGGTTGCGGAACAATACAATATCATGACCATCGGTGTTTTCGGGTCCGTGGCGCGGGATGAGGCTGGAAAAGACAGTGATGTGGATATAGTGATCCGGATTTCAGAACCGGATCTGTTCATGCTGGCCGGTATTAAGAATGATTTAGAGGAACGGCTCCACAGGCCGGTGGATCTCGTTACCTACAGAGATACCATGAATCCGTTTTTAAAAAAGAAAATAGATCATGAAACAGTCTATGCATAATACAGACCTTGTACTGGAAGTCTTGCGTCAAATTGAAGGAGCGGCCCAAAAGGTTGTCCGGCGGTTGATTGGAAAAATGCAAAAGGGATGCGCGATATTATCACGCACCACTATGCCGATATTCATGCAGAAACAGTATTTTATACCTGTGAAAGAAAAATTCCGCTTCTTCTGGAAACAATCCAAAAAATAATTAAAGACATGGCCCCATGATTGGATTCCCACGATCCTCCCTACCCAGCCGGAGAATCATGGGTCTCCCTGCTGTTATTCTATGGCCATACCGGCCCGGTAGCCGCTGTGGACGGCGTCAAAGGCCGTGGCCACCCGTTGGGCGTCGCCGATAAGGTCAAAGGGAATGCCGGTATCTTTTAAGAGAGATGCCAATTGGGTATCGGGTTTTGACCCGGCGGCCAGGACAACGGTGTCGGCCTTGATCTGCTGAATTTGTCCCCCCCTGTTCCACCTCAAGGCCTTCCGGCGTAATCCGGGCCACCTTTGATCCGGTAAGGGTCTGGATGCCGAACCGTCCCAGGTCCTGCATCATGCCCCATTTGGTGGATTTGCCGATATCCTTGCCGATCTTGTCCATCATTTCGATGAGGAGGATGGTCTTGCTGCCTTTGGTGGCCATTTCATAAAGGGTTTCCGGATCTTCGGCCCGGTTCACCAGGAGGAATTTTACCATATCGGTGGACAGGGTTCCTTTTTCAGCCAGGAAAAGCGCGGTTTCAACTCCGACGGCGCCGCCGCCGATAACGGCTACCCGGGTGCCGGTGGGGACCTTGTTTTCAAGGACATCCCAGGCATGGGCCACATGGGGCAGATCCAGGCCGGGCAGCTCCGGAATGAAGGGAGATGAGCCCGCTGCAAGGATGATATGATCGGGTTTTTCAGCCTGGATCAGGGCCTCGTCCACCATACTGTTGAATATGACGGGAATGTGGCGAAGCTCCACCTGGCGGGCCAGGTCCCGGGCAAACTGGGCGAATTCCTCCCGGCCCGGAGGGGCTGCGGCCAGAAAGAGCTGGCCCCCCAGACGGCCTGTTTTTTCATGGATGCTTACCTGATGGCCTTTGTCATGGGCGGCCAGGGCTGCGGTCATGCCTGCGGCCCCGCCTCCGATGACCATGACTTTTTTCGGTGCCGAAGTCCGGCCGGCCCTGGCCTGGTTCTCATACCCGGCCAGGGGGTTGCACAGGCATTCCACATGCTTGAGTTTGAACAAATTGTCAAAACAGCCCTGGGCGCAGCCGATACAGTGGACAATGTCCTTTTCCCTCCCCTGGCTTGCTTTTTCAGGCAGCAGGGGATCGGCGATGAGGCTCCGGCCCATGGCCACCATGTCGGCCATATTGTTTTGGATCAGCTCCCTTGCCGTTTCCGGGTCATTGATGCGATGGCTGGCAATGACGGGGACATTGACGCTCTCCTTGATGCCCCTGGCAGATAGGCAAAGGCCCCCCGGGGCACACAGGAGACGATCTGGGGGACCCTTGCCTCATGCCATCCCACATTGATGCACAGGGCATCGGCCGGGCCCGAGGCCAGGGCCTTGGCATATTCCCGGAGTTCCTTGCGGGGATTGCCGCCGGGCATGAAATCATTGCCGTTCATGCGGACAATGAGGGGAAACTTTGGCCCCACGGCTTTTCTGACCGCTTCCATGATTTCCAGGCCGAACCGCATGCGGTTTTCCAGGCTGCCGCCGTATTCGTCGGTTCTCTTGTTGGTCAGGGGGGAAAGAAATTCGCTAATGAGATACCCGGTCCCGCTGAGGATTTCCACGGCATCGAAGCCGGCTTTTTTAACTCTGGCTGCAGCGGCGGCAAAGGCGTTCACGGTTTCATGGATTTCGTCCCGGGTCATCTCCTTGGGGGTCTCGCCGGTCATGCGGGAGGCCACGGCCGAGGGGGCCACCGGCTGTTTTCCCTGCATGAAAAAGGAAAAATTATACCGCCCGGCATGGTTGAGCTGCAGACAGGCCAGGGACCCGTTCTCTTGAATAGCCGTTGCCAGTTTGTGAAGTCCGGGGATGAATCGGTCATCATGGGCCCCGATGTTCTGGGTGTTCCCCGACAGCTCGTCCACCGTGGCGTAACCGGCGCAGATGAGCCCGGCCCCGCCCTTGGCCCGCAAGGCATAAAAATCAATGATCTGGTCTGTGGTTTCATAGTCCTGGGCCATGCCCAGATGCATGGCCGGCAGGTAAATTCTGTTTTTGACGGTCAATCCGTTAATGGTGACGGGTTGGAACAATATGTCTGTCATCGGGCCTCCGGTATTCTGGTCAAAAGGGTTAAGAATTTCATTCCGTTGCTTGTAAGATATTTTTCCCTTAAAATAAAGGCGTCATCCACTAATTTTTTTTGCAATCCCCGGTTTTTTGGTATATCATGTCCTGAAAATCCACCAGCGATACTTCACACCACCGGAAGATATATTCAGCCATTGAAAAAGGGTGACCCATGCCTGAAACACCTTTTGACAGAGAACAGGAAATCCAGCGGCTATTCATCAAGCTCTCCGCAGATTTCATCAATGTTCCCCTGGAACGGGTTGACGGGGCCATTCATGATATGCTGGAGATTGTCGGGAAATTCGCAGGTATGGACCGTGTCTATATTTCCAGGCACGATCTGGTACGCCTTACCAGCACCATCACAAACGAATGGTGCGCCAAGGGCGTTCCCTCGGTGATGGACAGGAGCAAGGAGGTCCCCCTTGACCTTTTGGCCGATCTCATGACGGTCCATAAAAAAGGCCGTCTCTTTTCCCTTTCCGGTGTTACGGAAATGCCCGAGGGCGACGCCCTGAGATCTTATTTTCAGGACCGGGGGGTTCAATCCATGATTGCCGTCCCCTTGATGCAGGAAGGATTCTGCACCGGATTTCTGGGCATGGATGCGGTGGAGAAAATTAAATCTTTTGACGACATGAGTATCACTCCCCTTATCTTTGCGGGGGAAATCATCACCAATATTACGGCCAGGCAAAGGGTCGAAGAAATCTTCAGGGAAAGCGAGGAAAAATACCGGCTCCTGGTGGAGAATTCCAATGAATTGATCCTGGTGGCCCAGGACGGGCTTATCCGGTTTGTGAACAACAAGGCCTTTGATTTCCTGGGGTATACCTCGGAAGAGGTCATGGATAGGCCGTTTTCCGATTATATCCACCCCGGGGACAAAGAAATGGTCCTTGAGCGTCACCTCAAACGGCTCAAAGGCGAGGCCCCGCCAGGGGTGTACCCCTTCCGGGTGGTCCGCCGGGGCGGGAATGAACGGTGGGTGGAACTGAACACGGTCACCATCGAATGGAAGGGCAGGCCGGCGACTCTCAACCTGTTGTCCGACATCACCGGGCGGAAACAGGCCGAAGCGGAACAAGAGAAGCTCCGGGAGCAGTTGACCCAGGCCCAGAAAATGGAATCCGTGGGCCGTCTGGCAGGCGGCGTGGCCCATGATTTTAACAATATGCTGGGCGTCATCCTGGGCCATACTGAATTTGCCTTGGAACGGGTCCCGGACTCTCATCCCCTTCATACGGATTTAAAAGAGATCCAGAAGGCGGCCCGGCGGTCCGCCGACCTGACCAAACAATTGCTGACCTTTGCCCGAAAACAGGTTATCAGCCCCCGGATCCTTGATTTGAACCGGATCATTAAAAATATGATCACCATGCTGCAGCGGCTCATCGGAGAGGACATCGACCTGATCTGGAAACCGGCCGGGAATTTATGGCCCGTTAAAATGGACCCTTCCCAGATTGATCAGATCCTGGCCAACCTGTGTGTCAATGCCCGGGACGCCATTACGGGAGTGGGTAAGCTGACCATTGAGACGGGCATGAGAACCTTTGACCGGGACTATTGCAGGGAGCATCCGGGTTTTGTTCCCGGTGATTTTGTCCTGCTGGCTGTCAGCGATGACGGCTGCGGCATGGACAGACAAACCATGGACAAACTCTTTGAACCCTTTTTCACCACCAAGGATGTGGGCAAGGGCACCGGCCTCGGCCTGGCCACCATTTACGGCATCGTCAAGCAGAATAACGGGTTTATCAATGTCTACAGCGAGCCGGACCAAGGGACGACCTTCAGGATTTATATCCCCCGGTCCGAGCCTGAAGAGGATGCCCCTAAGATTCAGCCTTCGGCCGTTTCCATCCCCGGGGGAAATGAAACCATCCTTTGGTGGAGGATGAGGCCGCCATTTTACAGATGACCCGCATGATGCTGGAACGGAAGGGCTATCAGGTCCTGCCGGCCGGTTCCCCCACCGAAGCCATGACCCTGGCCCAGGCCCATGAAGAGGTGATCCATCTGCTCATCACCGATGTGGTCATGCCGGAAATGAACGGCCGGGACCTGGCCGGGCGATTGACGAGCCTGTATCCGGGTCTCAAACTGCTGTTCATGTCCGGCTATACCGCCAATGTCATCGCCCACCAGGGCATCCTGGATGAGGGAGTCTCCTTTATCCAGAAGCCTTTTTCCATGGCGGATCTTGTCCTTCAGGTGCGGGGGGTGCTGGACGAATAAGCCGGGGAAATCCTGTCACAAATCCGTCAAGCAGATTATAAAAAGGGTTATTCGCCCGACTGCCGGGTCTCCCGGACATGGGCCCGGATGCTCAGGAGCAGGGCCAGGAGGGCCAGGCCGCGGCCGTGTAAAAAGCGTCATGCAGACCTTTGATCTGGGCCTCCACCGGCGCCAGGGT